>NZ_CP009438.1:6537850-6842966 GCF_000761215.1 Streptomyces glaucescens | reverse complement strand
TCTGTTCGCCGAAAGGATCCGGACGTGGAAGCCGGACTTGGTGCATACCTTTTTGGCGCGCTATCGGGAGCAGAAATTCCCGGTGGATCACCTTCGCACAACCGAGTCGTGCGCAACAAGGCAACCGGGCAACATCAGCCACACTGAGAGAAAGTCAGATCGGGCGCCAACTGGCGCTCCGCGCCCCGCCATTCGCCTTTGTCCGCGCCCCGCGTGAAACCGGCGCCCGCGGGGCGGAGGCACGCATGGTCCCGTCGCCGGGCGCCGCGCCGCGCACCGGTGCCGGATCCTTCGCCGGATCGCGCGCCGCGGCCGCCGGCCGCGCCCTCCCGCCGTCCCCCTCACCCTCGCCCCGTGGCCTCCCCGGGGAACTCGCCGGCGCCGGGGCAGGGACCGGATCCGTGACGGAGTGTCAGATCTGCCAGGAGCGCAGCCGGTCGGCGGCGCCGTAGACGTCGGTCCTGCCGTCCATCAGGTCGCGGGCGAGGTCGACGAGGGCGCCGTAGGGCGGGTCGATGCCGGCGCCGCTGACGAACATGTAGGCCACGGCGGTGGCGCAGGCGAAGCGGGCGTTCGCCGAGGGCAGCGGGCGCAGCAGGGCGAGGGTGTGCAGCAGCGCGGCGGCCCGCCAGGCCGGGTCGGAGTCGACGCCGAGCCGGGGCGGGTCGACGCGGTGCCGGGCGACGGCCGCCACCAGCGCGGAGAAGTCGTTGATGGTCGGCTGGTCCGGGAGGACCTCTTCGTGCCGCTGGAGCAGCCAGGGCACGTCGATGTGGAGGACGGGTGCCATCGTCAGGCGGCCCGTCCCTCGCCGCCGGCGGGCGGCTCGTCATCGGGGAAGGCTGCCGCGAACTCGTCGGCGTGGGCGGTGAAGAAGCGGCGGAAGGCCTCCGCGCCTTCCTTCAGTGCCCGGTGCCGGGCGATGTCGGCCGCGGCGGCCTCACGGACGAGGGCCTTCATCGACGTCCCGCGCTCCTTGGCGATCTGCCGCAGGTCCTCCAGCTCGCGCTCACTGAACTCCACGTTGAGGGCTGGCATGGCCTCACGGTACCGCGCGGGTACTTGCCCGTAAATATCCCCAGCTCAGAGGGGCCGTACAACGGTACCGAGAGGTTCGAAAGCGGTCGGGACCGATGCGATCCGTATCACATTCGAACCTCTCGGGCACCTTCACGGACGTGTTCAGCCCTGGTCCGCCACGAAGGCGGCCACCCGGGCCAGGGCCGCGTTCCAGTTGATCGTGATCTCGTTGGTCGACCACGACTGGATGTCGTCGATGTAGCAGAACTGGCCGACGCACCCCTGGAGCTTGCTCTGCGCCAGCGGGTCCTGGATGCTCGAGTTCGGGCCGCCGGACAGCGAGCCGGCCGGCGGGTTCGGCAGCTTCGGGTCGAGCTGACGGGCGTACCAGCGGCTGTGCTGGTTCTGTGCGCTCACTTCGCCGTAGCCGGTGACGTAGGAGATGTTGAGCGCGTTGCGGCCCAGGACGTAGTCCATGGTCTGGACCGCCCCGTCACGGTACTTGGCGGCACCCGTGAGGTCGTACGCCGTGGCCAGCACGACGGCGTTGTTCAGCACCTGGTGGGTGGAGCCCCAGTCGTACTTGTTGTCCGCGGGGGCGTACGGCAGGCCGTAGGGGTGGGCCTTCAGGGTGGCCAGATAGCGGTCGGCGCCCTGCACGACGGACCGGCGGACCTTGTCCCGGCCGGGCAGCCCGCTGGGCACGGTGGCCAGGTCGAGCCGGGCCGCCGCGGCGGTGCGGGCCCAGTCGAAGCCGGTCGGGCCGAAGATGTCGGCGGTGTGCACCGGGGAGCCCAGGACGTGGTCCGCGAACCGCCGCTCACCGGTGGTGAGGTACAGCTCGGCCGCCGCCCAGTAGAACTCGTCGTCGACGGCCCGGTCCGGGTAGGCGCCGCCGCCGATGCCGTCGTTCTCGTCCGCGTACACGGCCGGGTGCGCCTCGGCCGCGGCCCAGGCCTTGCGCGCGGCGGTGAGCGCGCGCGCCGCGAACCGGGGGTCGTAGGGCTTGTAGAGCCGGGCCGCCTGGGCGGCGACCGCCGCGAGGTTCAGGGTCGCCGCGGTGGTCGGCGGGTGCAGCTCGCGCTTCTGCGGGTCGTCGCTCGGCAGCAGCGGCAGCCCGGTCCAGTTCTCGTCGTGGATTTTGTGGTGGGCCATGCCGGCCAGCGGCTGCCCGTCCGGGACCTGCATCTTCAGCAGGAAGTCCAGCTCCCAGCGCACCTCGTCGAGCAGGTCGGGCACCTTGTTGCCGCTCTCGGGGATGGCGAGGGTGCCGTCACGGAACCGCTCGACCTCGCCGGTGCGGGCGTGCCGGGCGCGCTCGTAGGTGCTCAGCAGCTCCCAGACGGAGATGCCGCCGTTCACGACGTACTTGCCGTGGTCGCCCGCGTCGTACCAGCCGCCGGAGACGTCGAGCCGGTAGTCGCACACACCCGGCTGGCACGGCACGTCGGTGTCGCCCTGGTTGGGCGCCACCCCGACGTGGCCGGCCGGGCGGCCGTAGCCCGGCCGCAGGTCGTCGCGGATCGCGAGGCCGCTGCGCTGGGTGTAGTAGAACTTCGCCGCGTCGGTGGCGAGCCGGTCGTAGGCGGCGGTGCCGATGTCGAAGGGGCGGCTGGTCTGCCCGTCGGCGACCAGGGTGAACCCCTCGCCGCGCACCCGGTACGCGCCGAAGTCGACGGAGTGCACGTTCTGCCCGGAGGAGGCGTCGGTGCCGCGCGGCACGGTCCAGCCGCGGGCGACCACGGCGCCGCCGGCGTTCTTCAGCTGCCAGGGCAGCCGCTGGGTCGCGTCGGTGACGAGGGTGGCGTTCTTCGGCCCGGCGGGCAGGTAGGCGACCTGGTTCACGCGGACGCGGGGCCCGGTGTCGGGCTCGTACGGCTCGGGCGCCACCCCGCCGAGCAGCGACACGTCGTCCATGCAGAACCGCCAGGGCTCGGCGCTGCCGCCGAGCTGGAAGCCGACCTGGGCCTGGGTGGTGTCGACGGGCGAGGTGAAGGTGTACGAGTAGCTGTTGCCGGAGACGCTGAGCTGCGGGCTGACCTCGAACCAGGTGTCGTACGGGGCCACCGAGAGGCCGACGATGGCGCGGACCGTGTGGTCGGCGGGGGCGCCGTCGGCGTAGAAGGAGAAGCGGTACGACTCCCCCTTCACCAGGGTGAGGTCGTTCTGGCCGACGGCGGCGTCCCAGCGGTTGGCGGTGCCCCCGGGGACGTCGGCGCACAGCCGCCCGGCGGACAGGCCGGCGGTGACGTTGCTGGAGGCCCACCAGGGCTCGGTGGTGCTGTCGAAGGTGCCGTTCCTGACCTGTTCGACCTCGTCGGCCTGGGCCGGAACGGTGGTGAGCGCCGTGCCGATGAGTGCCGTCAGGGACAGCAGCGCGGCGGTTCTGCGTCGTTTCACGTCGGGGCTCCTCGGGAGGTGCGGGTGGCGCTCCAAGGTCATGGGAGCGCTCCCAAGTTGCGGACGCAGGCCATCGTTGTGGGAGTCACGACGTGACGTCAACGGTCCGGAGGAGACTGCTTCGACTGGTTCGACCCGCGCGGCGGACCGCGGAGGCGTCCGGCTCAGCCCACCCGGATGCCCACCAGGCAGGTGTCGTCGTCCGTGTCCGACCGGCTGTACGTGAGCAGCCGGTCCAGCTGCTGGTCCAGCGCCGCCGGCGCCGCCCGCGAGGCCGTGCTCAGCAGGTGGGTCAGCGACTCCTCCACGGAGCTGTCGCGGCGTTCCACCAGGCCGTCGGTGTACATCAGCAGCGTGTCCTCGGGCGCGAGCCGCACCTCGCCCTCCTCGAACGGCGCGTCCGGCACGGCCCCCAGCAGCATCCCCTTGAGCAGGGGCAGCGGCGCGGCCTCACCGCCGCGCACCAGCACGGGCGGCAGGTGGCCCGCCCGCGCCCAGCGCAGGGTGCGCTCCTCCGGGTCGTACAGCGCGCACACGGCCGTGGCGGTCACGGCACCGTTCAGGTGGTGCGCCACCAGGTTCAGCCACGACAGCAACTGGCCGGGCCCGGCACCGGTGACGGCCAGCCCGCGCAGCGCGTTGCGCAGCACGACCATGCTCGTCGCCGCCTCTATGCCGTGGCCCGCCACGTCCCCCACGCACAGCAGCACCCGCCGCGACGGCAGGACGACGGCGTCGTACCAGTCGCCGCCCACCAGGTTCTCGGTCTCCGCGGGGCGGTAGCGCACCGCCACCTCCATGCCGGACACCTGGAGCGGTGCCTGCGTCGGAGGCATGATCGCGTGCTGGAGCTGGAGCGCCAGCCGGTTGCGCTCGGCGGCCTGCTGCTCGGTGTGCGCGAGCTGGTCGCGGGTGGCCGCCAGCGCCACCTCCGTCCAGTGCTGGGCCGAGATGTCCTGGCAGGCCCCGCGGACCACGAACAGCCGGCCGTCGGTGTCGAGGACCGGCTCGGCGACGACGCGGATGTGGCGGGTGACACCGTCCGGCCGCTGCAACCGGAAGGCCGCGGACGCGGGCCGCCGCTGGTGCAGCACCGTGCGCAGGAAGCGGCCGATGGTCACCGCGTCGTCCGGGTGGGCGTGCGCGGACAGCTCCTCCAGCGGCACCGGCGGGCTGGTCGGGGGCCGGCCGTACAGGTCGAACATCTGGCCGTTCCAGGTGATGTCGCCCGTCAGCAGGTTCTCCTCGAACCCGCCGACACGGCCGAGCCGCTGGGCGTGCTGGAGCAGGCTGGCGAGCCGGGCCGTCTCGTCCTCGATGCGCCAGATCAGCAGGACGCTGTTGCCGTGCCGGCTGATGCTGATGTCCGCCACCGCCGACAGCGGCACCTGGTCCACCAGCGCGGTGAGCCGCATGCGGCGGGCCCGGAACGGCTCGCCGGTGGCGTACACCCGCTCGATGCGCTGGAACAGCTCGCTGCCCCCGGCCGTCATCGGGTACGCCTCCAGCAGCAGGGCCCCGCTGACCACTGCCCGGGGCCGGCCCGCCGGATCCAGGAAGCGGTTGTTGACGTGCTGGATGCGGAAGTCGGCCAGCCGCCCGGAGTCGTCGAGGTACGGCTCCAGCACCAGGGCCGGGTCGTGCAGCCCGTCGGCGAGGTCCATCAGCTCCGCGGTGTCCGGCATGATGCGCGGCTCGGGCACCGCGTCCGGGCGGGCCGGGTACGTCTCCAGGGTGTGCGCGCACAGCTCGGCCAGCGCCTCCACCTGGCGCACCACCTGCGGCGGCTGCGGCTCCAGCGGCGCGGGCCAGGCGATCTCCAGCACCCCGTGGATGCGCCCTCCGGTGCCCGCGGGCACGGCGACCCGGCCGCCGTCCGGGTGGGCGTTGCGGCCGATGGTGGGCAGCCCGGTCTCCGCCAGCGAGCCCATCCACTGCCCGCTGCGCTCGGTGAGCGCGCGGCGCGCCACCGTCGCCACGTCCGGTGGCACGTAGCGCCACCGTGACGCCTCGGCCGGCGCGAAGCCGGCGCTGCCCGTGAGGCTGAGCGAGCCGTCCGGGCCGGCCGCCCACAGGGCCACGGCGACCGCGCCCAGCGGGCGCAGCGCGTGCTCCAGCAGCGAGCCGACGACGGCCTGCGCGTCGGGTGCGGCGAGCGCCGCGCTCTCCGCGGCGCGCAGGCGCACGGCGGCCTGCTCCTGCTGGGCCGCGCGGGCCCCGGTGGCGGCGGCGAGGAAGGCGTCCGTGGCCTCCGCCACCCGGTCCCGGGCCGCCTGGTTGATGACCTCGACGGCGAACTCCAGCGGGCTCATCCGGGCCTGCTCGGCGAGCTCCGCGAGCTGCCGGGCGGCCTGGGCGGGGCCGCAGCCGAGCCGCTCCACCAGGATGCCCTTGGCGAGTTCGACCAGCGCCCGCCCCTCCGCCTCGGCGTGCGCGGCCCGCACCTCCCGCCGCAGCCGCTCGACCGTGGCGGCGAGTCTGCCGACGGGCGAGGTCGCGGCGACGCCCACGGGCTCGCGGGGCGGGCCGGGCGCCACGGCGGAACCGGCGTCACCGCCGCCCGTCGCCGGGCCGGCGGGCGCGGACGGCGGGGCGGTGCCCGCCGCGGGGGCGTCCGGCACGGGCACCAGCGCGCCGTCCGCGCCGGACTCCGGCGCGGACGCGACGGCACCCTCCGGGCCGGCGCCCGCCCGCGGCGTGCCGGTACCCGCCGGAACGCCCGCACCCTCCGGGCCGGCCGGCGCCGGGGACGGCGGGGCGGCCGGGCCGGGTCCGGGCGCCGCGGGCGGCGGTGGTGCCGGGACGGCCGGGGCCGGGCGCGGCTCGGGGCCGTGCTGTTCGTCGGGACTGCCGGTGGTGGTCACAGTGGCAATGCTCCTTGGCGGGGCGCCGCGGGAACGCGAACGTCGGGGCGGGTCCCGCTCCGGCGGGGTGCGTGGGCGGGCTGCGGCGCGTTCACCGGGACAGCCAGCGCCGGACGCAGGTGATCAGGTCCTGGGTGTCGACGGGCTTGGTGACGTAGTCGCTCGCCCCCGACGCCAGGGACTTCTCCCGGTCGCCCGGCATCGCCTTGGCGGTGACGGCGATGATGGGCAGCTCGGCGAACTGCGGCATTCTGCGGATCTCCGCCGTGGCGGTGTACCCGTCCATCTCCGGCATCATGACGTCCATCAGGATCAGGTCGATCTCCGGGTGGGCGAGGAGCGTCTCGATGCCCTTGCGGCCGTCCTCCGCGTGCAGCACCCGGAACCCGTGCAGTTCGAGGATCCCGCTGAGCGCGAAGAGGTTGCGCGCGTCGTCGTCGACGACGAGCACGGTCCGTCCGGCGAAGGAGTCGTCGACGACGGCCTGCGGAACCTCCTGCCGCTCCTCGCCCCGCACCAGGGACAGCACGTCGCCCGGCTCCTCGGCCGACAGGTGCAGCGCGATGCGCTCGCGCAGCTCGTCGAGGCTGGAGAGGACCTCCAGTGCCCCGTCGTGCGCGTGCGGGCGCAGCACCTGGGCGGCCGTGTCGGTGTGGTGGCTGCTGTGCACCAGGACGGGGACGTCGGCCAGCGCCGAGTCACCCCGCAGGGCCTCCAGGAACCGCGCGGCCTCGCCGTCGGGCATGTCGAGGTCGAGCACGACGCAGTGGCACGGCTCCGCGGCCAGCGAGCCGGCCGCTTCCTGGGCGCCGACGGCGGTGATCAGGTCCACCACGGGCCGCGGCACGGCCTCGTCCGGGTTGTGCCGGGCGACGTCCGCGACGACGCTCTCGGCGACGAGGGTGAGCAGGCCGCGCGGCCGCTCCTCCACGACGAGCAGCCGGCGCCGGCGTCCCGCGGCCGCGCGCGGCCGGGGGGCGACGGGCACGTCGAGGCCGTCCTCCGCGGCGGGCAGGATCTCCGGCCGCTCCGGCGCCCGGTCGGCGATCTGCTCGAAGTCGGGCCGGGTCACCGGGAGGAACAGCGTGAAGGTGCTGCCCCGGCCGGGCGTGCTGTCCACGGTCACGGCACCGCCGAGCAGGTGGGCGATCTCCCGGGTGATGGACAGCCCGAGGCCCGTGCCGCCGTACTTGCGGCTGGTGGTGCCGTCCGCCTGGTGGAAGGCGCCGAAGATGGCCTCCAGCTGCTGCTCCTGGATGCCGATGCCGGTGTCCTTCACGCTGAACGCGACGACGGGGCCGCCCTTGAGGACCCCGCCGGGCACCTCCTCCGGCGCGGCGGGCTTGACGACGAGTTCGACGCCGCCCTGCTCGGTGAACTTCACCGCGTTCGACAGGAGGTTGCGCAGCACCTGGCGCAGCCGGGAGTCGTCGGTGACCAGGTCGCTCGGCGCGCCGGGCGCGGTGATCACCTTGAACTCCAGGCCCTTCTGGGTCGTCATCGGCTGGAAGGTGGCCTCGACGTACTCGATGAGCTGGCGCAGTGACACCCGCTCGGGGGCCACGTCCATCTTTCCGGCCTCGACCTTGGACAGGTCGAGGATGTCGTTGATGAGCTGGAGCAGGTCGGAGCCCGCGGAGTGGATGATGCCCGCGTACTCCACCTGCTTCTGGGTGAGGTTGCGCGAGGGGTTCTGGGCGAGGAGCTGGGCGAGGATGAGCAGGCTGTTGAGCGGGGTGCGCAGCTCGTGGCTCATGTTGGCCAGGAACTCCGACTTGTACTTCGAGGCCAGCGCCAGCTGCTGGGCGCGCGCCTCCAGTTCCTGCCGGGCCTGCTCGATCTGGAGGTTCTTCGCCTCGATGTCGCGGTTCTGCGCGGCGAGCAGCGAGGCCTTCTCCTCCAGTTCGGCGTTGGAGCGCTGCAATTCCTCCTGCTGGGCCTGGAGTTCGGCCGACCGGACCTGGAGCTCGGCCGTCAGGCGCTGCGACTCGCCGAGCAGTTCGTCGGTGCGGGCGTTGGCCAGGATGGTGTTGACGTTGACGCCGATCGTCTCCCGGAGCTGCTCCAGCAGGTCCTGGTGGATCGGGGTGAAGCGGGTCACGGACGCCAGCTCGATCACGCCGAGGACGTGGTCCTCGAAGAGGATCGGCAGCAGGAGGAGAGTGGTCGGCACGGTCTGGCCGAGCCCGGAGGAGATGGTCACGTAGTCGGGCGGCAGCTGGTCGACGGCGATGGTGCGGCGGCTGCGGGCCGCCTGGCCGACCAGGGAGCGGCCGAACGGGATGCGCTCGGGGCGCGCGTCGTCCTCGGGGCGGCCGTAGGAGCCGACGAGCCGCAGCTCGGGGCCGCGCTCGCCGTCCTCGGCGAGGTAGAACGCGCCGTACTGGGCCGAGACCAGCGGCACCAGCTCGTCCATGATGAGTTCGGCCACGACGGGCAGGTCGCGGTGGCCCTGCATGAGGCCGGCGATCCGCGCGAGGTTGGTCTTGAGCCAGTCCTGTTCCTGGTTGGCGAGGGTGGTCTCGCGCAGGGACTCCACCATGGAGTTGATGTTGTCCTTGAGCTCGGCGACCTCGCCGGACGCCTCCACGGTGATGGACCGGGTCAGGTCGCCCTCGGCGACGGCGCTGGCCACCTCGGCGATGGCGCGCACCTGCCGGGTCAGGTTCCCGGCCAGCTCGTTGACGTTCTCGGTCAGCCGCTTCCAGGTGCCCGAGACGCCCTCCACCTCGGCCTGGCCGCCGAGGCGCCCCTCGGTGCCGACCTCGCGGGCGACGCGGGTGACCTCGTCGGCGAACGCGGAGAGCTGGTCGACCATCGTGTTGATGGTCGTCTTCAGTTCGAGGATCTCGCCGCGGGCGTCCACGTCGATCTTCTTCGACAGGTCACCCCGGGCCACCGCCGTCGTGACCAGGGCGATGTTGCGCACCTGGCCGGTGAGGTTGTTGGCCATGGAGTTGACGTTGTCGGTGAGGTCCTTCCACGTGCCGGCCACGTTCGGCACCTGGGCCTGGCCGCCGAGGCGGCCCTCGGTGCCGACCTCGCGGGCCACCCGGGTGACCTCGTCCGCGAAGGCGGAGAGGGTGTCCACCATCGTGTTGATGGCGTCCGCGAGGGCGGCGACCTCGCCCTTGGCCTCGACGGTGATCTTCTGCGACAGGTCGCCGCGGGCGACGGCGGTGGCGACCTGCGCGATGGAGCGGACCTGGCTGGTCAGGTTCGACGCCATCACGTTGACGTTGTCGGTGAGGTCCTTCCAGGTGCCGGAGACTCCGCGCACGTGGGCCTGGCCGCCGAGGCGGCCCTCGGTGCCGACCTCGCGGGCCACCCGGGTCGCCTCGTCGGCGAACGCGGAGAGCTGGTCGACCATCGTGTTGATGGTGTTCTTCAGCTCCAGGATCTCGCCCCGGGCGTCCACGGTGATCTTCTGCGAGAGATCGCCCTTGGCGACCGCGGTGGCGACCTGGGCGACGTTGCGGACCTGCGAGGTCAGGTTGCCCGCCATGAAGTTCACCGAGTCGGTCAGGTCGCGCCAGGTGCCCTTGACGCCCTTGACGTCCGCCTGGCCGCCGAGGCGGCCCTCGGTGCCGACCTCACGGGCCACCCGCGTCACCTCGTCGGCGAACGCGGAGAGCTGGTCGACCATCGTGTTGATGGTGTTCTTCAGCTCCAGGATCTCGCCCCGGGCGTCCACGGTGATCTTCTGCGAGAGATCGCCCTTGGCCACGGCCGTCGTCACCTGGGCGACGTTGCGGACCTGCGAGGTCAGGTTGCCCGCCATCAGGTTGACCGAGTCGGTCAGGTCGCGCCAGACGCCCGCCACGCCGGGCACCTTGGCCTGGCCGCCGAGGCGGCCCTCGCTGCCGACCTCACGGGCCACCCGCGTCACCTCGTCGGCGAACGCGGAGAGCTGGTCGACCATCGTGTTGACGGTCTCCTTCAGCTCCAGGATCTCGCCGCGCGCGGGCACGTCGATCTTCTGCGACAGGTCGCCCTTGGCCACGGCCGTCGCCACCTGGGCGATGTCGCGGACCTGAGTGGTCAGGTTGCCCGCCATGGCGTTGACGGAGTCGGTCAGGTCGGCCCAGGTGCCGGAGACGCCCGGCACCTCCGCCTGGCCTCCCAGGGTGCCCTCGGTGCCCACCTCACGGGCCACCCGGGTCACCTCGGAGGTGAAGACGGACAGCTGGTCGACCATGCCGTTGAAGACGGTGGCGATGTCGCCCATGAGCCCGTCGGCGTCCTCGGGCAGGCGGGTGCCGAAGTCACCGTCCCGGACGGCCGTCAGGCCGGCCAGGAGCATTCTGAGTTCCTGGTCGCCCGGCACGGTCTCCGCGACCTCGCCCGTGCTGCTGGTCATGCGCACCCTCGTTCCCCTCCCAGGGGCAATGCCGACGGATCATCGATCTGTGTCATGGGAAATACGTCGCAGGCTAACAACCCGGTCGGCTTGCACAAAGTCTTCCCCCCGCCTCCACACTCCCCGGCCCCGTGAGGGACAATCATCGGCCTCCGCCCGCGCGGCCCCGCCGGCCGTGACACCGCCCGGCCGCGCATTCGCGTCCATGGGGAAGCCCGACGCACTACGCTGGAACGGAAGTGACGCGCCTGTAACGGTGAGTATGCGCGATGGAGTGCGACGATGAGCCCGGAGTATCCGTTCGACGAGGCCGCGACGGCCCGGGCTGTCATCGACGACGCCGGCACGGTGACCCAGTGGAACGAGGGCGCCCGGCGGCTGCTCGGCTGGACGGCCGACGAGGTCGTGGGGCGGCCCGCCGCCCGGCTGCTGGCCGGTCCGGCCCCCGAGGTGAGCGGCCCCAGCTGCCACGGCACGGTGACCCTGCGCCACCGGGACGGCCGGACCGTGGCCGTGTGGCTGCTCGCCCACCACCGCCCTCCCGCCGACGGCGGCCCCGCCGACTGGCTCGTCGTCACCCCGCTGGAGCCCGCCCCCCGCTCCCCCGACGACCCGCTGAACGCTGCGTCGCTCGTCCAGTCCCCCTGCGCCATCGCCGTCTACGACGAGCACCTGCGGCTGCACACGCTCAACGACGCCATGGCCCGGGTGATCGGCGTCCCCCCGGAGCGCGTCCAGGGCCTGCGGATCTCCGAGCTGGGCGGGAAACCGCAGAACGAGGAGCTGGAGCGGCACCTGCTGCAGGTGCTCGGCACCGGGCAGGCGCAGGACGTGCAGACCTACCTGCGCAGCGGCGGCGAGGACCGGGCGCACGCCTGGCTGGCCCGGATGGCACCCGTCACCGACACCGAGGGGCGGGTGCGGGGCGTGTGCCTGGCCGCCCACGACATCACCGAGAACCACCGGGCCCGGCAGCGGCTGCACCTGGTGAACGAGGCCAGCGTGCGCATCGGCAGCACCCTGGACGTCACCCGTACGGCCCAGGAGCTGGCCGACGTCTGTGTCCCCGTGCTCGCCGACTTCGTCAGCGTCGACCTGCTGGAGCCCCCGGAGACCGGCGCACCGCCGTCGGCCGGCATCTCCGCGCCGGTGTCGCTGCGCCGGGTCGCGCACCAGTCGGTGAATCCGGGCTGCCCGGAGGCGATGGTCAGCCCCGGGGACGTGGAGGCGCACCCCGCCGCGTCCCCCCAGGCGGACTCGCTGCTGGCGGGCCGGACCATCGTGGCGTCCCTCGGCGACGGCACCCTGGAGCGCTGGCTGGAGCGGGACGCGGTCCGCCGCGAACGCTACCGGCAGTACGGATTCCACTCCACGCTCTCCGTGCCCATCCGGGCCCGCGGCACCACCCTGGGTGTCGCCGTGCTCAGCCGCTCCCGGCGGCCCGAGCCCTTCTCCGCGGACGACATCCTGCTGGCCGAGGAGATCACGGCCCGCGCCGCGGTCTGCGTCGACAACGCCCGCCGGTACTCCCGCGAGCGCGAGACCGCCCTCGCCCTGCAGCGCAGTCTGCTGCCCCGCACCCTGCCGAGGACGGCCGCCCTCGAGGCGTCCTCGCGCTATCTCCCCGCTGCCCGGGCCGGGGTCGGCGGCGACTGGTTCGACGTGATCCCGCTGTCCGGCATGCGGGTCGCCATGGTCGTCGGGGACGTCGTCGGGCACGGCATCCCGGCGTCGGCCACCATGGGCCGGCTGCGCACCGCGGTGCGCACCCTCGCCGACATCGACCTCGCGCCCGACGAGCTCCTCACCCACCTGGACGATCTGGTGGTCCGGCTGTCGGAGGAGTCCGGCGGTGAGGGCAGTCCGGGTGAGGTCGGGGCGACCTGCCTGTACGCGGTCTACGACCCGGTGTCGCGGCGCTGCACCCTCGCCCGGGCCGGGCATCCCGCGCCGATCGTGGTGCCGCCCGGCGAAGCGCCCCGGGAGCTCGACGTGCCCGCCGGTCCGCCGCTGGGCCTGGGCGGGCTGCCGTTCGAGGCGACCGAGCTGTATCTGCACGAGGGCACCGTGCTGTCGTTCTTCACCAACGGCCTGGTCGACACCCCGGGGCGGGACGAGGGGGCCGGGCGGCGGCGGCTGCTGGACGCGCTGGCCGCGGGCGCCGCAGCGAAGGCTCCCGGCTCGGCGGACCCCGGCTCCCTGGACGAGACCTGCGACCGGATCCTGCACTCCGTGCTGCCGCCCGGCGGCTCCAGCGACGACGTGGCGCTGCTGGTCGCCCGTACCCACGGGCTGCCCGCCTCCCAGGTCGCCACCTGGGACATCCCCGCCGATCCGGCTCTGGTCGCGCCGATCCGCAAGCAGGTGCTCGAACAGCTCAGCACCTGGGGGCTGACCGAGGCGTCCTTCACCACCGAGCTGGTGGTGAGCGAGCTGGTCACCAACGCCATCCGGTACGGCGCGCACCCGATCCGGCTCCGGCTGATCCACGACGCGGACACGCTGATCTGCGAGGTCTCCGACACCAGCCACACCGCCCCGCACCTGCGCCGCGCCAAGACCTGGGACGAGGGCGGCCGGGGGCTGCTGCTGGTCGCGCAGCTCACCCAGCGCTGGGGCAGCCGGCACACCCCCGAGGGCAAGACGATCTGGGCCGAACTGGCCCTGTTCGAGGAGGAGTAGGCATTCCGGCCCGGGTACGGGGCACCTCGTTCCCATGGATGGTCCGTCCGCACCCTCGCCCTCGCCCTCACGTCCGCCCTCGCCTCCGTCACGGCGTCCGCCCTCGTGCCGGGCGGCGCTCGCCGCCGCGCTGTCCGCGTGGGGGCTGCTGACCGCGTGCGACCCCGGTTCCGCGGCGGACCCGGCGGCGTCCGCGGTGCCGCCGCCGTCCGCCGCGCGGACCTCGGTGGTGTCGGTGCCGCCCGCGGCAACGACCTCCGTCGCCGTCTCGGCGCCCCCGGCCGGGGCGCCCTCCTCCGCCACCGCGACGTCCGGCGCGCCGTCCCCCTCCCCCCGCGGCGCCCGCTGCCGCACCGCCGAGCTGCGTGCGTCCGTGGGCCGCGAGGACCCGGGGGCCGGCCAGGTGAACCACCCGGTCGTCCTGACCAATGTCTCCGCCCGCACCTGCACCGTCCAGGGCTACCCGGGCGCCGCCTTCGTGGACGACTCCGGACGGCAGCTCGGACCCGACCCGCGGCGCGGGCCCGAGTCGCCCGCGCGGGTCGTGCTGGCGCCGGGCGGCAGCGCGTGGGCCGGGTTGTCGTACGCCAGGCCCGAGATCAGCGGGGCGCGCACGGCCGTGCCCGCGGCGCTCCTGGTCACGCCGCCGGACGAGCGGCGGCCGCTGCGGGTGCCGTGGACGGCGGGCGGGGTGCCGGTGGCCGGCAACGAGTCGGTGGTGACCCTGACGGCGCTGCGGCCGGGATCCGGCACCTGACGTCCACCGGTGCCCGAGGCGCCTCCCGGGGCGCGTCAGTGCCCGGCGACCGGGTGCGGGGTGTAGGGGCGCTCCAGCTCCTCGATCTCCTGGCCGGTCAGCTCCAGTCCGACCGCGGCCACCGCGTCCTCGATGTGGTGCGGTCTGGCGGCGCCGACGACCGGGGCGGCCACGGTGTCCTGGTGCAGCAGCCAGGCGAGGGCCACCCGGGCGCGCGGGACGCCGCGGTCGGCGGCGATCCGGGTGACGGCGTCGACGATGGCGTGGTCGCCCTCCTGGTAGAGGGTGCTGCCGAAGTCGTCGCGGGAGCTGCGGTCGGTGACGGTGCCCCAGTCGCGGGTGAGCCGGCCGCGGGCGAGTGGGCTCCACGGCAGTACGCCGACGCCCTGGTCCGCGCAGAGCGGCAGCATCTCGCGCTCCTCCTCGCGGTACAGGAGGTTGTAGTGGTTCTGCATGGACACGAATGTCGTCCAGCCGTGCCGCTCGGCGGTGTACTGCATCTTGGAGAACTGCCAGGCGTACATCGAACTCGCTCCGAGGTAGCGGACCTTGCCCGCCTTCACCAGGTCGTGCAGGGCCTCCATCGTCTCCTCGACCGGGGTGTGGGGGTCGAAGCGGTGGATCTGGTAGAGGTCCACGTAGTCGGTGCCGAGGCGGCGCAGGCTGTGGTCGATCTCGGTCATGATGGCCTTGCGGGACAGGCCCGCGCCGTTCGGGCCGGGCCGCATCCGGCCGTGCACCTTCGTGGCCAGCACGATCTCGTCGCGGCGGGCGAAGTCGCGCAGCGCCCGGCCGACGATCTCCTCGCTGGTGCCGTCGGAGTACACGTTCGCGGTGTCGAAGAAGGTGATACCGGCTTCCACGGCCTGCCGGAGGAGCGGCCGGGAGGCCTCCTCGTCGAGCGTCCACTCGTGCACGCCGCGGTCGGGAAGGCCGTACGTCATGCAGCCCAGGCAGACCCGGGAGACGTCCAGACCTGTCGAACCGAGCTTCACATACTGCATCGTTGCTGCTCCTGCCGTCGAGGGACTCGTCAGGGAGCGTACGAGTTCCGGGGCGCGACGAGGCCGAGGCGCCGCGGGAGGACGGCCCGGCCCTACCGGAGCGGGATGGTCCGGCCGCGTTCGGCCTCCGGGCGCGGGCCGTGGATGCGCCGCTCCCGCTCCTCGATGCGCACGTCGTCGATGCTGGCCTCGCGCCGGGTCATGAGCCCGCGTCCGTCGAACTCCCACAGTTCGTTGCCGTACGACCGCCACCACCGGCCGCCGGCGTCGCGTGACTCGTACTGGAAGCGGACCGCGATGCGGTTGCCGTCGAAGGCCCACAGGTCCTTGCGCAGGGCGTACTCCTCCTCGCGGGCCCACTTCGCGGTCAGGAAGCCGATGATCTCGGCGCGGCCCGTGAGGAAGGTGTCGCGGTTGCGCCACACCGAGTCCTCGGAGTAGGCGAGGGCGACCCGATGGGGGTCGCGGGTGTTCCAGGCGTCCTCGGCGGCCTGCACCTTCCGGGCGGCGCTCTCGCGGGTGAAGGGGGGCAGGGGCGGGCGGGCGGTCATGGTCGGCTCCCTCCGGCACGACGGGAGAACGGTCGTTCTCCATCTGGGCTGCTACGGTAGGAGAACGTTCGTTCTCGCGTCAAGGAGAGGGCAGGGAGAGGCGGTTCATGGACAGCGCGGAGGCCCGCGAGCGGGCGCTGGACGCGGCGGAGACCCTCTTCTACGCACGGGGCGTGCAGGCGGTCGGCATGGACGCCGTCCGCTCCGCGTCGGGACTCTCGCTCAAGCGGCTGTACCAGCTGTTCCCCGCCAAGGACCGGCTCGTCGAGGCGTATCTGGACCGGCGGGACGAGCGCTGGCGCGGACGGCTCGCCGCCCACGTCGCGCGCCACGCCGACCCGCGGCGGCGCCTGCTCGCGGTGTTCGACTGGCTGGAGGAGTGGTTCGCCGAGCCCGGCTTCCGGGGCTGCGCCTGGATCAACGCCTACGGCGAACTCGGGGCCACCGCCCCTGGAGTGGCGGAGCGCGTACGGGCGCACAAGGAGGCGTTCCGGGACCAGCTCGCCGGTCTGGTCGTGGACGCGGGAGCGCCCCCCGCCCTGACCGGGCCGCTGTTCCTGCTGGCCGAGGGCGCCATGGTCACCGCGGGCATCGCCCGGACCACCGCGCCGGCCGCCGAGGCGCGGGAGGCGGCCCGGCTGCTCCTGGACACCGCCGCCTGACGGGAGCGGGGCCGGGATGAAAGGCGCCGGTGCCCGTGTTTCAGTGGGGTACGGACCGGCTCGACGAGAGGACGGACGACATGCCGCTGGAAGGCGAGTACGAACCCGGCCCGACCGGGTGGGTGCGCGAGCAGGTGGAGCTGTACGAGAGCTCCGGCGGCACCCGGGGCACGACCCTGCGGGACACCGGACTGCCCGTGGTGCTGCTGACCACCCGGGGCGCGCGCACCGGCAAGCTCCGCAAGACCCCGCTGATGCGCGTGGAGCACGAGGGCCGCTACGCCGTCGTCGCCTCCCTGGGCGGCGCCCCGCGGCACCCCGTCTGGTACCACAACGTGAAGGCGGAGCCCCTGGTGGAACTCCAGGACGGCCCGGTGAAGCGGGACATGAAGGCCCGTGAGGTCACCGGTGCGGAGAAGGCCGAGTGGTGGGAGCGGGCGGTGGCGGCGTACCCGCCGTACGCCGAGTACCAGGAGCGGACCGACCGCGAGATCCCGGTGTTCGTACTGGATCCGGTCGACCCCGTGGTCCCGCGCGACTGAGGGGTCCGGGCCCGCCGACGAGCGGCGGGCCCGCGACCGATGAGCCCGGCCCGCCGCGGAGCCGAGGCTTGCGGAAGTCTCTCCGGCCCGGGCGCATGAAGCGCCGCGGGCCGGGAACCTGCCTGTCAGGCCCCGCCGCGCTCCCCCGTCGCGGCGGGGCTTTCGGCTGCCTCCCGCGCGCGCCGGTCGGTCACGTCGAGGAAGATCTGGCCGGCCTCGGGGACGGTGTGGGCTATCGACCGCTTGATGCGGACGGCCACCTCCTCCACCCGCTCGCTGTCCAGGCCGGGCACCAGGTCCACTCGCGCGGCGACCAGCAGCGAGTCGATGCCCGTCTTCATGGTGAACAGCGCCTCCACGCTGTCGATCTCCGGCTGCGCCCGCAGCAGCGCGCGGATCCGGCCGCTGGCCTCCGGGTCGGCGGCCTCCCCGATCAGCTGGTCACGGGCCTCCCGGCCCAGCCGGTAGGCCACGTAGACCAGCAGGGTGCCGATGGCGAGCGACGCGGACGCCTCCCACACCACGTCACCGGTGGCCATGTGCAGCGCCATGCCGGCGAAGGCGAGGAGCACACCGAGGACCGCCGTGCCGTCCTCGGCGACGACCGTGCGCAGCGCCGGGTCGCGCAAGCCCTCGGCGACGCCGTGGCGGCGCAGCTGGTGCAGGGCCCGCAGCAGGGAGGCCCCTTCGGCGAGCAGCGCGACACCGAGGACGACCAGGCCGGCGACGTAGCCGCCGAAGCTCTCCCCGGTGTCGCGGGTGAGTGCTTCGACTCCTTGGTAGAAGGAGAAGCAGCCGCCCATGACGAAGATCCCCACGGCCGCGAGCAGCGACCAGAAGAACCGCTCCTTGCCGTAGCCGAAGGGATGGCGCCGGTCGGCGGGGCGGCGGCTGCGGCGCAGCGCGGCGAGGAGGAAGACCTCGTTGAGGCTGTCGGCGACCGAGTGCGCGGCCTCGGAGAGCAGGGCCGGTGAGCCCGCCAGCAGGCCGCCGACGGTCTTGGCGACCGCGATCACCAGGTTGGCCGCGAGCGCCACCAGCACGGTGACGCGGGTCCTGCGGTCCGCGGCGTCCGCCTGACGCCGCCCCGCTCCGCCCCCGGCCGGCCGCGCCGTGCGGCCGGTGGCCCGGTGCCCTTCCCCTTGCGGCCCGCCGTGGCCGTGGTCCGGTGCGGTCCGCTGCTTCCCGTCTGCGTTCGAGGATGTCCCGCTCACCCCCGCCGGATGCCCCGGGCGGCGCGGATCACACCGTGCGGACGGCCGGATCGGGGGAACCCGGGAACTCGTCAACAGGCCCACGGGCGGGAAGGAGCCGGCGATGAGTGCCGCGGGCGAGGGGAACAGCGCCTACGGCCGCAGGGCGTTCCGGCGGTCGAAGAGCCATTTCACGGACCGGATCACCGCGGACGGCCGGGACGGCTGGCCGGTGGCGGCGGGCCGTTACCGGCTGGTGGTCAGCCGTGCCTGCCCGTGGGCGAGCCGGGCGGTGATCTCGCGCCGGCTGCTGGGTCTGGACGCCTCCCTGTCGCTGGCGATCGCGGACCCCGTCCAGGACGACCGGAGCTGGCGGTTCACCCTCGACCCGGACGGCCGTGACCCGGTGCTCGGCATCCGCTTCCTCGGCGAGGCCTACGACCGGCGGGAGACGGGCTACCCGGGCGGGGTCAGTGTCCCGGCCGTCGTCGACGTCCCGACCGGGAAGCTGGTCACCAACGACTACCAGCGGATCACCCTGGACTTCGCCACCGAGTGGACGGCGCTGCACCGGGAAGGAGCTCCTGAGCTGTACCCGGAGCGGCTGCGGGACGAGATCGACGAGGTGATGGCGGAGGTCTACGAGGACGTCAACAACGGGGTGTACCGGGCGGGCTTCGCCACGGAGCAGGCGGAGTACGAGGCCGCCTGTTCGGACGTCTTCCGCCGGCTTGAGGCGCTGAGCGAGCGGCTGGCCCGGCGGCGGTACCTCGTCGGTGACTCGATCACCGAGGCCGACATCCGGCTGTTCACCACGCTGGTGCGGTTCGACGCCGTCTACCACGGACACTTCAAGTGCAACCGCCGGAAGCTGACCGAGTTCCCGGTGCTGTGGGCGTACGCCCGGGACCTGTTCCAGACGCCCGGTTTCGGGGACACGGTCGACTTCGACCACATCAAGCGGCACTACTACCAGGTGCACACCGGGATCAACCCGACCGGGATCGTGCCGCTCGGGCCGGACCTGTCGGGCTGGCTGACGGCCCATCACCGCGAGGAGCTGGGCGGCCGTCCGTTCGGGGACGGCACACCGCCGGGGCCGGTGCGGCCCGGCGAGGAGGTGCCGGCCGCCGGCCGGCCCTGATCACGAGAGCGAGGAGACCCACGTGGCCAAGAGCAAGAAGCGGAAACTGCCCGGCGCCTACCAGCCCGTCGGCTGGCTGCTGGGCTGGTCGGGCGGTGCCCTGGCCGGCCTCGCCTTCCGCAAGGTGTGGATGGCGATCCGGGACGAGGAGGACGCGCCCGACGCGCTGGACCCGGACCGCGGCTGGGGCGAGGTCCTGCTCGCCGCCGCGGTCCAGGGCGCCATCTTCGCGACGGTGCGCAGCGCGGTCGACCGCGCCGGGGCGAAGGCCATCGCCCGCAAGACGGGTGTGTGGCCCGCGACCTCCCCGGGCGGCCGGGACTGACGGGGCGTCGCGCACGCGTGGACCCGGGCCCTCGGGCCCGGGTTCAGCCCTGCTTGGGCGCCGACGGGGTGGAGCGGCGCAGGGTGAACGAGTGTCCCGCCGGATCGGTGCAGCCCCGGGACTCCGAGGGGCCCGGGGGGTTCTTGGCCTCGACGGGCCGGCCGCCGAGGCTGACGACCCGGCGTTCCGCCGCGTCGAGGTCGTCGACCACGAACTCCAGGTGTGCCTGGAGGGAGTTCTCCGGCCGGGGCCAGCTCGGCGGGGTGGCGTTCATGTCGCGGCGGAACGCGAGCCGGGTGCCGTCGGGGCTCCGGATCTCGATCCGGTTGGCGGTGGCCTCGGTCTCCTCCGCCTCCAGCAGTTCCGTGTAGAACGCGGCGAGCCGCTCGGGTTCGGCGCAGTCGAGCACCACGACGCCCGCCTTGACCAGTGGCATGTGTCCTCCGCAGGGGTTCTCGGTGCGGAGCGGGCCGCCCCGCGCCTTCCTGTGCGGATATCCCGGCGGGGCGGATTCAGTCGGGGAGGGTAGCGCGCTCGACGGGCCCGGGCAGTAACGGAGATCACCAACGGGCCCGGTGTAGATCATTTCGGCCTGGGGCAGCCTCGTACCGCTTCTCGGTTCAACTTTCGATCCGGGAGGTTCTGTTCGAGTGTGCGGGCGGTCTCGTGGCCGTCCGCTCGCAGGGGTTGGGGGACTCTGCGGTTCGTGTCCCGAAAGGAAGCGCATGCCTCAGGACGTCCGGTTCGACCTCCCCTTCGACACTCCGGTCAGCCCGCATCTGGAGTACGCCCGCGAGCGCCATCTGCGCTGGGTGCGGGAGATGGGGCTGGTGCGCAGCCGGGCCGGGTTCGAGGAGTACCGGTCGTGGGACCTCGCGCAGGCCGCGGCCCGCACCTATCCGTACGCCTCGGCCGAGGACCTGGTCGTGCTGATGAACTGGTTCTCCCTGGCCTTCCTGTTCGACGACCAGTTCGACGCCGGCCGGCTGGACCGGGCGGACCGGGTGGCCGAGGTGGCGCGGGAGCTGATCGTGACCCCGCTGCGTCCGGCGGGCAGCCGGCCGCGGGTGGTCTGCCCGATCACCGTGGCGTGGGCGCAGGTCTGGGAAAGCCTCTCGGATGGCATGTCCTTGACATGGCAGTCGCGGTTCGCCGCGTCCTGGGGCCGGTTCCTCGTCGCCCACTGCGAGGAGGTCGATCTGGCCGCGCAGGGCCGCGCGGGAAGCCTGGACCTGCCGGCGTACGCGGCGTTCCGGCGCCGTACGGTCGGCATCCACCACAGCATCGACGCCGGTGAGCGCAGCCGCCGCTTCGAGGTGCCGCCGCAGGCGATGGCCCATCCGCTGATGGAGAGGATGCGGGACCTGGCCGCCGACACCATCGGGTTCATGAACGACATCCACTCCTTCGAGCGCGAGCGGCGCCGCGGCGACGGCCACAACCTGATAGCCGTCCTGCACCGGGAGCGCGGCTGCTCCTGGGAGACGGCCGCCGCCGAGGCGTACCGCCTGACCGGCGAGTGCCTGGCCGAGTACCTGGAACTGGAGGCCCGTGTCCCGCGGATGTGCGACGAGCTCGGGCTCGACGCGCAGGAGCGCGCGCGGGTGCGAATGGGCGTGGAGGCCATCCAGCACTGGATCAACGGCAACTACGAGTGGGCGCTGACCACCGGCCGGTACGCCGCGGCCAAGGAGGGCCCGGTGGCCACGGCCGAGCTGGCCGGGCGCGGCTCGGTGGACGATCTGCTGACCGTCTGACCGGCCCGCGGGGTGTGCCCGGTGGGCACACCCCGCGCACGGCCACTTCGCGCGGACGGTCCCGGAACGGTCGCGCCCGCTACCCGGCGAACTCGACCGGCAGGCTGTCCAGCCGGGACTCCCAGGTGGAGGCCGTGGCCGTCAGCTCCTCCGCCGGAACCGCCAGCCGCAGCCCCGGCAGCCGGTGCAGCAGCACATCGACCCCGGTCTCGATGATGGCCTGGCCGATGTTCTGCCCCGGGCACTCGTGCGGACCGGAGCTGAACGCCAGATGCGACTGGTTGCCCTGCACCGAGACCCCGGCGTCCGGCCTGATCTCCGGGTCCAGGTTGCCGGCCGCGAGGCCCAGCACCAGCAGGTCGCCCTCGGCGATGCGGTGGCCGCCCAGCTCCAGGTCCGCCGTCGCGAACCGCCCCGGCATGACCGCGAGCGGAGGCGTGTTCCACATGACCTCCTCCACCACCGCGGAGATGTTCAGCCGGCCGCCGATCAGGCCGGAGAGCCGCTCGACGTCGGTGAGCACGAGCTGCAGCACCCGCGCCAGCAGATTGCTGGTCGTGGTGTGCGCGGCGATCAGCACCAGCCGCAGATGGCTGATCACCTCCTCCGCGTCCAGCGCGGCCGGGTGCTCCAGCAGGGCGGTGGTGAAGTCGGAGCCGGGCTCGGACCGCTTGCGCTCGGCGAGTTCGCCGAGCTTCTCCATGATCCGCTCGTTGTGCGCCACCGCCTCCTCACCGCCCTTGAGCACCTGGGCGCACGACTCCACCAGCAGCCGCCCCTCCCCCTCGGCCAGCCCGAGGATGCGGGTCAGCACGAGCATCGGCAGGTACTCCGCGTAGTCCGCCACCAGGTCGGCGCGGCCGGTGCCGGCGAACGCGTCGATCTGCTTGTTGGCGAAGTGGGTGACGTGCCGCCGGATACCTCGCGCGGCCGCGGCCTGGAGGCCGTCCGTGACGGCGCCGCGCAGCCTGCGGTGCGGTTCGCCGTCCTGGGAGACGCAGTCGGGCCGCCAGCCCAGCATCGGCACCAGCGGCGAGGTCTCCGCGATCCGGCCCTCCCGCCAGTCCCGCCAGATCCGGGCGTCCCGGCTGAACTGCCACGGCGTGTCCAGCACCCGGCGGTTGTCGCGGTAGCCGAGCACCAGCCAGGCGGGGATGTCGCCCTCCAGCAGGACCGGGGCGACGGGGCCGTGCTCCGTGCGCAGCCGTTCGTAGATCCCGGCCGGGTCGGTCGCGGCCTCCGGCCCGTACAGCCGGGTGAGGTCGCCCCCGCCGTGTCCGAAGGGGCAGCCGCGCGGGGGTGCGGGATCGCTCGGCGTCTGGTCGTTCATCGGGACTCCAGGGCGACGGCCGAGCGTTCCTTCAGATGGCGTACGAGGGCCACCAGCACGTCACGGCTGGAGGCCCGGTCGCGGGCGTCGCAGGCCACGACCGGGATGTGCGGCGGGATGTCGAGGGCGTCCCTGATCTCCTCCACGGGGAACTCGCGGGAGTCGGGGAAGACGTTCAGGGCGACGACGAAGGGCACGTTCTGCCGCTCCATCTCCTCGATCGCCCGGAAACTGGAGGCGAGCCGGCGGGTGTCCACCAGGACCACCGCCCCGAGCGCCCCCTTGAACAGGCCGTTCCACAGGAACCAGAACCGCTCCTGCCCCGGGGTGCCGAACAGGTACAGCATCAGGCTGTCGTTGAGGCTGATCTTGCCGAAGTCCAGGCTGACGGTGGTCTCCGTCTTCTCGGCGACGCCGACGAGGCGGTCGTCGCCGGCGCTGGCCTGGGTCAGGGTCTCCTCGGTGGTGAGCGGCTTGATGTCGCTGACCGACCGGACCAGGGTGGTCTTCCCGGTGCCGAACCCGCCGGCGATCATCACCTTCACCGAGCGGGTGCCCCCGGACGACGGGGCGCCGGGCCGGTCAAAGCCTTTCGAGTCCACTGAGTACCTCCTCCAGGAGCGCGAGGTCGGGCCCGCGACCGGCGTCGTGCGCCGGGATGGGATCACGGGCCTCGACGTGGCCTGCCTGGAGCAGGTCCGCGAGGAGCACCGCGAGGATGTTGAAGGGCAGCCCCAGGTGGGCGCCGAGCTCGGCCACCGACAGGGGATCGCGGCAGCGCCGCAGGATCTCCGCGTACTCGTGCTGCGTGCCCGGCGCCGGGGCGGCGCGGGAGACGATGAGGGTCGCCACGTCGAGGCTCGACGCCGAACCGCCCGGTCCGCTGCGTCCCTTGGTGAGGACGTAGTAACGCTCGAGACCGGACGGATCGGCCGGCCGGCGGGGAGCACTCATCCAGAGTGCTCCTCCAGGCGCGCGGTGGTGCCGAGGAGTTCACCCATCCTGCGGGCCAGGTCCCTCATCTGGTGGCCGAGCAGACCCTGGTCGAGGCCCTCGCGGGCGAGCACGCCGAGATACGTCTCGATGCCCGCGCGGACGACGAAGAGGTGCCCGCCGTCGACCTCGATCATCGCCAGGCGCAGGTTCCCCGCGTACTTGGGGAACTGCTCGGCGACCGGCTGGGCGAGGGCCTGGAGGCCGGCCACCACGGCCGCGAACCGGTCGACGTCGTCGGGGTCTTCGGCGCCGTAGGAGGTGATGGCCTTGCCGTCGCTGGAGGCCACGAGGGCGAAGCGGATCTCCGGGATGCTCTCCACCAGATCGCGGAGCGCCCAGCTCACGTCGGTTCCCTGTTGCGTCATGTGGACTAGTCGCTCTCTTCAGTGCGGTGCTCTGCGGACTCGCGTCCGGCGGTGGGTGCGCGGTCGGCGGCCGGGCCGTCGCCCTCGCCGGGCGGGCGTCCGGCGGTGGCGAAGGCGGCCAGGCCGGCGAAGGAGGCGTCCGGCGGGACGGCGAGGACGGTGCCGTCGCCGACGGGCCCGGGGCGTCCGGCCGGCTGGTGCCGGGCCGGTTCGCCGCGTCTGCTGCGGCGCCGGGGCAGTCCGCCGGGGGTGGTGTCGCCGGCGCCGTCCGCCGGGGCCGCGACGGGGACCCCGGCGGGCGCGGCGGCGGGGGCGGCCGCCGCGACGGGGGCGGCGGGCGTGGCCGCCGGCAGCGGGCTGAAGTACTTGTGCGGGACCACGACCACCACCGACGTGCCGAGCCAGGGCGAGTCGGCGAAGGTGACCCGGATGCCGTAGCGGCGGGCGAGGGTGCCGACGACCCGGAGGCCGATGCTGGCGTCCTCCGAGATGCCGCCGAGGCCCGGTCCGGCCGCGACGCCGGCGAGGGCGTCCTCGGCCTCGCGCTTCTTCTCCTCGTTCAGGCCCTTGCCGGAGTCCTGGATCTCGACGCCGACGCCGTTCGGCACCTCCTTGCCGGAGACGACGACCGGCTCGGTGGGCGGCGAGTAACGGGTGGCGTTGTCCAGGAGGTGGGCGAAGATCAGGGTGAGGTGGTCCACCAGGCCGCCGTCGACGCCGAGTTCGGGCAGGTGGCGTACGTCGACGCGGTGGAACTCCTTGATCCGGCCGATGCCGCCGCGGACGACGCTGAGCAGCCGCTGCGGTTCCTGCCACTGCCGTCCCGGTCGGTCCGAGCCGCCGAGCACGCCGATGCTGGCGGCGAGACAGTCGGCGGGGCCGATCGCCTGGTCCAGCTCCATCAGGCCGCGTGCGACGGCCGGGAGGCGGCCGTGCTCGCCCTGCATCTCGTGCAGCCGGCCGCGCAGCTTGCTGGTGAGGACGTGGATGCGGTTGCCGATGCCGACCACGGCCTGCTCGGCGGAGGTGGAGCGGTTGAACTCCTCCTCGACGCCGATCAGCGCGGTGCGCAGGACCTTGCGGAGGTCGGCCTGGAGTTCGGGTGCGACCTTGGCGCACTGGTTCACCGCGGGCAGCAGGTCGTCGATGGCGTCACCGGCGCGCAGCCGCCGCAGCGCCTCGGGCAGCTGCTCGTCCGCGAGGCGGGCGACGGCCTCCCGCTGGTGTGCGAGCTGTTCCTGCCAGCGGCCGGTCTGCTCGGCCAGCCACGCCTCGTGGCTCTCGGCCTGTCCGGCGAGCCGGGCCTCGTAGCCGTCGGCCTGCTCGGCGAGCCGCGCCTCGTAACCCTCGGCCTGCTCGGCGAGCCGCGCCTCGTAACCCTCCGCCTGCTCGGCCAGCCGGGCCTCGTAGGCCTGGGACTGCTCGGCCAGCCGGGCCTCGTGGGCGGAGCGCTCGGCGGCGTGCCGGCTCTCCAGTCCGGCCACGTGCTGCTGCCACTGCTGGGAGTGCTCGGCCTGGGCGGCGCGGAACCCGCTCTCGGCCCGGCGCAGTCGGGTCTGGGTGCGCAGCAGCAGCCGCACGCAGACCGACCCGGCCGCCGTCGCCGCGGCTCCGGCGACGGCGGCGGTTATTCGCTCGGAGCTCATGAACGTGGCGGCGACCGTCCCGCCTCCTAAGGCCAGCGGCATCAGCCACCAGCTGTACCAGGCGACAGGGGGCCGCGCCGCCGGCGGCGGAGTGGCGAGTTCCATCTGCATCCTTCGAAGCAACACAATCGAACGGGGGGGTGTGCATGGGGACCGCACTCAGGAGTACGCACCGTGAGCCGACCCGTCACGATCGTGTCAACTCGCAGCACCGGTCCGGAGCTTATCCGGTCCGGACCCGAATGGATCAACCTCGCCCGGGCCACGGAGGTGAGGATTCCGTCACTCTCCGCCATCCGTGCGCCCGTCCTGCCCGAGTCGACAAGTCCCCTTGCCCACCTGCGCAGTTGCTGTCGGATCACGCGCTCTCGCGGTCAGCGGCGGCTCGTTGCGCCGACCACCCGCGGCCAGGATCCGGTCGCATCGGGGGTGCGGAGGGAGATCCTGGACGGGCCGCCGCCGGCGACCCACAGCGCGCGGTGCCGCGGCGGTGGCCGGTGTCACGGGCGCCGGAGGTCCACGCCGCCCGCACTTGGCAGTGTCCCGACGGAGGGCGGCCGTACCGTGGGCCGGACGGGCCGCGCCCGGCACACTGAGCGCCATGACTGCGACCACGATGCGAGCGATCCGCCAGGAGGTCCTCGGCGGTCCCGAGGTGCTGCACGCGACGGAAGTGGAGCGGCCCACACCGCGCGCGAACCAGGTGCTGATCCGGGTGCGGGCCGCCGGTGTCAACCCGATCGACCTGAAGCACCGTGCCGCCGGCATGCTCCTGGGCGCGCCGCCCTTCGTCCTCGGCTGGGACGTGTCCGGCACGGTCGAGGAGACCGGATTCGGGGTGTCCGCCCTGGTTCCGGGTGACGAGGTCTTCGGCATGCTGCCCTTCCCGTACGGCAACGGCGGCTACGCCGAGTACGCCGTCGCACCGGCCCGCCTGCTGGTGCCCAGGCCCGCCGGACTGTCCCACGCCGAGGCCGCCGCGCTGCCGATGGTGTCCCTCACCGCCTGGCAGGCGCTGGTGGAGACGGCCGGACTGCGCTCCGGGCAGCGGGTGCTGGTCCACGCGGCGGCCGGCGGGGTGGGACACGTGGCCGTACAGCTCGCCAAGGCGTACGGGGCCCATGTCATCGGCACGGCGAGCACGGCCAAGCACGCGTTCCTGCGCGGCCTGGGCGCGGACGAGGTGATCGACTACCGGGAGACCGACTTCACCGAGGCGGTGAAGGACGTCGACGTGGTGCTGGACACCCTGGGCGAGGACTGCACGGAACGCTCGCTGCGGGTGCTGCGCCCGGGCGGGATCGTGGTGTCTATCCTGCCGATCGAGTCGCCCGCGGTGTACCGGGAGGCGGACCGGCTGGGGGTGCGGGTGACCTGGATGCTGGTGGACGCCGACCGGGCGGTCCTGCGCGCGGTCGCCGAGCTGGCCGAGTCGGGCACACTGCGTCCGGCGATCGCGGGGACGTTCCCCTTCACCGAGGCGGCCGAGGCGCACCGGCGGGCCGAAACGGGCCGGACGACCGGGAAGCTGGTGCTGCTGATGGACTGACGCGCCGTCCGCGACCGGGCCGGGCCGCACCCTTTGTTCACGACACGAAAGAACTCGGCCGCAATTCACAGACATATGTCAATCGAACATGCTGAAATTCGGTCCGCAAGGGTAACTTGCAAGACGGGGCGCGCAGTTGTGCGCCGACTCGGGCTGGTTGGAGGCGATGTCGTCGTGCGGCAGGAGCGCGCCCCGCTCTCCCGGCACCTGCGCGTGCGCCAGGACCGGGGCCACACGGTCCTGGAGTTCCTCGGGGAGATCGACATCGCCGCGGCCGAGGAGATCGTCCCGTACCTGGACGCGGCCACGGCACCGCCCGCCCCGCGGATCGTCATCGACCTCAGCCCGGTGGAGTTCTTCGACGCCTCCGGGCTGCGGCTGCTGTACCGCGCGCGCAGCCGGGTGCTCGCCCGCGACGGGCACCTGTCGCTCGTCTGCGTCCATCCGCCGACGCTGCGGGTGCTGCGCGTGGTGGGCCTGGCACGGTTACTGCCCCCGCTGCCGACCCTCGACGACGCGCTCCGCCGGCCGGGGACCCCCGCCCGGTGACGGTGCCCCGGCCGCCCGCGCGCTCCGCCGAAGGGCGTAGATCCGTCAACTCGCCTGTCTGCGGCGCGTGATGACGGGCATCCGGAGACCGTGGGAGGAAGGAGACCGTCGCCATGACGACGTCCCTCGAGCGGACACCGGGCTGGGTGAAGGCCGCGGCCGCCGTCGTGCTGGTGCTCGTGGTGCTGCTGGCCGGGCTGCGGCTGGCGGGACTGCCGGGCCTGAAGGACGTGTTCGGCACCGAGACCCGCGACCGGTCCGGCCCTGCGCTGCTGCGGTCGATCCAGGACATCAGCCGGTACGAGGCGGCGTCCGGGAACTTCCAGGTGGTGGTGGACCTGGAGAAGGACACCAGGTTCCTGCCGGATGCCGTGCGCGGCACCCGCACCCTGTACGTGGGCGCGGGCACCGTCGACGCGTACGTGGACCTCGGGAAGGTCGGCGAGGGCGACGTGACGGTCGACGAGGACCGTACGTCGGCCACGCTCCGGCTGCCGCACGCGGCGCTCGGCGAACCGGCACTCGACCCCGACCGCTCCTATGCCGTCTCCAAGCAGCGCGGGCTGCTGGACCGGCTCGGGGATCTGTTCTCGGACAATCCGAACGGCGAACAGGCCGTGCAGCAACTCGCGGTGCGGCACATCGGCGCGGCGGCGCGGGAGAGCGGGCTGACCGCGCGGGCCGAGAAGAACACCACGGACATGCTCGAAGGCCTGCTGCGGTCCCTCGGTTTCGAGGAGATCCGCGTCACCTACGGCGGCTGATCACGCGGTAGCGGCCCGCCGGCCGGGGTAACCGGCCCACACACCAGGGAAGTCGACGACCGGAGGACCGAATGGCCTGGACAGGCGCGCGTTCCTTGAATTCCCTCGTCCCGTCGCGGTCGCGGCCCGCCGGCAAGGCGGAACCGGCCGGGGGGACGGAGCCGGCCGGCGGGGCGGAAGGGGCCCGTGCGGCGGAGCCGGCCAGTCGGGCGCGGCCCGGTTCCCCTCGCCGGCCGCTGCTGCGCGCCGTCGGCCGGGCGCTGGCCATGGTGTGCGCCTTCGTGCTGATGGTGGCCTTCTCGGTGGTGCTGGCCCGCCTCACCCTGGAGCCCTCCCCCGCCTCCGAGTCGCTGACCCACAGCAACCTGCGGCCCGGGAACTCGCTGCGGGCCTACGTGGAACAGCCGGTGGCGCGGGACGCGGTCAAGCAGATGGGCGGCAATCTGCTGCTGGGCGTGCCGTTCGGCGTCCTGGTGCCGGTGCTCGCGCCGAGGGCGCGCGGGATCGGCCGCGTGCTGCTGCTCACCGCCTTCGTGATGCTGCTGGTGGAGCTGGCCCAGGGCGCGGTCGTCACGGGCCGTGCCTTCGACATCGACGACGTCATCCTCAACACGACGGGGGCGCTGGCGGGTTACCTGCTGCTGGGCCGGCGGCTCGGGCGGGCCGTGCACGCGCGCCGCTGAGGCCGCCCGGCGGCACGAGCGGCGGCCCGCGGTCCGTACCAATGTGTTGACGGAGGCTTAGCTCATCCCTTAAATCAAGGGGACACCCTTACCCCCCACCTCGAAGGGATCCCCATGGCCACGCCACGTCTGCTGCGCAGATGCCTGCTGGGCTCGCTGTCCGCCCTCCTGGTCGCGTCCGCCGCCGTCACCCCCGCCCGGGCCGAGCCGGCCGCCGCCCCGGCCGTGCCGGCCGCCGCGGCCGACGCCCAGGCGGTGACGTTCCTCGACACCTTCGACGGGCCCGCCGGCGCCGCGGTCGACGGCTCCAAGTGGCAGACCGAGACCGGCGACAACGTCAACAACCACGAGCGGCAGTACTACACGGCCGGCACCCGCAACGCCGCCCTGGACGGCCAGGGACACCTGGTGATCACCGCCCGCCGGGAGAACCCGGCGGGTTACCAGTGCTGGTACGGCAGCTGCCAGTACACCTCGGCGCGGCTGAACACCGCCGGGCGGTTCAGCGCCCAGTACGGGCACGTCGAGGCGCGGATGAAGATCCCGCGCGGGCAGGGCATGTGGCCCGCGTTCTGGATGCTCGGCACCGACCTCGGCCAGGTCGGCTGGCCGAACTCCGGCGAGATCGACGTCATGGAGAACGTGGGCTTCGAGCCCTCCACCGTGCACGGCACGATCCACGGCCCCGGGTACTCCGGCTCCGGCGGCATAGGCGCCGGCTACACCCTGCCGAACGGCCAGGCCTTCGCCGACGCCTTCCACACCTTCGCCGTGGACTGGGCGCCCGACTCGATCACCTGGTCCGTCGACGGCCAGGTCTACCAGCGGCGCACCCCGGCCGACCTCGGCGGCCGGCAGTGGGTGTTCAACAAGCCGTTCTTCCTCATCCTGAACCTGGCGGTGGGCGGCTACTGGCCCGGCGACCCCGACGGCTCCACCGTCTTCCCGCAGACCCTGCTCGTCGACCACGTGTCGGTGACGACGAGCGACGCCCCGGCCGGAGCGGCCGTGCGCGGGCTGGCCGGCAAGTGCGTGGACGTCGCCGGCGCCAACCCCGCCAACGGCACACCCGTCCAGCTCTACGACTGCAACGGCACCGCCGCCCAGCGGTGGACGGCCGGCGCGGACGGGACGCTCCGGGCGCTCGGCAAGTGCCTGGACGTCGCCTCGGGCGGCACCGCCGACGGCACGCCCGTCCAGCTGTGGGACTGCAACGGCACCGCGGCCCAGCGGTGGGTCGTCACCGCGGCACGCGACATCGTCAACCCGCAGGCGGACAAGTGCCTCGACGTCACCGGCAACAACCCGGCGAACGGCACCCGGCTGCAGATCTGGACGTGCACCGGCGGCGCCAACCAGAAATGGACGGTCGGCTGACCGCCGGGGCTACCTCGGCCTCCAGGTGAACTTGTCGCCGCCCACCCAGCGCACCACATCCGGATCGTCCAGATCGTGCACGGTGATGCCGAAGGCGGCGGCGGTCTCCAGGACGTCGGTGACGGTCCGGGCCTCACCGACGACCTCTCCGTCGATCTCCACGATGCGGAAGGGCGGCTGGCCCGGCTGCACCCCGAGCACCATGATCCGCGGGTGGGATATATGGGGACTCGCGACTTCGGTCATGCCATACAGGGTAGGACGGTTCCGGCCATCGGCATCCGGACACCAGGCCCTCACCCGGTGAGCAGGTCGAGGACCGCCGCCTCGACGGCGCCCTGGGTCGCGGGCCGCCCGAAGGCACCGTGCTCGCCGAGCCTGCTGAGCGTGGGGGCGATCGTGCGGCCCTGCTCGAACTGCTCGAAGACCCGGGGGTCGATGTAGGAGGCCCGGCACACCGCGGGCGTGTTGCCCAGGTAGTGGCTGACCTCGCGCACGGCCCGTGCCACCTGGCGGCGGCGCGACGCCGGGGTGGCCCGGCCGGCCTCGGCGGTGACCGCGAGCGCCACGGCGGCCAGCACGGTGGCGTGCCAGGTGCGGAAGTCCTTGGCGGTGATCTCCGTCCCGGACAGCCTGCGCAGCGCCTCGTTGAGGTCGTCGCCGCGCAGGTCGTGCCAGGCGCGCCCCTCCCAGAAGGCCAGCAGCCGCTCGCCGCCGCGCCGGGGGCGGCGCAGCAGTGCGTGGACCACCGCGTGCGCCTGTTCGTCGGCCAGTGACCGCACCAGCTCGATGCCGCCCTTGGCGGGATAGCTGAAGGCGATCTCGCCGCGGCCGCAGCGCACATGCTCACGCAGCATGGTGGTCAGCCCGTAGGTCTCGTTCCGGCGGGTGTGCCGGTCGCTGCCGATGCGGAAGAAGCCGAGGTCGAGCAGCCGGACGGCGCAGGCGGTGACCCGGGCCCGGGTCAGGCCCCGGCCGGACAGGTCGGCCCTGACCCGGGCGCGCAGCTCGGGCAGGGTCGCGGCGACCCGGCGCACGTGTTCGTGCTTGGCCTGGTCCTGCTGGGCGCGGAACTCCTCGTGGTACAGGTACTGGCGGCGTCCGGCGTCGTCCGTGCCGACGGCCTGGAGGTGACCGTTGGCCCAGGGGCAGATCCACACGTCCCGCCAGGCGGGCGGGACGGTCAGGGCTCGGACGCGGGCCAGGTGCCGGGGGTCGGTGAGCGGTTCGCCCCGGGTGTCGAGGTAGCGGAAGCCCCGGCCGTGCCGGACCCGGGTGAACCCGGGCTGCTCCCATGAACTGGTCCGCAGCCGCACGGTCAGGGCCGCCGCCAGTCGTCGCCGGTCAGATGGGATCCGGCTTGCGGGCCCATGCGGAGCATGCCGCCGTCGACGGCCCACGAGGCGCCGGTGACGTAGGAGGAGTCCGGACCGCAGAGGAACGCGATGACGGCGGCGACCTCGCGGGCGTCCCCGGGCCGGCCCAGCGGGACGCCGGGGCGGCGTTCGCCGGTGACGTCGGTGTCCTCCTGGCCGGTCATCGGGGTGGCGATCTCCCCGGGCGCGACGGAGTTGACGGTGATGTTGTGCTCGGCCAGTTCCAGCGCCATGACCTGGGTGAGCAGGCCGAGGCCGCCCTTGGCCGCGCAGTACGGGGCGGCACCTACCCGCGGCTGGTGCTCGTGGACCGAGGTGACGTTGACGATGCGCCCGCCGTCGCCCTGCCGGATCATGTGCCGGGCCGCCCGCTGGCCGCACAGGAAGGGGCCGACCAGGTCGATGTCCAGCACCTCGCGGACGTCGGAGAGCTTCAGGTCGAGGAACGGGGTGGCGGTGCCCGTACCGGCGTTGTTGACCAGCACGTCGACCCGGCCCAGCCGGTCCGCCAGCTCGTCGATGACGTCGGCGGCCTCGGGCAGCCGGGTGAGGTCCATGTGCGCCACCTCGGCCCGCTGCCCGTGGGCACGGACCTCCTCCGCGGTCTCCTCGGCCCCCTGCAGGTCGCCGTGCCAGGTGATGCCGACGTCCAGGCCCGCCCGGGCCAGCCGTACGGCGGTGCCCCGGCCGATGCCGGAGTCGGCGCCGGTGATCACGGCGGTCCTGGGGTGCTGGGCGGTGGGGACGGACATCGCGGCCTCCTCGGGGTCGTCGGCGCCCTGCCGCCGTCGGCTCTGCCGGGCGGTCCTGGGGATGTCGGCAGTACCCGGGCGGGCAGGGGGCAAACCGGCCGGCCCGTGGTGCGGGGCGGGGGCGGCTGGGGAACCCTGGAGGCCTGACGAGGAGGCCGACGAGGCCGAGGAGGTGCCGATGGACCCCGTCGAGGCCCTGGACCGGATCGCCTTCCTGCTGGAACGGTCGCTGGCGCCGACGTACCGCGTCCGCGCCTTCCGCACGGCGGCGCGGGTGCTGACGGAGCTGCCCGAGGAGGAGGTGCGGCAGCGCGCCCGGGCCGGGTCGCTCGAGTCGCTGAAGGGCATCGGGCCGAAGACGGCCCAGGTGGTGCGGGAGGCGCTGGCCGGGCAGGTGCCGGGATACCTGGAGCAGCTGGAGAGCGAGGCGTCGGCGCCCGCGCCCCGGCGCGGCGGGGAGGCGCTGCGGGCGCTGCTGCGGGGGGACTGCCATCTGCACTCGGACTGGTCGGACGGCGGCAGTCCGATCGAGGAGATGGGCCGGGCCGCGATCAGCCTGGGGCACGAGTGGGCGGCGCTGACGGACCACTCGCCGCGGCTGACGGTCGCCCGGGGCCTGTCCCCGGACCGGCTGCGCGAGCAGCTGGACGTGGTGGCGGCGCTGAACGAGAAGTGGGCGCCGTTCCGGCTGCTGACCGGCATCGAGTGCGACATCCTCGAGGACGGCTCGCTGGACCAGGAGCCGGAGCTGCTCGGCCGGCTGGACGTGGTGGTGGTGTCCGTCCACTCCAAGCTGCGCATGGACGCCCGGTCGATGACCCGCCGGATGGTGGCCGCCGTGCGCGACCCGCACGCGGACGTGCTGGGGCACTGCACCGGGCGGCTGGTGACCGGGCGGGGGCGGCCGGAGTCGGAGTTCGACGCGGAGGCGGTGTTCGCCGCGTGCGCCGAGGCGGGTACGGCGGTGGAGATCAACAGCCGGCCGGAGCGCCTGGACCCGCCGCGCCGGCTGCTGCGCCGGGCCGTGGCGGCGGGGGTGCTGTTCTCGATCGACACCGACGCCCACGCCCCGGGTCAGCTCGACTGGCAGATCAACGGCTGTGCCCGCGCGGAGGAGTGCGGAGTGCCGCCCGAGCGGGTGGTGACCGCCTGGTCGGCGGAGGAGCTGCTGGCGTGGACCCGTGAGGGACGGGTGCCGGCGGCCTGACGGGGTAGGCGACCGGTTCGGCTCGGAAAGGATTCGATCATGGAACGTGCGGCGGTGTTCGATGTCGACGGCACGCTCGTCGACACCAATCACCTCCATGTGGTGGCCTGGTGGGAGGCGTTCCGCCAGGCGGGGCACCGGGTGCCGATGCACTCGGTGCACCGCGCGGTGGGCCTGCCGGCCGGCGATCTGATCGCCCGGCTGCTGGGCGAGGACCGCGACAGGGACCGGGACGGCGAGCTGAGCGCCGCGCACAAGACGCTGTACGGGCAGTACTTCGACCGGCTGCCCCCGCTGCCGGACGCGGCCGCCCTGCTGCGGCGGCTGCGCGACGACGGCTGGTCGGTCGTCCTGGCCACCTCGGCGAGCGGCACGGAGCTGGCCGCGCTGCGGCGGGCCATCGACGCCGACGACGCGATCACCGCCACCGCGAGCGCGGACGACGTCGAGTCGGGCAAGCCCTCCCCCGAGCCGGTCCGGCACGCCCTGGAGCTCGCCGGGGTGCCGGCCGAACGGGCGGTGTTCGTCGGGGACACGGTGTGGGACATGGAGGCGGGCGCGCGGGCCGGGGTGCGGTGCGTGGGCCTGCTGTGCGGCGGTGTTCCGCGCGCCGACCTGGAGGCGGCGGGCGCCGACGCGGTGTACGGCGATCCGGCCGAACTGCTGGCGTCGCTGGCGGACAGTCCGCTCGCCGGGGAGGCGTGACACGGATCACCCCGTCGAGGGCCGGAGCCCGGAACATCCCCATGTGGTTGTCCGTTGAACCGACCGTGGGTGCGGACGGGACAGTGTCCCCGGGCCTCACCTTCTGCCCACAGGGACGATCGTTCGGCTGAAGCCCTGTGGAGCCTTTCGCCGAGAGGCGACCGCCGTACGCGCCCACACCCCTGGACCGCCCCGACCGTGATTCCCCCGTCCGGTCGGGGCTTTTTCCTGTCTTGTCCGGGTACTCGGCCCTCCCGCGAGGCTATGGCCGAGAGGAGCCGACAGTGAGCAGTACACCGGGCAGCAGGGTCGTGGTCACGGGGGCCACCGGCAACGTGGGCACCAGTGTGGTGCGCCTGTTGTCGGAGGATCCGCAGATCGGGTCCGTGCTGGGGCTGGCCCGGCGGATCCCCGGATGGACGCCCCCGAAGACGGAATGGACCGCGGCGGACCTGGCCTCGGACCGGACGGACCTGACGGGCCGGTTCCAGGGCGCCGACGCGGTGATCCACCTCGCCTGGGCCTTCCAGCCGACCCATGACCCGGCACGCACCTGGCGGACCAACGTCCTGGGCAGCATCCGGGTGTTCGAGGCGGCCGCGGCGGCCGGGGTGCGGACACTGGTGCACGCCTCCTCGGTCGGCGCCTACTCGCCCGGTCCCAAGGACCGCATGGTGGACGAGTCATGGCCGACGCACGGCTGGCCGGACGCCGCGTACTGCCGGGAGAAGGCCTATCTGGAACGCACCCTCGACACCTTCGAGCGGGAGCACCCCGAGATCCGCGTGGTGCGGATGCGTCCGGCGTTCCTGTTCAAACGGGAGTCGGCGAGCGAGCAACGCCGCATCTTCGGCGGCCGGTTCCTGCCGGGTCCGCTGGCCCGCCCCGAACTGCTGCCGTTCCTGCCGGACATCCCGGGGCTGCGGGTGCAGGCACTGCACACCGACGACGCGGCGGAGGCGTACCGGCTGGCGCTGCACACGGACGTCCGGGGCCCGTTCAACCTGGCCGCCGATCCGCCGGTGGACGCGCAGCTGCTGGGCGGGATGCTGAACAGCCGGCCCGTACGGCTGTCGCGGACCGCGGCCCGGTCGGCGATCGCCGCGGCGTGGGGGCTGCGGCTGCTGCCGGCCTCCCCGCATCTGTTCGACGCGGTCCTCAGGCTGCCGCTGATGGACTCCTCCCGGGCGCGCACCGAACTGGACTGGCAGCCGAGCCGCTCGGCCACCGAGGTGCTGGAGGAGTTCCTTGAGGGCCTCCAGCAGGGGGCCGGCGCGGACACGGCGCCGTTGCACGGCCGCAAGGTGGGATGACCGCCGCCGCGCCGCGACCGCCGGCCGGCAGCGAACCGAAGGACTGGAAGGAGCACGACGTGGACGAGCACCGGGAGGAAGAGCCCGGCCGCGGCGCGGACCCCGTACCGCGCGATCTGCCGGACCAGCAGACCCGCGAGGGCGAGGACCCGTGGGACGTGCCCACGGGACCCGCGGGGCCGGGGGCGGCGGACGACGCCGGGGGCGAGGAGGACGGCGGGAGTGCCGACGTCCCGGACACCGACGTCCCGGACACCGACGAGGCGGGCACCGGGAGGCGGGACGCGCCACCGCCCGAAGGCGCGGACGCCCCGGACGCGGCACCGGAGGAGTCGACGGGCTGAGCCGGGATCCCGCCGCGGCCGCCGCACGGGCTCAGCGGGGCGCGCGCTCCTCCAGCACGGTCCGCCAGGCCGGCGCGGGGCCTTCCGGCGCGGTCTCGGGGCGGCGCCCGCCGCGGGCGAAGAAGTCGGCGAGCGGCAGGATCGCCGCGCCGACGGTCACCGCGTCGGGCCCGAGCCGCCCGAGGTCGATGGTGACCTGCTCGGCCGGGTGCCGCAGGGCGTAGGCCGCCGCGTGCCGGCGCACGGCGGGCAGGAAGCCGGCGCCGAGCTGGAGCCCGGCCCAGCCGCCGATGAGGATCCGCTCGGGCTGGAAGAGGTTGATCAGGTCGGACAGGCCCGCGCCCAGGTACTCGGCGGTCTCCTCCAGGACGGCGAGCGCGGCGGGGTCGGCGGTGCCGCCGTCGGCCGGGTAGGCGGCGGCGAGCATCGCGGTGAGCGCGGTCTCCTCGTCGGTGTCGGCCGGCGGCCGGCCGCCCTCCTCCCACCAGCGCTCCAGCAGCGACTCGGCGCCCGCGTACGCCTCCAGGCAGCCGAGCGCGCCGCAGCGGCAGCGGCGGCCGCGGACCCGCACGGTCAGGTGCCCCCATTCGACGGCCCGGCCGTGCTCCACCTCGGGGGTGACCAGGCAGGCGCCGACGCCGGAGCCGAAGAGGACGACGACCGCGTTGCGGGCGCCCCGGCCGCCGCCGAACCACATCTCGGCCTGGCCGAGGGTGCGGGCGCCGTTGTCGATGAACCACCGGACGGTGTCCGGGAGGCGGGAGCCGGTGCGCAGCAGTTCCTCCAGCGGGACGGCGTCCCAGCCGATGGTCTGGCCGTGCACCACGGCTCCCCGGTCCGGGGTGTGCTCGACGATGCCGGGGACGCCGACGCCCACGCCGAGCAGCCGCCCCGGATCGACGCCGGCGGTCGCGGTGACCTCCGCGACGCCGTCCCGGATGTGGCCCACGATGACGTCGACGTCGTAGCGCCGCTGGCCGAGGGGGCGTTCGGCGCGGGCGAGTTCGGTGAGGGTGAGGTCGAACAGCTCGATCCGCACCCGGGTCTCGCCGACGTCGACGCCGATCATGTGGCCGCTGCCGGGCGCCACCCGCAGCAGGGTGCGGGGCCGGCCGCCGTCGGAGTCGACGCTGCCGGCCTCCTCGACCAGGCCGTCGGCGACCAGGTCGGCGACCACGTTGCTGACGGAGCCGGAGCTGAGCCCGGTGGCCGGGCCCAGCTCGAACCGGCTGAGCGGCCCGTCGAAGTACAGCCGTTGCAGCACGGCCGTCCGGTTGGCCCGTCTGAGGTCGCGTACCGTGCGCCCGTTCCGCCCCGCCATGTGGCTCCTCCCCAACCCTGGTCCGGCCTGCTCACCCGATATTACTCACCCACTTAATTAATGGGATGAGCGAAGCGGGGTGATCCAGCAGCCGGCGGGCCCGCCGTGCACACGGCGCGCTCGCGGTACAGCGTACGGAACGTCTCCCGGTACGCCTCCCGGAACGCCTTCCCGCCCACCGGGTGCCCCGCGCCCCCGGCGGGCGGGAAGCCGGCGTCACCCGAGGGCACCGTAAATCGATGGCACTCACACGCATCCGCTGGCTACGCTGGATCGCGCGAAACCTAGACCCCCTAGGTTTCGGCTTCGGTGAACTTCAGGAGACCCCCCGTGCGACCGCTGACCGAGAGCGACATTCGCGGTTCCTTCGTCAACTGCTCCAAGGGCGAGGCGAAACGCCTGCCACTCCCCCGGGACCTCGCCGAACGCCCCTGGGACGACCTCGACTTCCTGGGCTGGCGGGACGGCGGGGCACCCGACCGCAGCTATCTGGTCGCCGAGCGGGACGGCCGGCTGATCGGCGTGAGCCTGCGCTTCCCGCCCCCGCAGCGCGGCTTCCTCCAGCGCAGCCTGTGCACCCTGTGCCTGACCGCCCACCCGCGCGGCGGCGTCTCGCTGATGACCGGGCGCAAGGCGGGCGCGGCGGGCCGGGAGGGCAACTCGGTCGGCCTGTACATGTGCACCGACCTCGCCTGCTCCCTGTACGTGCGTGGCAAGAAAGTGCCGGAGAGCGGCGCCCGCTTCGAGGAGAGCCTGACGCTGGAGGAGCAGATCGCCCGCACCAGGGACAACCTCTTCGCCTTCCTGAACAGGCTGTACAGCTGAACGGTTCTCCGAGGGACGTTCGACGTCCGCGGTGACGGGGAACAGCGCAAGTGATGCGAGATGTACGTGAGTGGCCGGAACCTGTCGCACGCTGGGTGAAGCGACGTCGTGAACCCGTGGTGGTGCAGGCCCTGCGATCGACGTTCGCCGCGACCGTCGCCTACGTCGTGGCCCTGCACCTGAGTCCCGAGGCGGCCCCGCTCACCGCGCCGCTGACCGCCCTGCTGGTCGTCCAAGTCACCCTGTACGCCACACTCACCAACGGCATCCGCCGGGTGAACGCGGTGGTGGCCGGGGTGCTGGTCGCCATCGCGTTCAGCCTGCTGGTGGGTCTGACGTGGTGGAGTCTCGCACTGGTGATCATGGTGTCACTGGCGGTGGGCCACCTGGTGCGGGTCGACGAGTACGTGGCCGAGGTGGCGATCAGCGCGATGCTGGTCCTCGGCGTCACCGCCGTCGGGGACTACGCGTGGGCGCGCGTACTGGAGACGCTGATCGGCGCGGTCGTCGGCATGGGCTGCAACCTGCTGCTGCCGCCACCGGTGTGGGTGGGCGAGGCCGGCGAGTCGATCGAGGGGCTGGCCCGCCGGATGCGGCAGCTCATGCTGCGGGCCGGCGAGGAGGCGGCGGGCCGCACCCCGGCGGAGCGGGCCGCCGAGCGGCTGCACGAGGCGCGTCGGCTGGACCACGACATCGTGCAGGTGGACGCGGCGCTGCGGCAGGCAGAGGACAGTCTGCGGCTCAATCCCCGGGTGCGGGAGGGCCTGCTGCACCGGATCGTGCTGCGCACCGGTCTGGACACCCTGGAGATCTGCATGGTCGTGCTGCGGGTGATCACCCGCTCGCTGACCGACCTGGCGAAGGAACGTGAACCGGAACCGCTGTTCGAGCCGCAGACCGGCGCTGTGGTGGAACAGCTGCTGTCCGAGATCGCGGACGCGATCGTCAGCTTCGCGGTGCTGGTCACCACCCACGTCAGCAGCAACGCCGAGTCGGCCGAGGAACGGCTGGCCGCGCAGCTCGACACGGCGGCGGCCACCCGCGACAAACTGGCCCAGATGCTGCTGGACGAGGTGCGCCGCGACCCCCGCCAGTGGCAGCTGCACGGTGCGGTGCTGGCCGAGTGCAACCGGATCATCGACGAGCTGGACATCGAGCACCGCTCCCGCCGGCTGCTGGAGGAACTGGACCGCAGCACCCGCGAGCAGCGCGAACGCCGTCCGTGGCTGACCCGGATACGGGACCGGGCGCGCATCACCCGGCGCCGGCTGCGGGACCGGCTGGGCGCGGCCCGCCGTACGGCGTGAGAGTCTCGCACGACGGGACGACGGGACGACGACCGGCGACGACCGAGGCGGGTGGCGATGGGCTGGAGCAGGCGGGGTTTCCTGGGGCTGTGCGCGGCGCTGCCGGCGGCGTCCGCCTGTGGCACCCCGCGGCGGTCCGCGCCCCCCGAGCGGCGGCCGGGCAGCCCGGGCGGGGCCTCGCGCGGGCCGTCCGGTCCCCGCCCGCTGTACCTGGGCACCTACACCTCCGCCGAGGGCGGCGGCAGCGGCATCGGCGTGGCCTCGTACGACCCGGTGACGGGCCGGATCACCGGGGCGGGGACGCTCGCGGGCGTGGCCGACCCGTCGTACCTCGCGGTCCATCCGGACGGGCGGACGCTGTACGCGGTGAGCGAGCGGGCCGACGGCGCGGTGAGCGCGGTACGGCTCGCCGACCGAAGGGTCCTGGGCAGCCGGAGCACCGGCGGCGCGGGCCCCTGCCACCTGTCCGTGCACCCGGACGGCCGCTGGCTGTTCAGCGCCGACTACGCCTCGGGCAGCGTGGCCGTGCACCCGGTCGACCGCTCCGGGGCGCTCGGCGAGCGCATCGACCTGGTCGCGCACCCGGGCCGTGATCCGCACGCCCACCAGATCCTCACCGCTCCGGACGGCCGGCACGTCCTCGCCGTGGACCTGGGCACGGACACCGTCCACACCTACCGGCTGGACGAGCGCCGCGGCACGCTGACGGAGGTCGCCCGGGCCCGCACCCGCCCCGGCGCCGGCCCGCGGCATCTCACCTTCCATCCCGGCGGCCGGTACGCCTACCTCGCCAACGAGGGGGACGACACGGTCGCGGTCTGCGCCTACGATCCCGGCAGCGGGCGTCTCGACATCGGGGAGCCCCAGTCCACGGGGGCGGCCGGGGGCGGGGTCACCAACTACCCGGCCCAGATCCTGGTGACCGGGGACGGACGGTACGCGTTCCTCGCCAACCGGGGGCACAACAGCCTCGCCCGGTACGCGGTGGAGCAGGACGGTGCCCGGCTGCGCCTGCTGGGGACGGTGCCGGTGGCCGGGGACTTCCCCCGGCACATCGCCTTCTCCCCGGACGGGCGGCTGCTGTTCGCGGCGAACCAGCGCTCCGGCACCGTCAGTGTCTTCCGCGTGGACCGCGCCGGCGGCGCGCTGCGGCTCGCGGGCGAGCCGTTCGCCTCACCCGTCGCCGTCTGCGCGCTGCCGCTGTAGGGCGCGTGGGCAGCCGGCCGTGCTCGCCTGGGAGAGCAGCACGTGCATCCGCTCGGTGAGCTGTGCGACGTCGTCGGCGGGCCGGTGGAAGGCCAGGCGGACGTCGCCGTGGGTGCGGCGGCGCTCGATGCGCAGGGTGAGCCCGTGCCGGTCGACCGCGAGCGGCTGGACCCGCAGGGCGCCGTGCAGGCTGCCCGGCTCGACCAGCCGGGTGAGCCGTTCGACGGCGTCGGGGTGGGCGCCGGCGAGGTGGGTCAGCAGCCGCGCCTCGGCCGTGGCCAGCGGGTCGGGAGTGGCGGCGGCGAACTCGTCGACGCCGATCACCTCCGCGCCGGCGGGCTTGTGCAGCACCACACGGCTGGGGTGGAGGGCGAGACCGCCCTGCTCGACGGTGAACCAGCCGGAGAGCCAGAGCCGGGCGCGGATCCGGTCGCGCAGCGGGACGGGCGCCACGTCGGCGAACTCCAGGACGGCGGACGGCTCGCCGCGCGGCGCGCAGATGGCGGCGGCGAGCAGGGCGCTGTCGTCGGGCACGCGCAGGACGATCCTGCCGTCCTCGGTCACGGTGTGCGCGCCGATCAGCTCCTCGCGGACACCTTCCGTGGCCACCGCGCACGACCAGGCGGCGGCCGCCACCGACCGGGCCCGTTCCGCCGCGGCGGGCGTGGCCGCCCAGACCTGACCGCCTGCCATCCCGTCACCCATCCGAGTCCTCCTCATTAGGTAAGGCTCACCTAACCTATCGGAGTTCGGGGTGTACGCCAACCACGTCCGGCGAATTCCGGAGCACGCGCGGGGTGTGCGCGCGGGAGGCGCTCAGCTCACCCCGGTCCAGTGCGCCGGGCGCGTGACCGACCCCGGCAGCCGGGTGCCCGGCCCGCCGCGGGCGGCGTTCACCTGGGGCTGGGTCAGGAAGAAGGCGCCGGTCAGATCGGCGTCGGTGAGATCGGCGTCCCGCAGGTCCGCGCCGATCAGGTCCGCGCCCCGCAGGTCCGCGCCGGTGAGGTCGGCGGCGATCAGCCAGGCGCCACGCAGGTTCGCGCCGCGCAGATCGGCGCCCTTGAGCCGGGCACCCATCAGATCCGCGCCCCGGCGGTCCTTCTTCCGCCCGCGCACGCCCGCCCGGGCCAGCTCGCTGGTCCGCAGCAGCAGGACGTTGACCTCCTGCCGGTGGGCGGCGACGTCCAGCGCCGCGATCTCCTCGGCGGTACGCCGGGTCAGCGCCTCGGTGCGCTCCCGGGCGCGGTCCAGCTCCGCGCGGAGCGGACGGGCGGCGGGCAGGGTCAGCGCCTCGGTGAGATACCAGAGCAGCTCGTGCAGCTGGCGGACGACCGGGAAGACGTCGAACATCCGGCGGGAGTGCTCCGGCGAGCCGCCCCGCCAGTCCTCGCCGCCGAAGACGACCTGCGAGACCTTCTGGCCCGCGCCGAAGCAGTCGTAGACCGTGCAGCCGGTGAAGCCCGTGCCGCGCAGGCGCTCGTGGATGCCGCACCGGTGGTCGCCCCGGAGGTTGGGGCAGGGCCTGCCGGCCGGCTTGTCCAGGGCGAAGTCCGCCGAGGCGGCGAAGGGCAGAGCGACACAGCACAGCCCGAAACAGTTGCCGCAGTCGCCGCGCAGCTCGGTCAGGTCGCCTCGGTGATCACGCATGCCCTCCAGCCTAATCGGCGGGCGCCCGGCCCCCGGTCAGCGGGGGAACAGCTCGAACGCCACCGCCGGCCGCCCGCCGAACCGCTCCCCCGCCGCTCCCGTGGCCGCGGTCAGGAACTCCCGGACGTAGCTCTCCGGGTCCTGGTCGGTCAGGGCCTCGATGTACGCACGGTGCTCCAGCAGTGAGCGCACCGCCGCCTCCAGGCCCGCCTCGGTCGCGGCCACGGCGTGGGTGGGGGTGGGCGAACCGGCCACGGCGACCCAGCGCACCCCGTCCCACGGCTCCAGTCCCCGCTCGGCCAGTTCGGGGAAGATCCAGCGGTTCCCGGCGTCGGCGGCTGCGTCCAGGGTGGCGCGGCCGACCGCGACGTGGTCCGGGGTGTTCCAGGCGACGCCGCCCCAGGTGTCCCGGTGGTTGAGGGTGATCACCAGCTCGGGGCGGTGCCGGCGGATCGCGGCGGCGATGTCCCGGCGCAGCGCGGTGCCGTACTCGACGACTCCGTCCCGGTGGTCCAGGAACTCCACCACCGACACCCCGACGACCGCCGCGCCGGCCCGCTGCTCCCGCTCGCGCAGCGGCGCCGCGTCCGCGGGGTGCAGCGTGTCGATGCCCGCCTCGCCGCGGGTGGCCAGGACGTACGCCACCTCGCGGCCGGCCCCGGTCCACTGGGCGACGGCCGCGGAGCAGCCGTACTCGAGGTCGTCCGGGTGCGCGACGACCGCGAGGGCGCGGTGCCAGTCCTCGGGCAGGGGCCGTAGTCCGGTCGGCTCGGTCATGACCGCAGCGTAGCGCCGTCGCTCACGCCTCGTCCCGGGCCAGCGCCAGCAGCCGGTCCAGGACGCGCGGGCCGCCCGCCCGGATGCCGTCGTGCTCGAACTCGTCGGTCACCCAGGTGCGCAGGCCGCGGATGGCGCGGGCCGTCTCCAGGGAGTGGGCGGTGTCGACGTACATGTCGTCGTGGTAGACGGCCGCGGCGACGGGGACCTCGTTGGCGGCGAGGCGGGCCGGGTCGTACAGGCGCGGCCAGCCGGTGCGGGCGGCGAGGAGTCCGGCGGTCTCGCGCAGCGGCCGCAGCGCCGGGTCGGTCTCGAACATCCAGGGGTAAACGCACTCACCGGTGAACAGCAGCGGCCCGTCACCCGCGAGTGCCTTGGCGGCGTCGAACTGCGGGAACTCGGCGCGGACCCGCTCGGCGGCCCAGGCGGTGGGGCGCTCGCCCTGGCCGTAGATCGCCTCGTGGACGAGGGCGTACAGGGGGTGCCCGGCGTACGACAGGAGGGCCTGCGCCTCCTCCTGGAAGGCGTCGGAGAGCTCCGGGCCGTGCGGGGTGCGCACGAAGGCCTCTTCCAGCAGGAAGTGGAGGCGGTGGCTGCCCTCGCCGCCGCCGAGGAGGATGCCGAGGGACTGGAAGGCCTCGACGGTCAGCCGGTAGCCGTTCGGCAGGACCACGTCGTGGTCCAGCAGGTGGCCGGCGATCCGGCGGGCCCGCTCGACGTCCTGCGGGTAGCGGGCGTAGTGCGCGGTGACCTTGCGTTCGATGCGCGGGTAGGCGGCGCGGTAGACGTCGTCGGCGTGGGCGTCCAGGGAGGGCAGCCCGCCGGCGATGAGGGCGGCGGTGAGGCCCTCGGGGGCGGTGGACAGGTAGTTCACCGTGCAGAAGCCGCCGAAGCTCTGGCCGAGGACGGTCCAGGGGGCGCCGCCGGTCACCTCGCGGCGCACCAGCTCGCAGTCCCGCACGATCGAGTCCGCACGGAAGTGCGCCAGGTACGCGGCCTGCGCGGCGGGCCCGCCGCGCAGCGGGAGGGTCTGCCGGCCGGCGGGGGTGGAGTGGCCGGTGCCCCGCTGGTCGAGCAGCAGGACGCGGAACTCCTGCAGGGCACGGCCGAGCCAGGCCTGCCGGCCGACGAACCGGTGGGCGCCGAAGCCCGGGCCGCCCTGGAGGTACAGCAGCCAGGGCAGCTCCTGATGGGCCTTGTCACCGGCGACGACCTCGCGCGCGTACAGCTCGATCGTCTCTCCCGCCGGGTCGGCGTGGTCGAGGGGAACGGTGAAGCGGCGGTCGGTGAGGACGACGCCGGGCTGGCGGTAACTGGCGCTCAACGGGTCTCCCGGTGCGGGCGGCGGGTGCGGATCGCGTCCCAGTCCAGCACATGCCCGGCCGGCCGGCGGGGCCGGGGATCACCGACGGCTGCTGAACGCCGTTCAGCGGCCCGCCAGGCTGGAGCGGCGGACCACGAGTTCCGGCCGGAGGACGACCCGGCGGTGTTCGTGGGGGTGGCGGGCGGTGTCCGACTCGGTCTCCTCCAGCAGCAGTTCGGCGGCGAGGGCGCCGATGGTGACGGCGGGCTGCCGGACCGAGGTGAGCGGGACGGCCGCGGCGGCGGCGAACTCGATGTCGTCGTAGCCGACGATGGCGAGGTCGTCGGGGACGCCGACGCCGGCCGCGTACATGGCCTGGAGCACGCCGAGGGCGAGCAGGTCGTTGGCGCAGAACACGGCGGTCGGCCGGTCGGCGAGGCCGAGCAGGCGGGCGCCGGCGTCCCGGCCCGCCGCGACGTCGAGCCGTTCGGTGGGCAGCTCCCGCAGGGCCGTGGGGCCGAGGCCCGCCTCGGCCAGCGCGCCCAGTGCTCCGGTGCGGCGGTCGCGCACCTGGTTGAGGCCGGGCGGTCCGCTGACGTAGGCGATGGCCCGGTGCCCGGCGTCGACGAGGTGCCGCACGGCGAGCGCGCCGCCCGCCACGTCGTCGACGGAGACCGAGCACTCGGTGGTGCCCTCGGCGACCCGGTCGACCAGCACGAAGGGGATGCCGTGCCGGCGGAAGGCGGCGATGTTCCGCCCGGTGGCGTCGGCCGGGGTGAGCAAAACGCCCCGCACCCGCTGCTCGGCGAAGAGCGACAGGTACTCGGCCTCCTCGCCCGGGTCCTGGGCGCTGTTGCAGACCATGACGCCGAGTCCGGCCGCGCGGGCGGCGCGCTCGGCACCGCGCGCGACGTCGACGAAGAAGGGGTTGCCCATGTCGAGCACGAGCAGTCCCATGATCCGGCTGCGGCCCGCGCGCAACTGGCGCGCGGACTCGCTGCGGACGTAACCGAGCCGGTCGATCGCGGACAGCACGCGCGCACGGGTCTCGGTGGCGACCGTGTCCGGGCGGTTGATGACGTTCGACACCGTTCCCACGGAGACTCCGGCGGCGCGGGCGACGTCCTTGATACCCACCGGCTGGGCCATCAGGCAGGGACCTCCAGGAAGACGAGGGGCGGCGGGAGGGCCTTCACATTACCGCCCTGCCGTCCCGGAGCGGCCCCGGTCACCCGGGCGGGAGGGGGCCCGCGGCGCCCAGCGCCGGCGGCGGGGCGCCGCGACGGACCGCCCGGGTGCCGAGGTGGTGGCGGCGGGGCGCGTGCGCGCCCGGGCGCCTCTTCGTCAGGCGAGGTGGAAGACCTCGGTGAGCGGCTTCATGGCCTCGTCGGGCCGGGCGCCGTCGAGGGATGCGAAGTAGGGGGCCATCTCCGCCTGCCAGCGGGCGTTGACGTCCGTGGCCTCCATCCCGGCGAGGGCGGCCTCGAAGTCCTCGGTCTCCAGGTAGCCGACCAGCAGGCCGTCGTCGCGCAGGAAGAGCGTGTAGTTGTGCCAGCCGGTGGCCGAGAGCGCGTCGAGCATCTCGGGCCACACGGCGGCGTGGCGTTCGCGGTACTCGGCGATCTTGTCCTGGCGGACCTTGAGCAGGAAACAGACGCGCTGCATGAGGTGCTCCTCCCGGCGGGTGAGGGGATGCGGGACGGGTGTCGCCGGTGTCGCCGGCCAGGGAACAGGTGGGGCGCGCCGGAGCGCCTGCACGGGGACCGGCCCCGGGCCGGGCGGGTGGCTCATGTTCAGCTCCTCGATGACGCGGCACTGGGTGAAAGGTTTCAACCAGGCTGCCGGGACGTTAGGCGGGGCAGCCACGTCCCGTCAATGGCCGCTCGTCGAAAGGTTTTCGAGAAGCGGAGACCGGCGCGGGGCCGCGGGGAACCGGGCCGGTCCGACTGCTTGACACCCCTTCGGGTGGCTCATAGCTTGCCGTTCTGAATCGTTTCATTGAATCGGTAGGAGCCCAGCAGTGACCGATCTCGCCGCGGTGAAAGCCGCGCTGAAGACCCAGGCCGTCGAGACGCCGTCATGGGCGTACGGGAACTCCGGGACCCGCTTCAAGGTGTTCGCGCAGGCGGGCGTGCCCCGCGATCCGCGCGAGAAACTGGACGACGCGGCGAAGGTGCACGAGTACACCGGCATCGCGCCGACCGTCGCCCTGCACATCCCGTGGGACAAGGTCGACGACTACGCGGCGCTCGCCGAGCACGCCGAGGAACGCGGCCTGCGACTGGGCGCCGTCAACTCCAACACCTTCCAGGACGACGACTACAGGCTGGGCAGCATCTGCCACCCCGACGCCGCGGTGCGCCGCAAGGCCGTCCGCCACCTGCTGGAGTGCGTCGACATCATGGACGCCACCGGCTCCGCCCTGCTGAAGCTGTGGTTCGCCGACGGCACCAACTACCCCGGCCAGGACGACATCCGCGCCCGCCAGGACCGGCTCGCCGAGGGGCTCGCGGAGGTCTACGAGCGGCTGGGCGAGGGGCAGCGGATGCTGCTGGAGTACAAGCTCTTCGAGCCGGCGTTCTACACGACGGACGTCCCGGACTGGGGCACCGCGTACGCCCACTGCCTGAAGCTGGGCCCGAAGGCACAGGTCGTGGTCGACACCGGGCACCACGCACCGGGCACGAACATCGAGTTCATCGTGGCCACGCTGCTGCGCGAGGGAAAGCTCGGCGGGTTCGACTTCAACTCGCGGTTCTACGCCGACGACGACCTCATGGTGGGGGCGGCGGACCCGTTCCAGCTGTTCCGGATCATGTGCGAGGTGATCCGCGGCGGCGGATTCACTCCCGACGTGGCGTTCATGCTCGACCAGTGCCACAACATCGAGGCGAAGATCCCGGCGATCATCCGGTCGGTGATGAACGTGCAGGAGGCGACGGCGAAGGCACTGCTCGTCGACCGTGACGCGCTCGCCGCGGCCCAGCGGGCCGGTGACGTGCTGGAGGCCAACGCGGTGCTCATGGACGCCTACCACACCGATGTGCGGCCGTTGCTGCGGGAGGTGCGGTCGGAGATGGGACTCGCCGAGGACCCGATGGCCGCGTACCGGGCCTCCGGTTGGGCCGAGCGGATCGCCGCGGAGCGGGTCGGCGGCCGGCAGGCCGGCTGGGGGGCATGAGCGTCCGCCGGGCTCCTCGTTCCGCGGGCCGCGGACCGTGTGCGGCCCATCGCGCGGTCCCCCGCGCCCTTTCCTGTACGCACCCTCTCCTCGAAGGAACCGATGGACATGGCACCGCATCCCGAAGCCGCCGCTCTGCTCGCCCGGTCGCACCGGCTCGGATCCGATCCCCGGAACACCAACTACGCCGGCGGCAACGCCTCCGCGAAGGGCGTCGGCACCGATCCCGTGACGGGGGGTGAGGTGGAGCTGATGTGGGTGAAGGGGTCCGGGGGCGATCTCGGCACGCTCACCGAGGCGGGGCTCGCCGTGCTGCGGCTGGACCGGCTGCGGGCGCTGGCCGGCGTGTATCCGGGGGTGGAGCGCGAGGACGAGATGGTCGCCGCGTTCGACTACTGCCTGCACGGCAGGGGCGGGGCGGCGCCCTCGATCGACACCGCCATGCACGGGCTCCTCGACGCCGCGCACGTCGACCACCTGCACCCGGACTCCGGGATCGCGCTCGCCTGCGCCGCCGACGGGGAACGGCTGACCGCCGAGTGTTTCGGGGACCGCGTGGCGTGGGTGCCCTGGCGGCGGCCCGGATTCCAGCTCGGCCTGGACATCGCCGCGGTGAAGGAGGCGAACCCGCGGGCCGTCGGGTGCATCCTGGGCGGGCACGGGATCACCGCGTGGGGTGACACCGCCGAGGAGTGCGAGCGCAACTCCCTGTACATCATCCGCACCGCCGAGCGGTTCCTCGCCGAGCGGGGCAAGGCCGAGCCGTTCGGGCCCGTGATCGAGGGCTACGAGCCGCTCGCCGGGACGGAACGGCGCAGGCGGGCGGCGGCGCTGGCACCGTACGTGCGGGCCGTCGCCTCCCAGGACCGGCCGCAGGTCGGGCACTTCGACGACAGTGACGTCGTGCTGGACTTCCTGGCGCGGGCCGAGCATCCGCGGCTCGCCGCGCTCGGCACCTCCTGCCCCGACCACTTCCTGCGGACCAAGGTGCGGCCGCTGGTCCTCGACGTGCCGCCGACGGCCCCGCTGGACGAGGCGATCGCGCGACTGCGGGAGCTGCACGCGGCCTACCGCGAGGAGTACGCCGCCTACTACGAGCGGCACGCCGGCCCCGGCTCCCCCGCCATGCGCGGCGCGGACCCGGCGATCGTGCTGGTCCCGGGCGTCGGCATGTTCAGCTTCGGCAAGGACAAGCAGACCGCCCGGGTGGCGGGCGAGTTCTACGTCAACGCCGTCAACGTGATGCGCGGCGCCGAGGCGGTGTCGGCGTACGCGCCGATCGAGGAGCCGGAGAAGTTCCGGATCGAGTACTGGGCGCTGGAGGAGGCCAAGCTCCGGCGGATGCCGAAGCCGAAGGCGCTGGCCACCCGGGTGGCGCTGGTGACCGGCGCGGGCAGCGGGATCGGCCGGGCGATCGCGCACCGGCTGGTCGCCGAGGGGGCGTGCGTCGTCGTCGCCGACCTGGACGCGGACAACGCGGCGGCGGTCGCGGCGGAGCTGGGCGGACCGGACAAGGCGGTCGCCGTGACCGTCGACGTGACCCGCGAGGAGCAGATCGCCGAGGCGTTCCGCGCGGCGGTGCTGGCCTTCGGCGGGGTGGACCTCGTCGTCAACAACGCCGGCATCTCCATCTCCAAGCCGCTGCTGGAGACCTCCGCGCAGGACTGGGACCTCCAGCACGCCATCATGGCCCGTGGCTCCTTCCTGGTCTCGCGGGAGGCGGCCCGGGTGATGACCGCGCAGGGGCTGGGCGGCGACATCGTCTACATCGCCAGCAAGAACGCCGTGTTCGCGGGCCCCAACAACATCGCCTACTCCGCCACCAAGGCCGACCAGGCGCACCAGGTGCGGCTGCTCGCCGCCGAGCTGGGCGAGCACGGCATCCGCGTCAACGGGGTCAACCCGGACGGGGTGGTGCGCGGTTCGGGCATCTTCGCGGGCGGCTGGGGCGCCCGGCGCGCGGCCGTGTACGGGGTGCCGGAGGAGAAGCTGGGCGAGTTCTACGCCCAGCGGACGCTGCTGAAACGGGAGGTGCTGCCGGAGCACGTGGCGAACGCCGTGTTCGCGCTGACCGGCGGGGACCTCACCCACACCACCGGTCTGCACGTCCCGGTCGACGCGGGCGTCGCCGCCGCGTTCCTGCGGTGAGCGCGCACATGAAGTCGTACGCCGCGGTCGACCTCGGCGCGTCCGGCGGGCGCGTCATGGTCGGCCGCGTCGGCCGGCACGAACTGGAGCTGACCGAGGCGCACCGTTTCCCCAACCGGCCCGTGCGGCTGCCGGAGGGGCTGCGCTGGGACGTGCTGGCGCTGTACTCGGCGGTCCTCGACGGGCTGCGCGCGGCGGGTGCCGCCACCGGCGGCCGGCTGGACTCCGTGGGCGTCGACAGCTGGGCCGTGGACTACGGCCTGCTGGACGCGGACGGGGCGCTGCTCGGCAACCCGGTGCACTACCGGGACGCCCGGACCGAGGGCATCGCGGAGGCGGTGTGGGCGGCCGTGCCCGCCGCGGAGCTGTACGCGGCGACCGGATTGCAGTACGTGCCGTTCAACACGCTGTACCAGCTCACCGCCGCCCGCTCCCGCGCGCAGTTCGCGCACGCCAAGCGGCTGTTGCTGATCCCGGACCTGATGGCGTACTGGCTCACCGGCGAGCAGGGCACCGAACTGACCAACGCCTCCACGACCCAGCTCGTCGACCCGCGCACCGGGGACTGGTCGTACGACGTGGCGGCGCGGCTCGGCATCGACCTGAGCCTGTTCGCGCCGCTGCGCCGGCCCGGGGACCCGGCGGGCGTGCTGCGCGGCGAGGTGCTGGAGGAGACCGGTCTGACCGGTCCGGTTCCGGTCACCGCGGTCGGCTCGCACGACACCGCCTCCGCGGTGGCGGCGGTACCGGCGGACGGGGAGCGGTTCGCGTACATCTGCACCGGCACCTGGTCGCTCGCCGGTCTGGAGCTGACCGCGCCCGTGCTGACCGAGGAGAGCCGCGCCGCCAACTTCACCAACGAGCTGGGACTGGACGGCACGGTCCGCTACCTGCGGAACATCATGGGCCTGTGGCTGCTCCAGGAGTGCGTGCGGGCGTGGGGCGAGCCGGACCTGGGCGAGCTGCTGCGGGCGGCGGCCGTCGGGCCGGCGCTGCGGTCCGTCGTCGACGCGGGGGACCCGGCGTTCCTGGCGCCCGGGCGGATGCCGGAGCGGATCGCGGAGGCGTGCCGCGCGTCGGGGCAGCCGGTGCCGCGCACGCCCGCGGAGACCACCCGGTGCATCCTCGACTCCCTCGCGCTCGCCCACCGGCGGGCGGTCGAGGACGCGCAGCGGCTCGCCGGAACGAGCGCCGACGTCGTCCACGTGGTCGGCGGCGGGGTGCGCAACGCGCTGCTGTGCCAGCTCACCGCCGACGCCTGCGGGCTGCCGGTGGTGGCCGGCCCGACCGAGGCGGCGGCCTTCGGCAACGTTCTGGTGCAGGCACGCGCCCACGGACTCGTCGGCGACCGCGCCGACATGCGCCGGCTGCTCACCCGTACCCAGCCGCTCACCCGCTACGAGCCGCGCGGCGGCACCGCCCGCTGGCGGGCGGCCCAGGAGCGGCTCGCCGCGCGCTGACCGCCGTGGGGTCCGGCCGTCGACGTGCCGGGCCGGACCTCCCGCCCTCCCCCGCCGCCCCCGCACTACCCTGCCCTTGATCCGACGACCGACCCCGAGGAGCCGCGATGCGTGTCGCTCTGTTCCTGACCTGTGTCAACGACACGCTCTATCCGGACACCGGACGCGCCGTGGTGAAGCTGCTGACCAGGCTGGGCGTGGAGGTCGACTTCCCGATGGCGCAGACCTGCTGCGGGCAGGCCCACTACAACACCGGCTACCGGCACGAGGCGGAGCCGCTGGCACGGCACTTCGCCGGCGTCTTCGGAGGGTACGAGGCGATCGTGACGCCGTCCGGATCGTGCGGGGCGATGGTGCGGGAGCTGTATCCGCGGATGGGCGAGCGGGCCCGTGCGGAGGGCCGGGGGAAGTCGCTGGCCGCGACGCTGGCACCGGTGGTGCCGAAGACGTACGAGCTGACGGAGTTCCTGGTGGACGTGCTCGGGGTGACGGACGTCGGCGCGTACTACCCGCACACGGTGACCTACCACCCGACCTGTCACGGACTGCGCGGACTGGGCCTCGGCGACCGGCCGCGGCGGCTGCTGGAGGCGGTGCGGGGACTGGAGCTGGTGGAGCTGCCGGGCGCGCAGGAGTGCTGCGGCTTCGGCGGCACGTTCGCGCTGAAGAACCCCGACGTGTCCGCGGCGATGGGCGCCGACAAGGTCCGCAACGCGGAGTCGACCGGCGCCGGGGTGCTGTGCGCGGCCGACAACTCCTGCCTGATGCACATCGGCGGAACCATGGCCCGGCTGCGGTCGGGCATGCGCCCGGTGCACATCGCGGAGATCCTGGCGAGCACGGAAGAGGAGCCCCTGGCGTGAGCGGAACGTATCTGGGCATGCCGGCCTTCCCCGCGGCGGCGCGGGCGGCGGTGCGCAACCCCACCCTGCGCGGCAACCTGCGCCACGCCACCCACACGATCCGCGCGAAGCGGGCCAGGGCCGTCGCCGAGGTCGAGGACTGGGCCGAGCTGCGCGAGGCCGGGAAGCGGATCAAGGACCACACGCTGCGCCACCTCGACACCTATCTGGAGCGGCTGGAGGAGTCGGTCACCGCCGCCGGGGGCGTGGTGCACTGGGCGGCGGACGCCGAGGAGGCCAACCGGATCGTCACCTCACTGGTCAGGGCGACCGGGGAGACGGAGGTCGTCAAGGTCAAGTCGATGGCCACCCAGGAGATCGGGCTGAACGAGGCCCTGGAGGCGGCGGGCGTCCGCGCCTACGAGACCGACCTCGCCGAACTGATCGTGCAGCTGGGCGACGACCGCCCGTCGCACATCCTGGTTCCGGCGATCCACCGCAACCGCGGCGAGATCCGCGACCTCTTCCGTGCCGAGATGGCCGCGTGGGGCCGCCCCGCCCCGGAGGACCTGACCGACGGTCCCGCCGAACTCGCCGAGGCGGCCCGCCTGCACCTGCGGGAGAAGTTCCTGCGCGCCAAGGTCGGCATCTCCGGCGCCAACTTCATGGTCGCCGAGACCGGCACGCTCGTGGTGGTGGAGTCCGAGGGCAACGGGCGGATGTGCCTGACCCTGCCGGAGACGCTGATCTCGGTGGTCGGCATCGAGAAGGTCGTGCCGGCCTGGCGGGACCTGGAGGTGTTCCTGCAGACCCTCCCCCGCTCCTCGACGGCCGAGCGGATGAACCCGTACACGTCGATGTGGACCGGCACCACGGACGGGGACGGGCCGAGCACCTTCCACCTGGTCCTGCTCGACAACGGCCGCACCGACACCCTCGCCGACGAGGTCGGCCGCCAGGCCCTGCGCTGCATCCGCTGCTCGGCCTGCCTGAACGTGTGCCCGGTGTACGAGCGGGCCGGCGGGCACGCCTACGGCTCGGTCTACCCCGGCCCGATCGGCGCCATCCTCAGCCCCCAACTGCGCGGCACCGGCAGCGAGATCGACGCCTCGCTGCCGTACGCGTCGTCGCTGTGCGGCGCCTGCTACGAGGTGTGCCCGGTCGCCATCGACATCCCCGAGGTGCTGGTGCACCTGCGCGAGCGCGTCGTCCAGGGCGGCCCGGTCACCCGGGCGGGCAACAAGGTGGTGCTGCGGCCCGCGAAGGGCCACGCCGCCGAGCGGGCGGCGATGCGGGCGGCGCGCTGGGCGTTCGGCCGTCCCGGCGCGCTGCGCACCGGCCAGCGGCTGGCGTCCCGCACCCGGCGCTTCCACCCGCGCACCCTGCCGGGGCCCGGCCGGGCGTGGAGCGAGACGCGGGAGCTGCCGCCGGTGCCGCCGGAGCCGTTCCGCGACTGGTGGCAGCGTACGCACGGTGGAGAGGCCGGTGGGAAGTGAGCAGCAGGGAACGGATCCTGGGCCGGGTGCGGCGCGCGCTGGCGGACGTGCCGGGCGACGACACCCCCTACGAGGAGGCGGTCGTCCGTGACTACCTGCGCGAGCACGGCGGGCGCACCGTCGACGAGACGGTGGACCTGCTCGCCGGGAACCTCGCGGACTACCGGGCACTCGTGCACCGGTGCGCGGCGGGCGAACTCCCGTCGCTGATCGCCGGGTTGCTGTCCGCGCGGGGCGCGCGGACGGTGCTGGTGCCGCCCGGCCTGGACCAGGGCTGGCTCGCCGCGGCCGCGGCCGAGCGGGTCCCGGACCGCCCGGAAGCGGATCCCCACGAGCTGGACCGGGTGGACAGCGTGGTCACGGCGTGCGCCGTGGCGATCGCCGAGACCGGCACGATCGTCCTGGACGGCGGGCCCGGCCAGGGGCGTCGCCGGATCACCCTCGTGCCGGACCACCACATCTGTGTGGTGCGCGTCCCGGACCAGGTGGTGTCGTCCGTTCCGCAGGCCCTTTCACGGCTCGACCCGGCCCGCCCGTCGACGTGGATCTCCGGCCCGTCGGCGACCAGCGACATCGAGCTGGACCGGGTGGAGGGCGTGCACGGGCCGCGCACCATGGAGGTGGTCCTGGTGAGCGGGCGGTAGGCGCCCCCGCCACGCCCGTGCGCCGGGCGGCGGAACGGCGGGGAGTGACACCGGCGGTGAACAAGCGCTTAGATAGGGAGCCGGTCATCGACGCCGCTCTGGAGGCCCTGGTGTTCACTTCCGTCGACGATGTCTCCGCCCGCCTCGCCGGGACCGGCTACCTGGCCTCGCCCGCGGTCGCCACCACCGTCTTCCTCGCCGACCGCCTGGGCAAGCCCCTGCTCGTGGAAGGGCCCGCCGGGGTGGGCAAGACGGAGCTGGCCAAGGCGGTGGCCCAGGTCGCTGGGGCACGGCTGGTGCGGCTGCAGTGCTACGAGGGCGTCGACGAGTCGCGGGCGCTGTACGAGTGGAACCACGCCAAGCAGCTGCTGCGGATCAGCGCCGGACGCGGCGAGACCTGGGACGAGGCCCGCACGGACATCTTCGCCGAGGAGTTCCTGCTGCCGCGCCCGCTGCTCACCGCGATCCGCGGCGACGACCCGAAGGTGCTGCTGATCGACGAGACCGACAAGGCGGACGTCGAGGTGGAGGGCCTGCTGCTGGAGGTGCTCAGCGACTTCCAGGTCACCGTCCCCGAACTGGGCACGATCACCGCGACCCGCCGTCCCTTCGTCGTCCTCACCTCCAACGCCTCCCGGGAGCTGTCCGAGGCGCTGCGCCGCCGCTGTCTCTTCCTGCACATCGGCTTCCCCGAGGAGGAGCTGGAGCGGCGGATCGTCCGGCTGAAGGTGCCGGGGATCGACGCGGTGCTCGCGCAGTCCGTCGTACGCGTGGTGGGGGCGCTGCGGGCGATGGACCTGCGGAAGGTGCCCTCGGTCGCCGAGACCATCGACTGGGCCCGCACCCTGCTCGCGCTCGGCGCGCACACCCTCGACGAGACCGTCGTGCGCGACACCCTCGGCGTGGTGCTCAAGCACCAGGACGACGTCCTCAAGGCGGCCGCCAAGCTCGACCTGGACGCGGTGTGACGGCGGCGGCCGGGGGTGCCGCGGCCCGGCTGACCGGCTTGGTGGCCGCGCTGCGCGGGCACGGGGTGCGGATCGGCACCGGGGAGACGGTGGACGCGGCCCGGGCGGCCGAGGCGCTGGGGTTCGCCGACCGGGAGCTGCTGCGGGAAGGGCTGGCCGCCACCCTGCTGCACACCGCGGACCAGCGCCGGGTGTTCGACCCGGTCTTCGACCTGTACTTCCCGCGTGCCGTCGGCGGGCCGGAGAAGGGCGACGGGGACGGCCCGGCCGACCGGGACGAGTTGCGCGACCGCATCGCGGCGGCGCTCGCCGCCGGCGATGTCGCCCTGCTGGAGCGACTGGCGGCGGAGGCGGTCGAGGGCTTCGGCGGATACGGCGGTTCGTCCGGCTCGGACGGCTGGTCGGCGCACCAGACCCTCGACCGGCTCCGCCCGCAGACCCTGCTCGCCCGGGTCCGGGACACGATGCGGGCCGGTGACGGCGGCTCCGGGTTCGCCGGCCGGCTGCTGGACGACGAGATCCGGCGGCGCATCGAGGTCTTCCGCGGGCAGGTCGCCGCGGAGGCGCGGCGCCGGGTCGCCGAACGGCGCGGGCGCGACGAGATCGCCCGGCGGGCGGTGGCACCGACCGCCGACCGGATCGACTTCCTGTACGCGGGGCAGGACCGGCTCGCCGAACTGCGCCGCACGGTACGGCCGCTCGCCCGCAAGCTGGCGACCCGGCTCGCCGCCCGGCGCCGGCGGGCAGCGCGGGGCAGCATCGATCTGCGGCGGACCCTGCGCGGCTCGCTGTCGACCGGCGGCGTGCCGATCCGGCCCGTGCTGCGCCGGCGTCGTCCGGTGCGGCCGGAACTGGTGCTGCTGTGCGATGTGTCGGGCTCGGTGTCCGGGTTCTCCGACTTCACCATGCTGCTGGTGCAGGCACTGCACGACCAGTTCTCGAAGGTGCGGGTGTTCGCCTTCGTCAACCGGGTCGACGAGGTGACCGGGCTGCTGGAGCGCGGCGCGGCCGACCCCGGCGGGCTCGGCGCGCGGATCCGCGCCGGGGCGACCCTCACCGGCTGGCACGGCAGCAGCGACTACGGCGCGGCACTGGGCGAGTTCACGGAGCGGTACGGAGACGCGGTGGGTCCGCGTACGACGGTGTTCGTCCTGGGGGACGCGCGGACCAACATGGCCGATCCGAACCTCGCGGCACTGCGGTGGATCGCCGGGCGGGCCCGCAGGGTGTACTGGCTCAACCCGGAGCCGCGCACGCAGTGGGGCACCGGGGACTCGGCGGCTGCGGATTACGCCGGGCTGGTGGCGATGCACGAGTGCCGCACCGCTCACCAGCTCGGCGGTCTGATCAGCCGGCTGCTGCCAGTGTGAGGCGCCCCGGTCCGAGGACGGTACCGGGTCAGCCCTCCTTGCCCTTGGCGTACTCCTTGGCCGTCTGGCCCTCGAAGTCGTAGGCGACACAGGCTTCGTCGCCGACCACCCAGGCGTCGTGTCCGGGCGAGCAGACGAAGACCTCGCCCGGGCCGACGTCGGCCTCCGAGCCGTCGTCCATCCGGATGTGCAGGTGGCCCTGCACCACATAGCCGTTGTGGTTCATCTGGCAGCTCTCGGTGCCCGCGATCGGTCCCACGTCCTGGGACCAGCGCCAGCCCGGCTCGAAGGTCGCCACGGCGAAGTCGCACCCCGCCAGGTGCACGGCTTCCAGGTGTCCGTGCGGGAAGTCCCGCCGCTCGTCCGGCCTGTCGAGCGTCTTCATCTCCAGCATGACGCTCCTCCCTTCCGGCCGCGTCCGCCACGGCCCGGGGGCCGGTCCCCGTCTCGTCCGCGGCGCAGGCGGCACCGGCGGCGGCCGGACCCCTTTGCGTCCATCGTGCGACGGGGGGTTGGGCGCCGCCATCCGGGGGCCGGGCCGCCGTCAGTCCGTGCCGCCCCCGGTGAGCCGCGCGAACCGGGCGGTGTCGATGTTGCCCCCGGAGACGATCAGGCCCACGCGGTGCGGCAGGTCCGTGACGCGGCCGGAGAGCAGCGCGGCGAGCGGGGTGGCGCCGCTGGGCTCGACCACGATCTTCAGCCGCTCGAAGGCGAACCGCATCGCCGCCTTGATCTCGTCGTCGCTCACCAGGACGATCTCGTCGACCAGCCGCCGGTTGACGGAGAAGGTCAGTTCGCCCGGTGTGTGCAGGGCCTGGCCGTCGGCGATGGTGCGCGGCACCGGGATGCTGATCCGCCGGCCGGCTTCCAGGGACCGCTTGGTGTCGTCCCCGGCCTCCGGCTCGACACCGATGATCCGGATCCCGGGCCGCAGGCCCTTCGCCGCGGTCGCGCTGCCCGCGATCAGCCCGCCGCCTCCCACCGGGGCGAGGAGGGCGTCCAGCTCGCCGGCCTCCTCCAGCAGTTCCAGTGCCGCGGTGCCCTGGCCCGCGATGATGTGCGGATGCTCGTAGGGCGGGATGACGGTGAGCCCTCGCTCGGTGGCCAGCGCCTCCGCGATGGCGACCCGGTCTCCGGTGTAGCGGTCGTAGCTGACGATCTCGGCGCCGTACCCCGCGGTCGCCTCCCGCTTGGAGGCGGGCGCGTCCTCGGGCATGACGATGACCGCGGTGGTGCCCAGTTCGCGGGCGGCGAGGGCGACGGCCTGCGCGTGGTTCCCGGACGAGTACGCCGCGACGCCCCGGGCCAGTTGCTCCGGCGTCAGCCGGGAGATCGCGTTGTAGGCGCCGCGGAACTTGAACGCGCCGACCCGCTGGAAGTTCTCGCACTTCAGCAGGGTCTCCGCGCCGACGAGGGCGTCCAGGGTCCGGGAGCGCAGCACCGGGGTGCGGTGGGCGACCCCCTTGAGCCGCGCGGCGGCCGCGCGGACGTCGTCGAGCGTGACCGGGTCGGGGGCGATCGTCACGAGTGTCCTCCCTGGGACGTCGGGTCGGCCGTGGCTCTGGCCTGGGAGAGATAGCTGTAGGCGGAGGCGCGGGAGATGCCGAGTCGGGCGGCGACCTGCTCGACCGCGCGGCGCACCGCGAAGACGCCCTGCTCGTCGAGGCTGCGGAACAGCTCCAGGCGGCGCTCGCGGTCCAGGCCGGCCCAGTTGTGGTGCCGCAGCAGCCGGTGGGTGTCGAGGATGACGTCCACGACGGAGTCGATGTCGTTGCCGAAGGTGGTGACCGGCGTCCGCGCGGGATCCGTTCCGAGGCCGGCGAGCTCGCCGAGCAGGGCGTGGGTCCGGTGGACGGCGGTGACGTCGAGGTTGACGCACAGGGCGCCGAAGACGGCGCCCGTGGAGTCCCGCAGCACCATGGTGGACGACTTGACCAGATCGCCTGAGCGGGTGCGGGTGAGGTAGTTCAACTCGTCGGCGGCCTCGTCACCGCGGGCGAGGACCCGCATGCCGATCTCACTCATCGCCCCGCCCACGGCCCGCCCGGTCACCGAACCGGCCACGGCGACCACCGACTTCTCCGGCCGCCGGTAGTCGTGGAGCACCACCTCGCACAGCGGGCCGAAGGTCGCCACCAGTCCGTCGACGACCGGTCCGAGCGCGCCGATGATCGCGTCCCGCTCGGCATCCAGGTCCTGCGCGGCCACACACCCTCCCCTCTGGACTGAGAATCCAATGTCTGGACTCCGAGTCTAAACGAAGGGTGGGGCGTCCCGGCAAGGGTCTTCCGGGAGCTCCCGGACAGGAGGCGGCAGCCGTCGGGCAGGCCCGGTCAGCCGTCGTACGCGATCCACCGCAGCACCGCGGCGGTCACGGCGTCACCCAGGGAGCCGATGGCGTTCACGGCGAACTGGTCCCCGGGGCGGGGCGCGATGCCTCGGATCGTGAGAGCGGCGTGCAGGTCCAGGCGGCGCCGGTCCGCGGGGCCGAGCGGGCCGCCCACGCGGGCGGCCGGGTCCGGGGGCGCGAGCAGGTAGTCCCCGTCGCGGCGATCGGGTCCGGCGAGGCCGTACGGGTCGCGGACGGGCGGGACGTCGGCGGCCGGGACGAGTGTGTCGCTGTGGGTGTGCACCGCGGTTCTCCCTCACTCGGGGCTGTCTGTCTGCCCGTTGAGGTCGCGCGACCCGCCGTCACGGTTGCGGTGCGGCCCGACGGTCCCCCGAATGCCGCAACAACTCATAAGAGGCGCTGGTCGTCTCAACGTACGACGGGCCACGGGCGACGGGCGACGAGTGACGGACAACGGGCGCCAGGCGACAGGCGAGAAGCGACGAGGGGCGCCGCGGTGGTCACGGCCGGGGCCGCCATCGAGGGAAGCCTCGGTGGCGGCTCCGGCGCGGCGCCGGTCAGGCCGGGTCGTCCACGAGACCGAACCCCTCCGGGAAGTCCTCGAGGAAGTCCCGCCGGTCCGGATCCGTCTCCTCCTCCGCCATCTCGCCCAGAAGGTCGAGCAGTTCGCCCCGCTGATCGGCGGAGAGCCCGCCCATGACGTGCGCGGCGCCTTCCAGGACCTTGACGGCGTCGTCCGGGTCCATCTGCTCGTCCTCACAGCCTTCGACGAACCACAGGACGTCGACCAGCGCCTCGGCCAGTGCGCGGGTCAGCGACGGATACTCGGTCATCACAAAGTCCCCCTGCTCGATCAACCGATCTCGGTCCGGACATCCCACCACACGCCTCCGACACGGCCGTCGGCGGACACCACCGGGCCCGGCCCCGGACCCGGCCGCCACGGCGGCGCGGCGGTCCGGCAGCCCGGCAGCCCGGCAGCGGCAGCGGCAGCGGCAGCAGTCCGACGGTCCGGCGCGGAACCGTGAGAGCGCCGTTCACCCGCCGGCGGCAGCCGCCCGCACCTCGGCGGCGACCGCTTCCGCGATGCCGGTCGCCCGGTCCTGCGGCACCCCCGCCGCGATCAGGGTGGCGACCGCGGTGCCCGAGCCGTCGTCCTCCCAGGCGCCCGCGTTGACGCTCTCCAGCAGGGAGAGGATCAGCGCCTCCAGGCCCGCGTTGAGCACGGCCGGCGGGAGCTGCGCGTGGAAGGCCCCCGCGTCCTGCCCCCGCTCCAGGATCGCCGCGGCCTCGGCGCGGGCCGGGGACAGCACCTCGGACACCCGCTCGGGGCCGAGGTCCTGGCGGGCGAGCGCCAGCAGCAGCCGGTAGCGGTCGCCCACGGGCCAGATCGCGAGGACGAGCCGGGCGAGCGCGTTCTCGGGCGGCTCCGTCACGTCCGGCCGGCTCGCCACCGCGTCCCGCAGGGCGGCGGAGGCCTCCTCGGCCAGCGCCTCGACGAGGGCGGCACGCCCCGGGAAGTGCCCGAAGAGGGTGCGGCGCACCACGCCGGCGGCCCGCGCGATCTCCTCCAGCGTCACCTCGGGGTTCCGGCCCAGCTCCTGCCGGGCGGCGGCAAGGATGCGGGCCCGGTTGGACCGCGCGTTGCGCCGCACGGGCTCGCGGGCCACGGACTTGGAGACCACGGCACAACCTCACGGACTCGCTGGGACGACGGGACGGCAGGTCATCTTGCCACGCGCCGCACCCCTCACGGCCGCGCCGGCGGCCAGGCGGCGTCCCGCCGCTCCGGCCGGACCAGCGAGAGGTGCCGGGCGCCCGGAGCCCGGCACACCGCGTGGCACCCCCTTGGTGCGCCGCCCCGCGCGGGTGTCACGGGCAGCCGACCGGGCACCCGCTGTTTGCACATCGGCGAGCAAGTACAAGTTGCACACTGACATGCAACAAATTAATCTGCACATCCATGGGCAATTAACTGCCCGCGGTGCCAGGAGCCGCGACGGAGCCGCTCCCACCACTCGGAAAGCCGTCGTCTCACCCCCCTAGGAGCGCCCGATGCCGCTCGTCGCCCGCACACCGGTCGAGAGGATGCCGGAGCCGTACCGGCGGCGCTGGTGGGCACTGCTCGTGCTGTGCCTGAGCCTGCTGATCGTGGTCATGGCCAACACGTCCCTGATCGTCGCCGCCCCCGCCATGACCGAGGACCTGCGGCTCAGCAGCAGCGACCTGCAGTGGGTGATCGACGGGTACACCGTGCCGTACGCCGCGCTGATGCTGGTGCTGGGCGCGATCGGCGACAAGTACAGCCGCCGCGGCGCCCTGGTCCTGGGCCTGCTGGTCTTCGCGGGCGGTTCGGTGATGGGCAGCCTGGTCGACGAGACCGCTCCGGTCATCACCGCCCGCGCCGTCATGGGCGTCGGCGCCGCCGTGGTCATGCCGGCCACCCTGTCCCTGCTGGTCGCGACCTTCCCGAAGCGGGAACGGGCCCGGGCCATCACCGCCTGGACGGCCACCTCCGGCCTGGCCATCGCCGTCGGCCCGCTGCTGGCCGGCTGGCTGCTGGAGGACCACGCCTGGGGCTCGACCTTCCTGATCAACGTGCCCGTCGCCGTCGCCGCCGTCGTCGGCGCCTTCGTCCTCGTACCGCCGTCCCGGGCGGAGGGCATGGGCCGGATCGACTACGTGGGCGGCCTGCTGTCGATCGTCTCCGTCGGCTCCCTGGTCTACGCGATCATCGAGGGCCCGCACTTCGGCTGGGGCAGCGGCCCGGTCGCGGCGGCCGTGGTCGCGGGTGCCGGGTTCACCGCGTTCACGCTGTGGGAGCTGAGGCACCCCCAGCCCATGCTCGACGTGCGCAAGTTCGCCCTGCGGCCGTTCAGCGGCTCGATGATCGCGGTGCTGTTCTTCTTCTTCGGCGCGTTCGGCTCGATCTACTACGCCACGCAGTACCTCCAGTTCGTCCTCGGCCACGACGCCCTGGAGACCGGGGTGCGGCTGCTCCCGCTGGCCGGTGCGGTGTTCGCGGGCGCCGCGGTCACCGGCAGGCTGACGCCGAAGCTCGGGGTCAAGGCCACGATCGTGCCCGGCATGGTGACCGGGACCGTGTCCGTGTTCCTGCTCACCCAGATCGACAAGGGCTCGTCGTACGCCGACTTCGTGCCGTCGCTGCTGCTGCTGGGCTTCGCGATCGGGCTCAGCGTGTCCCCGGCGACCGACACGATCATGGGCTCCTTCCCCGAGTCGGAGCTGGGCGTCGGCGGCGGCGCCAACGACACCTCGCTGGAACTGGGCGGCTCGCTCGGCATCGCCGTCCTGGGCTCGTTGCTCAGCACCGCCTACCAGGACGAACTGACCGGCCTGGCCGGCGGCCGGCTCCCGCAGGGCGCCCTGGACGCCGCGAAGGAGTCGGTGGGCGGCGGCCTCGCGGTCGCCGAACGGATCGCGGGGGCCCCGAACGGCGGTCCCCAGCAGGCCCGGGCCCTGGTGGACGCCGTGCACGAGTCGTTCGCCCACGGTGTCGCGCACACCAGTCTGGTCGGCGGCGTCATCATGGCGGCCGGCGCCCTGATCGTCCTGCTCGTCCTGCCCGGCCGCCGGGCCGCGGGCGCACGGCCCGGGGAGACCGCGGCGGAGCCCCACAAGGAGGACGCGAAGGCCGGCTGAGCCGTCGGTCCGCCGGGCGGGGGCGACACCGCCCGGCGGCCGGCGGGCTCCTCGGGGCACGTCCGCCGCGCGCGGCGGCCCGGGCCGACCGTGCTGTCCCGGGGCCGCCGGCCCGCGGAGGGACGGCCCGGCAGGCGATTGTCAGTGGCCGGTGTCACGCTGGGTTCACACACGAACCACGGAAAGGCGTCGTCGGCATGATCACCACGGATTTCGCTCCCGGCTCCCCCTGCTGGCTCGACCTAGGCTCCCCCGACGTCCGGGCCGCCGCGGCCTTCTACGGGTCCGTGCTCGGATGGGACTACGAGTCCATGGGAGACGGCGGGGACATGGAAGGCGGCATGTTCCGCAAGGACGGCAAGATCGTGGCGGGGCTCGGCAAGCTCACCGAGGAAGGCGCCCGCTCCGCCTGGATGATCTACTTCAGCGTCGCCGACGCGGACGCCACCACCCAGGCGGTGCGCGACGGGGGCGGCAGCGTGCGGGTGGAGCCGAGAGACCTCGGCGAGTGGGGCCGCATGGCGCAGTACAGCGACCCGCTGGGCGGCCAGTTCGCCGTCTGGCAGCCGGGCACCACCAAGGGCGTGGAACTGGTCGACGAGCCGGGCTCCATGTCGTGGACCGAGCTGTACACCAGCGACGCCGCCGGCGCGAAGGAGTTCTACGGCGGCGTCCTCGGGTGGCGCTTCAGCGACATGGAGCTGCCCGGCGGCGGAGGCACCTACTCGCTCATCACGCCCGCCGGACAGCCCGACGAGCGGATGCACGGCGGCGTGATGGAACTGCCCCGCGAGAACCTGGGCCTGGCGAACGGCAGGCCCTACTGGCACCCGGTCTTCAACGTCGAGGACTGCGACGCGGCGGTCGCCGCGGTCACCCGGAACGGCGGCACAGTGCAGATGGGGCCGGAGGACGCGGAAGGGGTGGGCCGGCTGGCGGTCTGCCTGGACCCTGCGAACGCGGACTTCGTCGTCCTCACCCCGGCAGAGGGCTGATCCCCGGGCCGCGCGCCCGCCATGGAGGTGGTCGGCCGGCCTCGGGTGCGGCGTCCATGGGCCTGGCCCCGCGGGTGGCCGGGCCGCGCGCCGTGGGCCGACGGGCCCGGTTCGGCAAGGAAGGCGCCGCCAGGCCGGTCTCAGTGCAGGAGGGCCGCCGGACCGTGCGGTCCCAGGTCGGGAGGCCGCCGGACCGGCCGGACTCAGGTCAGGAGGCCGCCGGACCGGCCGGTCAGTCCAGGAGGTCACCGGGTCCGACGGGGTGTGCCTCCAGGCCGGGCGCGGCCAGCAGGTCGGCGATGAGCTCCGGGGATCCGCCGACGTAGGTGCTGACCAGGTCGACGTCTCCGCCGACGCACCAGGCGCGGTCCTCGGGCCACCAAAGGTCGGGCAGTTCGTCGAAGTCGTCCGGCAGGGCGGGCGACACGGCGTCGGCGAGCGGTCCCTCGAGGAGGATCTCGTCGCGGCCGGGCGTCGGGAAGGTCGGGAGGTGGTCGAAGTCCCGGCGGCCGTAGCCGCTCCACAGGCCGAACCAGCAGCGGTCCGGGGTCCGGGTGTGCCGGGCCAGGACGGGGATCAGGGCGCGGGCGACGTCGGGCGGGGTGGGCCCTTCGGCCGGGTGCTCGTCCCAGACGTCGGGCAGGCCCAGGTCCGAGGCGGTCCGGTCGTCGATGCCGACGCCGGTCACCTCGTGCCAGCGGGTCGTCCCCGTCACCCCGCAACGTCCGTGGGCGGCGGCCACCGTCGCCCAGCGCACCGGCTGTTCGCCGAGCGTGGCGGGGTGCAGGATGCGGGCGTAGGCGGGGAAGCCGGGCGCGCTGACCCCGGCGACGATGCCGAGGGCACCGTCCCGCCGGAGCCGCTCGACGAGCCAGTCGGCGGGGGCGAGGTCCGCCGTCCGTATGAGCAGTCGTCCGTACCGGTCCGTCGCGGGTTCCCGGTGGACCGGGCGATAGTCGTCCATTCCGCACAGTGTGCCTGATCGGATCATGCCCTGGCCGTGGGCGGGCGCCGCGCCGGGGCCGGGCGTGAACCGGTCAAGTGGCCCGGTTCACATGGCAGTACCGTCCGGCCGCCGACACCATGGTCCTCTCACCGGCAGGGCGAAGGGATCCAGGATGTTCCGCAAGGTGCTGGTCGCCAACCGAGGCGAGATCGCGATTCGCGCGTTCCGCGCCGGCTACGAACTGGGCGCGCGCACGGTCGCCGTCTTCCCGCACGAGGACCGCAACTCGCTGCACCGGCTCAAGGCCGACGAGGCGTACGAGATCGGGGAGCCGGGGCACCCGGTGCGCGCCTACCTGTCGGTGGAGGAGATCGTGCGGGCCGCCCGGCGGGCGGGTGCGGACGCCGTGTACCCGGGCTACGGCTTCCTGTCCGAGAATCCGGAACTGGCGCGCGCCTGCGCCGAGGCGGGCATCACCTTCGTCGGCCCGGACGCCGGCACGCTGGAGCTGACCGGGAACAAGGCCCGCGCGGTGGCCGCCGCCCGCGCGGCCGGGGTGCCGGTCCTCGGCTCGTCGGCGCCTTCCCGGGACGTCGACGAACTGGTCCAGGCCGCCGAGGAGATCGGGTTCCCGGTGTTCGTGAAGGCGGTCGCGGGCGGCGGCGGGCGCGGGATGCGCCGCGTGGAGGATGCCGCGGCGCTGCGTGAGTCCATCGAGGCGGCGTCCCGGGAGGCGGCGTCGGCGTTCGGCGACCCGACCGTGTTCCTGGAGAAGGCGGTCGTCGATCCGCGCCACATCGAGGTGCAGATCCTCGCCGACGGCGAGGGCAACGTCATGCACCTGTTCGAGCGGGACTGCTCGCTGCAGCGCCGCCACCAGAAGGTGATCGAGCTGGCGCCCGCGCCCGGCCTCGACCCGGAGCTGCGGGAGCGGATCTGCGCGGACGCGGTGCGGTTCGCGCGGGAGATCGGCTACCGCAACGCGGGCACGGTGGAGTTCCTGCTCGACCGGGACGGCAACCACGTCTTCATCGAGATGAACCCGCGCATCCAGGTCGAGCACACCGTCACCGAGGAGGTGACCGACGTCGACCTGGTGCAGGCACAGCTGCGCATCGCCTCCGGCGAGACGCTGGCGGACCTGGGGCTGTCCCAGGAGACGCTGACCCTGCGCGGTGCCGCCCTGCAGTGCCGCATCACCACCGAGGACCCGGCCAACGGCTTCCGTCCGGACACCGGCCGGATCAGCGCCTACCGCTCCCCCGGCGGGTCCGGCATCCGGCTGGACGGCGGCACCACGCACGCCGGTACGGAGATCAGCGCCCACTTCGACTCGATGCTGGTGAAGCTCACCTGCCGGGGCCGTGACTTCACGGCCGCGATCGGCCGGGCCCGGCGGGCGGTGGCCGAGTTCCGCATCCGCGGTGTCGCGACGAACATCCCCTTCCTCCAGGCCGTCCTGGACGACCCGGACTTCCAGGCGGGCCGGGTGACCACGTCGTTCATCGAGCAGCGCCCGCACCTGCTCACCGCCCGGCACTCCGCCGACCGCGGCACCAAGCTGCTGACGTATCTCGCCGACGTCACCGTCAACAAGCCGCACGGGGAGCGGCCGGAACTGATGGACCCCACCGCCAAGCTGCCTCCGCTGCCGGCCGGGCAGCCTCCCGCGGGCTCCCGGCAGCGGCTGGCCGAGCTGGGCCCGGAGGGCTTCGCCCGCGCGCTGCGCGAGGCGCCCGGTCTCGCCGTCACCGACACCACCTTCCGCGACGCCCACCAGTCGCTGCTGGCCACCCGGGTGCGCACCAAGGACCTGCTGGCCGTGGCCCCGCATGTCGCGCACACCCTCCCCGGGCTGCTCTCCCTGGAGTGCTGGGGCGGCGCGACGTACGACGTGGCGCTGCGCTTCCTCGCCGAGGACCCGTGGGAGCGGCTGGCCGCGCTGCGCGAGGCGGTGCCCAACATCTGTCTGCAGATGCTGCTGCGCGGACGCAACACGGTCGGCTACACGCCCTACCCCACCGAGGTGACCGACGCTTTCGTGCAGGAGGCCGCGGCCACCGGCATCGACATCTTCCGAATCTTCGACGCGCTGAACGACGTCTCGCAGATGCGGCCCGCCATCGAGGCCGTGCGGGAGACCGGCACGGCGGTCGCCGAGGTCGCGCTCTGCTACACGGCCGACCTGTCGGATCCGGGCGAGCGGCTCTACACCCTGGACTACTACCTGCGGCTGGCCGAGCAGATCGTCGAGGCCGGCGCCCATGTGCTGGCCGTGAAGGACATGGCGGGGCTGCTGCGCGCGCCCGCCGCCGCGACGCTGGTGTCCGCGCTGCGCCGCGAGTTCGGCCTGCCGGTGCACCTGCACACCCACGACACCGCGGGCGGCCAGCTCGCCACCTATCTCGCGGCGGCGCAGGCGGGGGTGGACGCCGTGGACGGGGCGGTGGCGTCGATGGCGGGCACCACCTCGCAGCCGTCGCTGTCGGCGATCGTGGCGGCCACCGACCACTCGGACCGGCCGACCGGGCTGGACCTGCAGGCGGTCGGTGACCTGGAGCCGTACTGGGAGGGCGTGCGCAAGGTGTACGCCCCGTTCGAGTCCGGGCTCGCCTCCCCCACCGGGCGCGTCTACCACCACGAGATCCCCGGCGGCCAGCTCTCCAACCTGCGCACCCAGGCGGTCGCGCTGGGCCTCGGCGACCGGTTCGAGGAGATCGAGGCGATGTACGCGGCGGCCGACCGCATCCTCGGCCGTCTGGTGAAGGTCACCCCGTCCTCCAAGGTGGTCGGCGACCTGGCCCTGCACCTGGTGGGGGCGGGGGTGACGCCGGAGGACTTCGAGGCGACGCCGGACCGGTTCGACATCCCGGACTCCGTCATCGGGTTCCTGCGCGGTGAGCTGGGCACCCCGCCCGGCGGCTGGCCGGAGCCGTTCCGGACGAAGGCGCTCCAGGGGCGCGGGGCGGCGAAGCCGGTGCGGGAGCTGTCGGCGGAGGACCGCGCGGGGCTGGAGAAGTCCCGGCGCGCGACGCTCAACCGGCTGCTGTTCCCGGGCCCGACGCGCGACTTCGAGGCGCACCGGCAGGCGTACGGCGACACCAGCGTGCTGGACAGCAAGGACTTCTTCTACGGCCTGCGTCCCGCCAAGGAGTACGCCGTGGACCTGGAGCCGGGGGTGCGGCTGCTCATCGAGCTGCAGGCCGTCGGCGAGCCCGACGAGCGCGGTCTGCGCACCGTGATGTCGAGCCTGAACGGGCAGTTGCGGCCGATCCAGGTCCGGGACGCCGCGGCGGCGTCCGACGTACCGGTGACCGAGAAGGCCGACCGCGCCGATGCGGGCCATGTCGCCGCGCCGTTCGCCGGGGTGGTCACGCTGTCGGTCGCGGAGGGCGACGAGGTGACGGCCGGGGGGACCGTGGCCACCATCGAGGCGATGAAGATGGAGGCCGCCGTCACCGCCCCGCGTTCCGGCCGGGTGAGCCGGCTCGCCATCAATCGTGTCCAGCAGGTGGAGGGCGGGGATCTGCTCGTCGAGATCGTCTGAGCCCGTCCCCGGGAAGCGCCCGGGGCCGCCCGTTGCACCGCCCTGCCCGCCGTCGTCCCTCCGACGGCGGGCAGGGCGGTCCTGTCTCCCGGGGTGGGGGGCGAGAAACCGGCTTTCTGGGGGCTCAGAACCAGCCGCGTGCTCATTTCTGCTTGCAACTGCTTCTTTTCGAGCACCTATTGACATGGGGCGGTGGCGTGGCCAGAGTCGTGCGGCAGCAAGAGCAGCCGGCCCCGCAGGAGAGGACCGATCCGCGCCATGCCTGACATCCCTGCTGTCTCACGCCGCACCCTCATGGGAGGAGCCCTCGCCACCGGCGTCGCCGCCGGACTCGGCGCGGGCACCGCCTCCGCCGCCCCGGCCGCCCCCGCCGCGCAGGCCGTCCCGCCTGGGGAGCCCGCCCCGCCCCGGGGCCGGGGCCAGAGGTCCATGGCCAACGTGCCGTTCACGGTGCACCGGACGGTCCGCGTCGGCCTGATCGGTCTCGGCAACCGGGGCCACGGCATGGCCTCGGGATGGGCCGCCGTCCCCGGCTGCACCGTGACCGCCGTGTGCGACATCCGCGCCGAACGCGCGGCACGGACCGCCGATCTGCTGGCCTTCGAGGGCCGCCCCCGGCCGGCCGAGTACGGCGGCTCGGCCGAGGCGTACCTGCGCATGCTGCGCCACGACGACATCGACCTCGTCTACATCGCCACCCCGTGGGAGTTCCACCACGAGCAGGGTCGCGCCGCGCTGCTGGCGGGCAAGCATGCCCTCGTCGAACTGCCCGTCGCCACCGAGCTGGACGAGCTGTGGGACCTGGTCGACACCAGCGAACGCACCCGCCGGCACCTGATCCTCTCCGAGAACTGCAACTACGGCCGCAACGAGCTGGCGATGCTGCGGATGGCCCACGACGGCCTGTTCGGGGAGATCACCAACGGTCACGGCGGCTATCTGCACGATCTGCGGGCCCTGCTGTTCTCGGACACCTACTACACCGACTCCTGGCGGCGGCTGTGGCACACCCGCAGCACCGCGTCGTTCTACGCCATGCACGGCCTCGGCCCGATCGCGGCGGCCATGGACGTCAACCGCGGCGACCGCATGACCGCCTTGCGGGCCACCGCCACCGAGCCGAGGGGCCTCGCCGACTACCGCGAGCGGTTCGTGCCGACGTCCCATCCGAGCTGGCGGGAGACGTACGTCAACGGGGACCTCGTCACCTGCCTCATCGACACCGCGCGGGGCCGGGTGATCCGCGCCGAGCACGACGTCAGCTCACCGCGCCCCTACAGCCGTATCAACTCGCTGGCCGGCAGCCGTGGCATCTTCGAGGACTACGCGGGCGTGACGTCGGCGGGCGGCGGCCGGATCTACGTCGAGCCGGATCACAGCGGCCACACCTGGCGGGCGTTCGACTCCTACCGCAAGGAGTTCGACCACTGGCTGTGGCGGAAGATCGGCGACGACGCCGCGGGCAACGGCGGGCACGGCGGGATGGACTACGTCCTGCAGTGGCGCACCGTCCAGCAGATGCGCGCCGGGCTCGTGCCCGACATGGACGTCTACGACGCCGCGGTCTGGTGCTCCCCCGTCCCGCTGAGCGTCAGGTCCCTCGCCGCCGGCGGCCGCCCGGTGCCGGTGCCCGACTTCACCCGTGGCTCATGGGTCAACCGTCGCCCGGGGCTCGACTCACACCCCGGTGAGATGCCCCCCGTCCCCTGAGGGCCCCTTGTCCGGCCGGGCACCGTGACGCATGCTGCTCGGCGGCCACCGTCCCGTGGCCATGGTGGCCGCGGGGGCGGCCGAGGAGAGGGAGGCACCGGTGGGAGACGCACTGGCACGGTCCATGTGGGAGCGGTACGAACCGGTGCACGGCATCGTCTACTTCGCCCCGGAAACCCGCCGTGCCGCGGACGAACTCGGCCTGCGCGGCTTCTGGATGGGCTACTTCGCCCTGCGGGCCGCCCCGCTCGGCCCCGTTCCCCCCGCCGTCGTGACCAGTTGCTTCTACGTCTTCCACCCCGACCGCGTGGCCCGGGCGCTGCCGGACGCCTGGCGGTACACGACCCCGGCCGACGCGCTCGCGGCGCGGCTGCGGGCGGTGGACGCCGCCATGACCCGCCTGTTCGGCCGGGACGGGGTCGCCTCCGCGGCGCTGGCGGAGGCCGCCGACCTGGCCTGGGAGGCGGCCATGGCCGCGGATCCGGCGGGCCGGGTGCTCGGCGCCGCCAACCAGGCCCTCGACCGCCCCGACCGCCCCCACCTCAGGCTGTGGCAGGCGCTGACCACGCTGCGCGAGCACCGCGGGGACGGGCATGTCGCCGTCCTGGTCGCGCACGGGCTGGGGCCGGTGGAGGCGATGGTGCTGAAGGCCGCCGCGGGCGAGTCGGACCCGAACCTGCTGCGGGAGGGCCGCAGGTGGGACCTGACGGCCTGGCAGGCCGCCGAGGCCGCGCTGCGCGAGCGGGGCCGGCTCGCCGGGGACGGGTCGCTGACCGCCGCCGGAGCGGCCCTGCACGCGGAGGTCGAGGCGGCGACCGACGCGGCCGCGGCCCAGCCCTGGAAGGCCGTGGGTGAGGCGGCCGCCACCCGCCTCGCCGGTCTGCTCGAACCCCTCGCGCGTGCGGTGCTGGCCTCCGGAACGGTGCCGTCCGGCAATCCGGTGGGGCTCACCGGAGACCTGTGGAAGGCGTCCCGACCGGCCGGGGACTGACCGGATTTCCGGTCGTCTGCCGGACCACAGGCAACCCGTACGCCCCTCCCCGCCTCCTCCTGCACGGAAGGCACCGGCGCAAGGTGCCTTCCTCACCGAGGATTTGAGGAGAGGTTCGTTGATACGTGCCCGAATGACGTGGGCCACCGCGCTCGCGGCGGTGACGCTGGTCGGCGCGTCACCCGCCGTGGCGCAGGCCCGCCCCCAGCCGCCCGGCGCCGCATCCGCCACGGCGGGCAGCGGAGCGGAAGTCCTGCCGCCCGGCTGGCGGATCGCCGCCACCGGTGAGGGGAACGCCCTGGAGTGGCGGGCGCCCCGGCGCGTCCCGCCGGGCGACGCGCGCGTGGAGTTCCGCACCGGCGACGCGCTGGTGGGCATCCCGCAGCCGGACGGGGACGGCCGTACCTTCCGGCTGCCGCTGGACCGGGTCGGGCTCACGGACCTGACGGACGTGCAGGTGTGGGCGGGTGGCCGCCGGCTGGACCGGGCCCCGGGTGCCGCGAACGGTCCGGACGCCTCCGCGCCGCGCGCCTCGGGGCTCCCGCCCCGGCTGCCCGCGGGGGCCGTCGACCCGGGCAAGCCGGGTCCGTTCGCCACGGTCACCGGCGAGTACGCGCTCGACTCCGTGCGGCTGCCCGGCTTCCCCGCCCCGGTCGAGATGCGCGGCGTGGTCGTGGCCCCCAAGGGCGCCACCGGCAAGCGCCCCCTCGCTCTCTTCCTGCACGGCCGGCACGCCACCTGCTACGTCCCCGGCGGCGGCGAGAACGCCGTCACGATCGACTGGCCCTGCGCGGCGGGCGCCCGGCCGATCCCCAGTCACCGCGGCTATCTGAAGGACCAGAAGCTGCTGGCCTCGCAGGGCTATGTGACCGTGTCGATCTCCGCCAACGGCATCAACGGCCAGGACGCCCAGGTCGAGGACGCGGGCGCACAGGGCCGCTCCTCGCTGGTGCGGCGGCACCTGGCGCGCTGGGCGGACTGGGCCGCGCGGCCGTCCACCGCCCCCGAGGCCGTCCGCAAGGCGCCCACGGCCGACCTGTCGCGCGTCCTGCTGGTGGGCCACTCGCGCGGTGGTGAGGGCGTCGACCGGGCCGCCCTGGACAGCCTGTACCCGCCGCCGGCCGCCCAGGACGGCCAGCCGGGCCGCGCCCGCTGGACCATCCGCGGCACCGTGCTGATCGGCCCGACCATCTTCGGCCAGAACCCGGTGCCGGACGTGCCGTCGCTGACGATCCTGCCGGGCTGCGACGGCGACGTCTCGGACCTCCAGGGCCAGGTCTACGTCGACGGCACGCGCGGGGTGAGCCGCGGCAAGGCCCTGCACAGCGCGGTGTACATGACCGGCGCCAACCACAACTTCTTCAACAGCGAGTGGACGCCGGGCGAGGCCCAGGCACCCGCGGACGACGACTTCTGGAACGACCCCGGCGACCGCGACCCGGTCTGTTCCCCGGGCAGCGCCACCCGGCTGACGGCCCAGCAGCAGCACCGCGCCGGCGCCACCTACATCGCCGCCGCCGCGCGGCTGTTCGTCGCCGGTGACGACCGGGTGCGCGAACTCGTCGACGGCACCGGCCGCCGGGCCCCCTCGGCGGATCCCGCGCGCGTGCTGACCCACGCGGTGGGTGCGGGCCGGGGCGCCGGCTTCCTGCCGGACGGCCCGATGAAGGTCACCGGCGGACGGCTGTGCGCCGCGGTCGACCCGAACCCGAGGGCGGCGTGCCTGGGCGAGGACGCGGCCGGCGGATCGCCGCACTTCGCCCGCTGGTGGCCGGAGCGTGAGCAGGGCCGCCGCGCCGTGGCGCTGAAGTGGTCCGCGGCGGGCACGCCCGTCCGGATCCGGCCCGCCAAGGCCGTTTCGCTCAAGGGCGCGAAGAGCCTGGCGCTGCGGGTCGTCGTGCCGCCGAACAGCGCCGGCACCCTGCTCGACGTCTCGGTCACCGACGCGGCCGGCCAGCGCGTCACCCTCGGCACGGTCCGTGCGGACGGGCTGCCGGGCAGCGAGCGCACCGCTTCCTACTGGGCGCAGGAGCGCCGCGTACCGCTCACCGCCGCCACCCGCGCCGGAGTCGACCTCAGTCGGATCACCACGCTGGAACTGACCCCGCGTTCCCGCGCGGGCCGGGCCTGGCTGATGGACGCCCACGCCTGGCGCCCCGGCACGCCCGCGGTGAAGCCGGCGGCCCTGCCCCGGGTCGACATCGGCCGGCTGACGGTCGACGAGGGCGACTCGGGCGTGCGCACCTACGAGGTGCCCGTGCGGGTGTCCGGTCAGGGCAGCGGCTCGGTGCGGATGTACGTGATGGACCCGGTGACCGGGGCGACCACGCACCGCCTCGTCACCGTGCGCCCGGGTGACGCCGGCACCACGGTGACGATGAGGGTGGAGGGCGACGAGCGCTACGACTGGGACGTCTCCAACCTCGTCCTGGCGAAGGCGGTCCGCGGCACGGTCGTCGGGTCGTACGCCGGTGGTGTCACCGTGCGGGACGACGACCCGCGGCCCGAGGTCGCGGTGACCCCGGTCGCGGGCGAGGTCACCGAGGGCCAGCCGCTGCGCTGGCGGGTCTCGCTGTCCGCGCCCGCCGACGTGGATCTCGGATCCCCGCTGCTGGTGGTGCCGGCCGGCGGGCGGCCCGAGCTGTCCACCCGGGACGTCGACCAGGAGTGGCTGAGGGACATGTACGGCGAGCTGCCCGACGGGGAGGTGCCGCTGTCCGGGCTGGAGTACTTCTCCCTGTGGGCGCCGGTGCCGGCCGGTGAGCTGAGCGCGGAGCTGGCGGTGCCGACGGTCCGCGACCAGGTCGCCGAGCCCGTGGAGCACCTGGTGCTGCAGCCCACCGATGCGGAGGGCGAGCCGCACGGTCCGGTGGTGACCGGGACCGTCCGCGACGCGTCGTAGCCCCCCGCCCCCCGCGCGGGTCCGGCCGGAGCGTGTTCCGGCCGGGCCCGCGCGTCCGTCTGTGCCGCCTCCACCACCACCGACCACACCACCACCGCGGCCACCCGGTACCGTATGACGGAAAATTGGTGCCGCGATGCGGAAGCTCGGGTGGAACATATCCAGGGGGTGGGACGTGCGACGGCCGAAGGGGCTCCGGCGGTGGCGCCCGGGGCGGACGGGAGGTTTCCCGGCGCAGGTGCTGCGCGGTCTCGGCCAGGTGATGCTCCTCGCCAGCCCTTGGACCGGCGCCCTCGGCTGCCTGGCCGTGGCCCTCGCCGACTGGCGGTACGCGGTGTACGCGACGGGCGGCGCCGCCCTGGGCACCGGTACCGCGCGGGTGCTCGGCGTGTCCCGCGACCGGCTCGACCCGGGGCTCGAAGGCTTCAACTCCGCGCTCGCCGCCCTGTGCTGCGCGGTGCTCCTCGGGCCGAGCCGGCCGTCCACCGCGCTGTTCGCCGCGGCGGGCTGTGCCGTCGTCACCGTCCTCACCGCGGCGGCCGTCCGCCTGTTGCGCGGGTGGGACCTGCCGCCGCTGACCCTGCCGTACTGCGTGCTGGCGGTGGCGGTGAGCGCCGCCGCGCCCGCCTTCGCGCGGCTAAGGCCGCACGACGGCGGTCCGACCGGCCCGGCCGCCGCCCCCGGTCCGGCCGGACCGCATCTGGAGGAGGCCGCCCGGGCCTTCCTCCACAACGTCTCCCAGCTGTTCTTCCTGGAGCGGTGGTACGTGGGCGCGCTGCTGCTCGCGGCGGTCCTCCTGGCCGACCGTACGGCGGGGCTGGCGGCCTGCGCCGGCAGCGCGACCGGCGTCCTGACCGCCTGGGTGCTCGGGGCGCCGGCCCCGCTGATCGCCGACGGGACCATGGGCTGCAACGCGGTACTGGTCGCCATGGCGCTGTACGGGGTGCTCCTGCCCGCGGCACCGGCCACGCTGCCGTACGCGCTGCTCGGCGCGGCGACCGCGACCGTCCTCACCCCGGCCGTCGCCGCGCTGCTCGGCCCGCTCGGCGGCCGTGCCTTCACCTGGCCGTTCGTGCTGACGACCCTGTGTTTCCTCGCCGCGGCCCGCTCCTTCCCCCGGCTGACCGGCCGCGGCGAGGCCCCGGCCGGGCCCGTGCCGCGCCGTGCGCCACGGGGATCATCCGTCCCGGCCGGACGTCGATCCACCGGACACGGCAGCGGCGCGGAAGCGGGAACGGAGTCGGTGGCGTGCACGGTGAGTACAAGATCCCCGGCGCCCGGCCGGACGGATCGGGTGCCGTGAGTCCTGCCCCGCCCGCCCGGCCGGTCAGCCCGCCGGATGACCCGGATCGATGTCCAGGCTGTCGCGCAGCCGCAGCGGCGGACCGTCGTCGCCGCCGTGTCCGCTCCGCTCGGCTTCGAGCACGAACCCGACGTGATCCCCGCCGTCGACGCGGGTGCGCACGGCGCCGACCAGCCAGGCGGCCGCGTCCTCCAGGACGACCGCCCCGCCGTGCTCCCGCCGCCAGCGCACCCGGCGGAACTTGTCGACCTCGTCACCGGTCTCCCCGCCGAACAGCGCGGCCAGGTCGTGCTGGTCGCGGGTCAGCAGATGGACGGCGAGACGGTCGGCGGCGCGGGCCACCCGGTAGGTGCGGTTGGCCTTGGAGAGGAAGACCACGTACCGCAGCGGCCGGATGGAGCACTGCGCGGAGAAACCGACCAGGCAGCCGGCCCGCTCGTCCCCCACCGCCGCCGTGACCACGCACATCTGCGGATTCAGCCCGTCGAAGAATGCTTCGGTGTCCACCACCCCCTTCCAGTGCCCCGTCCGGCCGCGGTCGCACAGGGACGGCGCGAGGAAGCCACCGGCGCCCCGTTCCGGGGAACCCGGAGCGGCGGCGGGACGTCATCCCCGGTGACGGGACGGCGCGCCGGCCTTCCGACGACGAGACGAGGACGAGGGATGAGTGAGAAGGCCCGGAAGCTGTTCGAGGCGCTGGACCTCGACCACAACGGGACGCTGACCCGCGAAGAGGTGATCGTCGCCCTGCGGTCCAAGGGGCCCTCCCTGGCCGCCTCCGGTGTCCTGCCGTTCTGGGGCGTCCAGGACACCGATGCCTCTTCCGCGCTGTTCGACGCCGCCGACCAGAACGGGGACTCCGTGCTGACCCTGGAGGAGTTCGCCGCGGTGGTGGACCGGCGCTTCGGCTGGAGCTGACCCCTCAGCGACCGCCGTCCGGTGCCGCCCGCACGTGACGCGGCGGCTCGGGGACGGGACGCACCCGGAAGCCGCCGCGGCCGTCGAACCGCACCTCCAGGACGGTGTCGAAGCCGTCCGCCCGCGAGGGGCGGCGCAGCCGCTTCGCGGTGGCGCGGATCCCGACGTCGGGGATCCGCGCCCGCCCCTCCCGCAGCGCGTTGCGTGCCAGTGATCCCGCGAGGTCCGGCGGGAACCAGTAGGCGGTGACCGTCGCGCCGTGCGCGTGCCCGGCCGCGACCAGCGGGGTCCACTCCTGCGGGGACGGGTTGGTGTTGTCGACCGCCACGGACCTGCCGGCGGCCAGCGCCTCCGCCACCAGCCGCATCTGCCGCCGCTGCCGGTGCCGGGCGGACCGGGGGAACAGGTCCTTGCTGACCAGCTCGTACGGCCCTGTCAGCCACTGGCGGCAGAACGTCGACTTGCCGGAGGCCTGGAGCCCCACGAGCACGGCCACGTCCGGCGGTGTCCCGGTCGGCACCGGTCCTCCCGTCACTCGTCGGCCTCACCGTCACGGCGAGACGGCGTCCCGCGTACCCGCCGGCGCGCCGCGCGACACCGGGCGCGCGAACCGGAGCGGCGGGCGAGGGTTGCGCCGCGGCGCCGTGGGGTACCCGGCCGTGGTTTCCAGGCGGCGGCCCAGGCGCCCGCCGCAGGCCCGCCGCGCCTGCTTCCGCAGGGGGCGACATGCGAGTCGAACTGATCCAGCGGGCGGCCAATGTGCTGTTCGAGGTCCCGGACGACGTGCACGAGGAGATCATCACCTTGATCACGGCGGTGGCCGAGGACCCGATGGCGCAGGTCCCGGGCGTCGCCGCGGCGTTCGGTGACTGGTGCTGGCTCGTCTACACCACCCGCGGTGACGTGATCGAGGTCCTGGACGCCGGCTGCGCCCGGTGACACCGCCCGCCCCGTGCCCCGGCCGCCGTCGTCCGGTGCCGGGCACAGGTGCGTCCGCCGGAGGACACGGCGGCACGGTGAGGTGACTCAGGTCACCTCGGACACCGGGCAGGTCACGGGCGGCGGACCCGTGCGCGGGCGTCCCGCGAGATTTTCCGAATCAAGAGAGCATGCGGATCGCATGTCGGGGTAAGCGCAGCTTCGTCGGCTCACCAGGCCGGCCAACGCAAGGGCGCACCAATTGGGAGGGAAGGCCATGACGACGACCGTGCAGGCTGCTGAGTGCACTACCGCCATGCCGGAGATTACGGATCCGTCGAAGGTGGCGCCCGGGGACGCGCGAGAGCTGTCGAAGCTGTTCTTCAGCCGGCTGGCGACGCTGGAGGAGGGGACACCCGAGTACCAGTACGCGCGCAACACGCTGATCGAGATGAACATGTCCCTGGTCCGCTTCGCGGCCGGCCGGTTCCGCAGCCGGGGCCCGGAGGAGATGGAGGACATCGTCCAGGTCGGCATGATCGGTCTGATCAAGGCCATCGACCGGTTCGAGATCTCCCGTGAGGTGGAGTTCACCTCCTTCGCCGTTCCGTACATCGTCGGTGAGATCAAGCGCTTCTTCCGCGACACCTCCTGGGCCGTGCACGTGCCGCGCCGCCTGCAGGAGGCGCGGGTGCAGCTGGCCCGCGCCACCGAGGAACTGCGCAGCCGGCTGGGTCGCACCCCCACGACCAAGGAACTGTCCGAGCTGATGAGCCTTCCGGAGGAAGAGGTCGTCGAGGCCCGGCTGGCGTCCAACGGCTACAACTCCGCCTCCCTCGACGCCGCCATCAACGGCAGCGAGGACGGCGAGGCGGCCCTCGCCGACTTCATCGGCACCGACGACGCCGCGCTGGAACTGGTCGAGGACTTCCACGCCCTGGCCCCGATGATCGCCAACCTCGACGAGCGCGACCGGCAGATCATCCACTGGCGGTTCGTCGAGGAGCTCACCCAGAAGGAGATCGGCGAGCGGCTCGGCATCTCCCAGATGCACGTCTCCCGGCTGATCTCCCGGCTGCTGGCCCGCCTGCGCGAGGGCATGCTCAGCACCAGCTGAACCGCGGCACGAGGTCCCGTCCGGCACAGTCCGGGCCGTGGCCCGCTGCGTCACCTCGGACACGGCGGGTACTCGCCACAGCGCGGAATGAATCGGGACCGGGGAGGGATCATCGTGGACGAATCGTCAGTCCGGGCGGTGGGCTGGGCACGCTCGCTGCCCATGAACACGGGGCCGAAGGCGGCGCGCGACTGGGCGCGCGAGCACCTGGACAGCCTCGGCTGGACGCACAGCGCCCCGCAGACGGTGGACGATGTGCTGCTGACCGTGTCGGAGCTGGTCACCAACGCGCACGTTCACGCCCACTCCACCGCCCGGCTGGTGCTGGCGTGGGACGGGCAGTGCCTGCACGTCACCGTGCACGACGACGTGCGCGCACTGCCCACCCCCCGCGAACCCAGCCGCGACGGACTGGGCGGGCGGGGCATGCTGCTGGTCGACGCCCTGGCCGACGAATGGGAAGCCCGTCCCTGCCCGGACGGAAAGTCGGTCACCGCCTGCTTCCGGCCCCCGAACCCGTCCCGGCGTGCCCGCTGACGCGTACCGCCGGCGTCATCGAAGTGAGGAGAGCAACCGTGTCGTCGACCGATGTCGTCGAGCTGATCCTGCAGGACCACCGCCGTATGGAAGACCTGTTCCGTACGATGCGCAACGTCGAAGCCGACCGCGCCGCCGCTCTGGAGGAGTTCGCGGGCCTGCTCATCGCGCACGCCTCGGCGGAGGAGGAGAAGGTCTACCCCGCCCTGCGCCGCTACAAGAACGTGGACGGCGAAGACGTCGAGCACAGCGTCCATGAGCACCATGAGGCGAACGAGGCGCTGCTCGCCCTGCTCGAGGTGGACGACACGGGGTCGCAGGAGTGGGACGAGAAGCTGGAGGAACTCGTCACGGCGGTCAACCACCACGCCGACGAGGAGGAGCGGACCCTGCTCAACGACGCCCGGGAGAACGTGAGCGACGAGCGCCGCGCCGAGCTGGGCGAGGCGTTCCGCGCGGCACGCGCGCAGCACCTGGAGGCGGGCTGCGGCAGCGTCGAGAACGTGCGCAAGCTGGTGGAGTCCGTCAAGGACTGAGAAGCGACGAGGGTGCCCCGGGACCGCTGACGGTCCCGGGGCACCTTTCTGCTGTTTCCTCTCCCAGGGTCAGACCGGGTCGGTCTCCTCGGCCTCGAAGGCGCGCAGCAGATCCGCGGCCACGCTCACGGCGATCGTCGCGGGTTCCTTGCCGGTGATGCCGGCCAGTCCGATCGGGGTCTTGATCCGGGCGATGGCGGCCTCGTCGTGGCCTCCCTCGCCGGCCAGCATCTTGCGGAACCGCGCCCACTTCGCCGCCGATCCGATCAGCCCGACCGAACCGAGGTGGGGTGTACGCAGGGCGGCGTCGCACAGCGCGGCGTCCTCCGCGTGATCATGGGTCATGATCAGGACGTGGGTGCCGCGGGGCAGCTTCGCCAGCACCTCCTCGGGCAGCAGCGGCGTGTGGTGGACGTGCACCTGGGCGGCCGCGTCCGCGAGCACGGCGAGCCGTTCCCCGGCGAGCACGTCGGACCGGGAGTCGATCAGATGCAGATCGAGGTCCTGACGTGCCAGGATGCGCGCCAGTTCCAGGCCGACGTGACCGACACCGAAGATCGCCACCGCCCGTACCACCGGCAGCGGTTCGAGCAGTACCGAGACCGTGCCGCCGCAGCACTGCACGCCGTGCCGGCTGGTCACCTTGTCGTTCAGGGCGAAATCCATCAGCTCCGGCTTCGGCTCGGACGCGGCGATCATCTCCCTGGCCCGGTCGATCGCGACGGCCTCGACGTTCCCGCCGCCGATCGAGCCCCACGTCTCGGTCCGCCCCACGACGAGTTTCGCGCCGGCGTCGCGCGGAGCGTGGCCGCGCACGGTCGCGACGGTCACCAGCACGCCGGGCTCCCGGCGTGCTCGCAGCCGCGCGACCGCGCCGACCCAGGTCATGTCAGGCATCGCTCAGCGCTGTGGTGTGGCTGCCGACCCCGGCGCCGGCGGCGGTCCCGTCCACGCCGGCGGTGGCCCCTGCCCGGCCGCTCCGTCCCGCACCCGCGCGGCGCGCCGCCTGGATCGCCCAGTACACCGCCTCCGGCGTGGCGGGCGAGGCCAGCTCGACGCCGACGCCGTCCGGCCCGAACGCGGCGGCGGCCTGCCGCAGCGCCTCGCGCACCGAGAACGCCAGCATCAGCGGAGGCTCCCCCACCGCCTTGGAGCCGTACACCGCGCCCTCCTCGGTGGCGTTCTCCAGCAGCGTGACGTTGAACTCCTCGGGCATCTCCGAGAAGCTCGGCAGCTTGTAGGTGCTCGCGGCCTGGGTCAGCAGCCGGCCGCGGTTCGGCCCGTCGCTGACGTCCCAGCGCAGGTCCTCCAGGGTCAGCCAGCCCGCGCCCTGCACGAACCCGCCCTCGACCTGGCCGATGTCGATCAGCGGGGACAGGCTGTCGCCGACGTCGTGCACGATGTCCACCCGCCGGATGCGGTACGCCCCGGTGAAGCCGTCCACCTCGACCTCGGTCGCGGCGGCGCCGTGCGCGAAGTACTTGAACGGCGAGCCCCGGAACGTCCCGGCGTCCCAGTGCAGCCCCTCGGTCCGGTAGAAGCCGGCCGCCGAGAGCTGCACCCGCTGGAAGTACGCGGTGCGCACCAGGTCGTCCCAGGCCAGTTCCTTGTCACTGCCGAGGACGCGGGCGACGCCCTCGACGATGCGTACGTCCGACGCGTTGCCGCCCAGCTGGGTGGCGGCCACCTGCTCCAGCCGCCCGCGGAGCTGCTCGCAGGCGTTCTTGATCGCCCCGCCGTTGAGGTCGGCCCCGGAACTGGCGGCCGTCGCGGAGGTGTTGGGCACCTTGTCGGTGCGCGTGGGGGCGAGGCGGACCTTGTGCAGCGGGATGCCCAGGGTGGTCGCCGCGACCTGCATCATCTTGGTGTGCAGGCCCTGGCCCATCTCGGTGCCGCCGTGGTTGATCAGGACGGAGCCGTCCTTGTAGATCAGCACCAGCGCGCCGCCCTGGTTGAAGGCGGTGAGGTTGAACGAGATGCCGAACTTGATTCCGGTGAGCGCGAGCGCCCGCTTGGTGTGCGGGTGCGCGGCGTTGAAGGCGGCGATCTCCCGCTTGCGGTCGGCGATGCCGGCGTCGTCCTTCACCTGCTGCCAGACGGTGGAGATCCGCTCGGCCTGTGTGACCGGCTGTCCGTACGGCGTCGTCTGCCCCTGGCCCGGCTGGTAGAAGTTGCGCTCGCGCAGCTCCATGGGGTCCAGGCCGAGCCGCGGTGCGCAGCGGCCCAGGATGTCCTCGATCACCAGCATGCCTTGCGGTCCGCCGAAGCCGCGGAAGGCGGTGTTGGAGACCGTGTTGGTCTTGGCGATGCGGCCGGCGACGCGCGCGTTGGGGATCCAGTAGGTGTTGTCGATGTGGCACAGCGCGCGGGCCAGCACCGGCTCGGACAGGTCCAGGCTCCAGCCGCCGTCCGCGGTCAGGGTGGCGTCCAGGGCCTGGATGCGGCCCTCGGCGTCGAAACCGATCCTCCACGTGGCGTGGAAACCGTGCCGCTTGCCGGACATGGTCAGGTCCTGCGTCCGGTTGAGCCGGAAGCGGACCGGACGGCCGGTGAGCTTGGCGCCGAGGGCGGCGACGGCCGCGAAGCCGTGCGGCTGCATCTCCTTGCCGCCGAAGCCGCCGCCCATGCGCAGGCACTGGACGGTCACCTCGTGGGCGGGCACGCCGAGCACGTGGGAGACGATCTCCTGGGTCTCGGAGGGGTGCTGGGTGCTGCTCTGGACGAACACCTGCCCGTTCTCGTCGACCTGGGCGAGCGCGGCGTGCGTCTCCAGGTAGAAGTGCTCCTGCCCGGCGAACTGGAACTCGCCGGTGAACACGTGCGCGGAGTCGGCGAAGCCGGCTTCGACGTCGCCGGTCTCCATCACGGGCCGGGCGCCGTGGAAGCTGCCCGCCGCGATGGCGTCCTGGAGGGTGATCAGGGAGGGCAGTTCCTCGAGTTCCACCTCGACGGCGGCGGCGCCGAGGCGGGCCGCCTCCAGGGTCTCGCCGAGCACCCAGGCGACCGCGTGGCCGTGGAACATGACCTCGTCCGGGAAGAGCGGCTCGTCGTGCTTCATGCCGGCGTCGTTGACGCCGGGCACGTCGGCACCGGTCAGCACGCGCACCACACCGGGCACGGCGAGCGCGGGCTCGGTGCGCAGCGCGGTGATCCGCCCGTGGGCCTTCATGACCTGGACCGGATAGGCGTGCAGCACGTCCTTGGTCCGGTGGACGAGGTCGTCGGTGTACAGCGCGGCGCCGGTGACGTGCAGGGCCGCGCTCTCGTGCGGCAGCGGCACGCCGACGACGGGCTTCTCGGGACGCTGGGACAAGTGGCTCATGACGGCACCGCCTCGGTGGTTTGCGCGTGCAGCTTCAGCAGGCTCTGGCCGAGCATCGCGGAGCGGTAGAGGGCGCTGGCGCGGTGATCGTCCATCGGTGTGCCCTCACCGCGCAGCACCCTCGCCGCGGCCTCGGCGGTCTCCGCCGACCAGGGCCTGCCCTCCAGGGCCACCTCGGTGGCGAGCGCGCGGATCGGGGTGGCGGCGACGCCGCCCAGGCCGATGCGCGCCTTGCGGACGATGCCGTCCTCGATGTCGAGCGCGAATCCGACGGCCACGCTGGAGATGTCGTCGAAACGGCGCTTGGCAATCTTGTGGAAGGCGACGACCGGCGACAGCGGCAGCGGGATCCGCACCGCGCGGATCAGCTCGCCCGGCCGGCGCACGCTGCGCCGGTAGCCGGTGAAGTAGTCCGCCAGCGGGACCTCGCGTTCGCCGTCGGCGTCGGCGAGCAGCAGCGACGCCTCCAGCGCGAGCAGCGCCGGCGGGCTGTCACCGATCGGGGAACCGGTGCCGAGGTTGCCGCCGAACGTGGCGCCGTTGCGGATGAGCCGGGAGGCGAACTGCGGGAACAGCTCCGCCAGCAGCGGAACGCTGCCGTCGAGGCGGCGTTCGATCTCGGTCAGCGTCAGCGCCGCGCCGATCTCGATGAAGTCGTCCTCCACGCGCAGCTCCCGCAGTTCGGGCAGCCGGTCGATCGCGACGACGCAACCCGCCCGGCGGGCGCGGATGTTGACCTCGACGCCCCAGTCGGTGGAGCCGGCGACCACGACCGCGTCGGGCCGCTCGCGCAGCAGCCGCAGCGTCTCGGCCAGGGTGCTCTTGCGCAGGAAGGCGCTGTCGTCCCGGACGTACTCGGTGGCGACGGGTGCGGGCGGGTCCTGCTCGCGCCGCTGCGCCAGCGGGTCGTCGTCGGCCGGCCGGCCGACGGCGAACGCGGCGTCGCGGATCGGGCGGTAGCCGGTGCAGCGGCACAGGTTCCCGCTCAGCGCGTGCAGATCGAACCCGTTGGGGCCGTGCTCGGCGTCGGTGCCGTCGGCCGGCTCGGGGTGCGCGCAGCGGTCGGGCCGGTAGTACTCGGCGGCCATGCTGCAGACGAAGCCCGGTGTGCAGTAACCGCACTGGGAACCGCCGCGGACCGCCATCTCCTCCTGCACCGGGTGCAGGCCGGGCGGGCAGCCGGGTTCGCCCGCGGTGGCGAGCCCTTCGGCGGTGACGATCTCCTGGCCGTCGAGCGCCGCGACCGGGACCAGGCAGGCGTTGACCGCCACCCAGTCGGTGGGCTTGTCCACCCCGGGCCGGGCCACGAGGACCGAACAGGCACCGCATTCGCCTTCGGCGCAGCCCTCCTTGGTACCGGTCAGGCCACGCTCGCGCAGGAAGTCCAGCACCGTGGTGTGGGGCGCGGCCGGAGCGATCGGCGCCTCTTCCCCGTTGACCGTGACGCGTGCCCCTACCATGACGGGCCGTCGTTTCGGTGCGCGCTCGGTCGATTCATGATGTTCGCCAATTTTCAGGCAGCTTTCTGTGTTCAGACGCGCCGCGCAGGACAAGCGGGCGCAGAAAGGCACGCGACAGCAACATGCCGGGAAATGATGAAGGCGGGAAACCTGGAACGTGCCCCTACCGGCACGTCAGAGAAACGGCGTGCTTCAGCAGCCGTGGGCGATACGACCCGGAACCCAGACGGTGCACTGGGCCAGGCGACCGAGATCAGAGCTGATGTTCATCCGCTGGTCGCCTCCTTTCGAGCGTCATGGGTCGACGTAATTCGCAAGTTAGTGGCCGTGACCGCGGAGGTCAAGAGGTCGAGGACTGCCCGGGCGTACCGCCCTCGGCGCCTCTCCCCGGCCGCCCGGCGGCACCCGACGGGTCCACGGCCGGTCCGTGCGGGTGCCCGCTCGCGGCCCGGTCGCTCGCGGCCCGGTCGCTCGCGGCCCGGTCGCTCGCGGCCCGGTCGCTCGCGGCCCGGTCGCTCGCGGTCCGGTCGCTCGCGGTCCGGACACTGGTGGTGCCGGTGGCAGGTGGTGCCGGTCGCCACCACGGGCGGTCCGGCGCGCCGTCTCAGGCGCCGGGCGGCAGGTGGACCGTCATGATCAGGTGGCACTCCTCGTCGCCCGCCCCGCGGTAGGTGTGCGGGGCGTCGGCGTCGAAGGTGGCGGTCTGCCCGGCCGCCACCGGGTGCTCGGCGCCGTCGACGACCAGGACCATCCGTCCCGCGGTGACGCTGACCGTCTCGACGACTCCCGCCTGATGGGGATGGCTGGGGTACTCCTCGCCGGGCTGGAGCCGCCAGCGCCAGACCTCCACGGGAGCCGGGCCGGAGGTGGTGAGCATGAGCCGGGCCTCGCTGCCCCGCTCGCCGGCCCACAGCGGCACCACGGCATCGGCGGACACCACCCGGACGCGGTCTTCGGCCGGGCCCTCCATGAGGGCCGACACCGAGACGCCGAGGGTGTCGGCCAGCCGGACCAGGGTGGCGAAGTTGGGATTCCCCTGAGCCTTCTCCAGACCGACCAGGGCTCCTTTGCTGACCTTCGCGCGCCGGCCCAGTTCGTCCAGGGACAGTCCCGCACGGGTGCGCGCCGTCCTGACGTTGTGCGCGAGCGTGCGCAGGGCTGCCTCTGTCTCGGCCATCGGTCACCATCCTCGCGAGTGGACCATTCCGCTGGACCGTTCGGTCGTTCGGTTGACACGCGACGGTCGTTTCAATGTACGGTCTAGTCGTTCCACTGACAGACTAAGGGATGGACGACCGTGACCGCCGCGCTGCCGGCCCCGGGCAGCTCCCCCGGGTACGGATGCACCGCCTCCTCGCCCTCACCGACCCGCCCGCCCCACTCCCCCGGCCCCGCCCCGCAAGGATCCCTCGTATGTTCATCCAGCCCTGGGACGCCAGTCTCGACGAAGCCGAATGGCAGTCCTGGATCGCCGACGGCCACGACTTCGGCGTCCTCGCCGTCAACGGCCTGCCCGGCCGGCCCCCCGTCGCCGTCCCCACCCACTTCACCAGCGAGCCCGGCCGCCTCCTGATCCACCTGGCGCGCCCCAACCCCGCCTGGCAGGCGATCGAGAACTGCCCGGACGTCCTGTTCACCGTCTTCGGCGACTACGCCTTCGTCCCCGGCCCCTGGCGGGCCAAGCCGGGCACCCCGCCCACCGAGGGCGTGCCCACCAGCTACTACACCGCCGTCCAGTTCACCTGCCGCGCGCACATCCTCGACGACCCCGAGGCCAAGGCCGAGCTGCTGCGCCGCCAGATGGCCCACTTCCAGCCCGACGGCGACCACGCCCCCATCGCCGCCGGCCTGCCCCCGTACGGACGCATGCTGTCCGGCATCCGCGGTCTGCGCCTGGACGTCACCGAGGTCAGGGCGAAGTTCAAGTACGACGACCACAAGCCGGTCGAGCACCGCACCGCCGTCGCGGGCCGCCTCAGCGCACGTGCCCAGGGCCTCGACCTCCCCACCGCCGCCCAGCAGCGCCGCCGCCTGGACCGCATCGGCCCCTGGCAGCCCTGACCACCCGCCCCCCGAACGCACCGAGGAACGGACCACGCCCTCCCATGACCGCCTTCCGCATCGCGCCCGCCGTCGCGGACGCCTTCCCCGACACCCTCATCGCCCTGGTCACCGCGACCGGCCTGGACGGCCGTGGGGCCTGGCCCGCCACGGTCACGGCTCTCGACGAGCTGGAGCGGGGGCTCGCCGACGGGTCCTGGCAGCCGGCCGACGAGACCGACCCCCGCATCGGGTCCTGGCACACCGCCTACCGGTCCTTCGGCACCAACCCGCGCCGCGTCCGCCCCAGTGTCGATGCCCTCGGCCGCCGCATGGCCAAGAGGGGCACCCTGCCCCGCATCAATCCGGCCGTCGATTCCTACAACGCCGTCTCCGTCCGCCACGGCCTGCCCGCCGGCGCCTTCGACCTCGACCACGTCCTCGGCGACGTGGAGATCCGGTACGCGGACGGCAGCGAGGAGTTCACCCCGCTCGGTGAACCCGGCACGGTCGAGCACCCCAGGCCCGGGGAGATCGTCTACGCCGATGCCTCCGGCGTCCTGACCCGCCACTGGAACCACCGTGACGCCCACCGCACGCGCGTCACCGAGGACTCCACGCACGTCACCTTCGTCCTGGAGACCCTGCACGCCACCCGCGACGGCGGCCTCCTGCGGACGGCGGCCGAGGAACTGCGCGGCCTGCTCCTCCCGCACACCGCACGGACCCGGGTGCACTACCTCACGCCGTAGGCCGGACGCATCAGGCGCAGCCGGCGCGCGGCCGGGGCTCGTGGCACCGCCCCGGCCGGCGTCCTACAGCGGCCGGTGCCCCGCGACGGCACCGCCCGGGTCGTCCATCAGGGCGATACGGGCGGTGATGCGCTTGCCCACCGGCTCGCGCTGGGCTTCGAAGCCCTGCGCGACGGCCATCACGATCTCCAGACCGTGCTGTCCCACCCGGCCGGCGTCGGCGGCCCGGGCGATGGGCAGCACCGGATCGGAGTCCCACACCATCACCTCCACGACGTCACCCGCGATCCGCAGGTCCAGCAGGACGGGCCCCGGCGCGTACTTCAGGGCGTTGGTGACCAGCTCACTGACCACCAGCTGTGTCAGGTCCATGGCGCGCTGCGAGATGGGCAGGCCGTGCTCGGCCTGCACCCGAGTGAGGAAACCGGCTGCCAGACGGCGTGCCCGGCCGATGTCCGCGCCCTCGCCGTCCAGAGCCACGGTGGTCTGCATCGTCCGCTCACGCGGCGCCGTGCCGTCCTCGCCCCAGGGAACTGCTTCCATCCCGGCCGCCTTCGCTACCCCGTTCATCCCCCGCGGATACCCACACATTCCCGAGTCACGCCCCGCGGCCCTCTGTCGATCCCGTCACACAGGGGGCATCAGGGTACGCGGGAGGACGTCACGGGTCGGCGCGCCGGGCGTACACCTCGATCTCGATCTTCATCCGGGGATCGGCGAGACCGCACACGAGCATCGTGGCGGCCGGCCGGACCTCGCCGAAGCAGCGGCGCAGGACCGGCCAGCACGGCTCGAAGTCCTCGCGGTCGGGCAGGAGGTAGCGCACCCGCACCACATCGGCGAAGGTGCACTTCGCCTCGGCGAGTGCGGCCCCGATGTTGCGCAGGCACTGCTCGGCCTGCTCCACCACGTCGTCCGAGATCGTCATGGTGGTGTAGTCGAACCCGGTGGTTCCCGACACGTGCACCCAGTCGCCGTCCACCACGGCACGGGCATAGCCGATCTGCTCCTCGAAGGTCGAGCCGCTGAGGATCGCACGTCGCTCCGTCATGCGCCGAACGCTAAGTGATCATCCTGGACGACGTCCATGACGCGTGCGCGGACCGCGCCCCGGGACAGCCGCGCCGCGTCGACCGGCCCGGCGACGGTTGCCCCGGCCCGCCGGGCAAGACTTTTCTCACGGGTTGCGTTCTCCCGTTTCCGCAACGTTCAGCCCGCCCTGGCTCGTTCCTTCCCCCGGTCACGAATTGAATGCGCCAGCGTACGCCTGGAGCAAATGCGGTGACACATGGGCCGCCATACCTATCGGAAAGGGAGCTGCGACCGAGTGACGATTGGACGGCCCGGAACCGTCCAGGGGCGCCGCGAAGTCTCCTCGCATGCGCAACTGCACTGGCTTGAAGCGCTGTTGGCGGTAATGAGCCGCTTGCCGTCCGCCGTGGCCGCCGAACAGCCATACGCCCGGATCCCGGCACGGTCGAGTCACTGAAAAGAGTTATTGCTCCATTTGCCGGAGCGAAATAACGTAAGCCGTGACCATCTTTTCCTTTTCCTGCGGATAGCCGCCAATTCCGCATGCCGTGCGGCCGACGCACAGGAGGGCCCTGTGACCGACAAGGCACAAGATCTGCTCGACTGGACTCCCGACGCCGTCGTCTTCGACTGCGACGGGACCCTGATGGACAGCGAACGACACTGGCAGGAAGCCCGCATTCGGGCCTTCCGGGAGTACGGGCTCCAGCCGCCGCCCGGATTCGCGGCCCAGGCCACGGGCCTGCACTACGAGGACTGCGGCCGGCTGATGGCGCGCTCGGTGCACAAGCCGGAACTGGTGGAAGGCCTGACGGCCGCGCTCCTCGACCACTTCCTGGCACTCGTCACCGACGAACCGGCGACGATGCCGGGCGCGACCCAGCTCGTCCGGCTGCTCTCCGGCCGGCTGCCGCTCGCGGTGGCCAGCAACTGCCCGAGGGTGGTCGTGGAAGGCAGCCTGACCCGAGCCGGACTGCGTGAGCACTTCCAGTACATCGTCGTCCCCGACGCCGGGGACGGCATCCGCCCCAAACCGCACCCGGACGTCTACGCCGTGGCGGCCCGGCTCTGCGGTGTCCCCCCGCAGCGGGCGCTGGCCGTCGAGGACACCCTGACCGGAGTGGAAGCGGCCCGCCGCGCCGGACTGCGGGTCCTGGGCGTCGGCCCCCGGCCGGAAGGTGACGGCGCCGTCCGGGCCGACCTGTGGTTACCGGCACTGCACGCTCCCGAACTGCTCGACTGGGCCCGCTCCTGCGACCACCGCGGGTCGGCGCCGGAGCCGTAGGGGGTGTCGGCCGGTCCGCCGGGCGTGGAGGCGGCCCGGTTCACGGCGGACAGGGCGAACGCGCCCTCCGGGCCGGGGCGGCGGGCTCGGCCTTCGGGGCGGGCAGCGGGTACCGCGGTTCCGGTGCCACTGGGGCGGGATGTGCGCCAAGTGCCGTACAACCAAACGCCGTTTCGAACCGTCGGACCTCTGCGACGGCTCCCGTGGCCATCGCTCGCCGACATCTCGATCCGAGGACCGCATGAACCCAGCCAGACACTCGACCGCCGCGCTCTCCGCCACGGTCGTGCTCGCCACCGCGGGCGGCCTGCTCACCACCGCGGCCGCGCCCGCCACCGCCGCGACGAGTTGCGCCTCCCCCGTGTTCACACGGCAGTTCTTCGCCAACACCACGTTCTCCGGAACGCCGAAGAAGACCGACTGCGACAGCGCCGTCAACGAGAACTGGGGCACCGGAGCCCCTGCCTCCGGGCTGCCCCGTGACAACTTCGGTGTGCGCTGGACCGTGACCCGCGACTTCGGCTCCGGGGGCCCGTTCACCTTCTCCGCCTCCGCGCAGGACGGCATCCGTGTCCACCTCGACGGCGTCCGCAGGATCGACCTGTGGAAGAACGTCTCGACGACGGCCGGCACATCGGTCAACCTGACGATCCCGCCCGGCAGGCACACCCTGCGCGTCGACTTCGTCAACTGGACCGGCGCCGCGAACACCAGGTTCACGTACGCGCCGCGCACATCCGCCACCGTCGACAAGGTCGCCCCGCTCGTCCCCGCCGGCGCCAAGGTCACCTACGACTCCGCCACCAACAGGGCGAAACTCACCTGGTCCAGGAACAAGGAGATGGACCTCGCCGGCTACGGGGTCCACCGCCGGCTCAAGGGCACCACCACCTGGACGAAGCTCGCCACGACCACCGCGACCTCGTACACCGACACCACCCTGCCGGCCACCGGCGCGACGTACTACTACGAGATCCGCGCCCACGACAAGGCCGGCAACACCTCGAAGGGCACCGCGGACCAGGGCGTGACCACCGCCGACCGCACCGCGCCCGCGGTCCCGCGGAACCTGACGGCCGCCCCCGGCCGGGACGCCAACGCGCTGAGCTGGACCGCGGTGGCGGGCGCGGCCTCCTACGAGGTGGTCCGCGCGACCGCCGAGAACGGCCCCTACGAACGGATCGCCACGCTCCAGGGGACCGCGTACGCCGACCTGGACGCCCCGGTCGACATTCCCGCCGCCTACAAGGTGCGCGCGCGGGACGCGGCCGGGAACGCGTCCGCGTACTCGTCCCCCGTGTGGGCCACCCGTGACACGATCGCGCCTGCCCCGCCGAACGACCTGAAGGCGGTCTCCGAGGACGACTCCGGGGTCACCCTGGGCTGGACCGGGAGCAACCCGGACACCGTGCGCCACCTCGTCTACCGGGCCTCGTCGTCGGCCGGTCCGCGCACCCGGATCGGCACCACGACCACCTGGAACCACCGCGACATCACGGGGGACCCCGGACAGCCCTACGTCTACTACGTGACCGCCGTGGACGCGGCGGGCAACGAGTCGGCGCCGGCACAGGTGACCGCCACCCGACGGGTCGGCCCGAACGCCGCGCCCAAGGCGCCCTCCCTCGGTCTGGCCCGGATCGTCGGCGACCGGCTCCTCCTCTCGTGGAACCAGGGCGGCTACGTCCCCGTCTCCGGCTACACCGTCTACCGCTCCCGCAGCGCCACCGTGGACACCTCCGACCCGGCGAACGTGTACGCCACCACCACCGCCACCTCCCTGGAGCGCACGGTCGCCGCCGACGAGCGTGACTACCACTACGCCGTCGTCGCCCACTCCGCCTACGACGTGCGCTCCCCCGCCTCCGCCTCCGTGCTGCCGACGGTGAGCGCGCCGCAGCCGCCCCCGTCCACCACGGTGTACGAGGTCGAGACCACCGCCACGCAGGTCCGCCTGGTCTGGGCCGCCGTGCCGATCGGGCCCGCGGAGCCGGAGATCACGGGATACCGCGTCTACGTCTCCACCCGGCCCGGCGTCACCAAGGCCGACGCCGAGCAGGTCCACACCACGCCCGGCACCGACCTGTGGGTGCCCACCCCGGAGTCGGGCCGCCCGTACTACTTCGCCGTGTCCGCGGTCAACGCGGCCGGCCTGGAGTCGGAGCTGTCGCCCGAGGTCTCGGCGACACCCGGCACCTGATCCCCGGGGGCGAACCCCCGGGTGCGGCGCGGGTCCCCGGTGGCGTCAGTTCCGGTGGGGGCCCGCGGCGCCGGCGAAGGGGACCTGGGCGGCGGACCGCGGCTGTGCCGTGTCGCGGAACGGGTGCGTCCACAGTCCCTGTTCCCCGAGCCGGGGCAGGACGCCCTCGCCGAACCAGTACGCCTCCTCCAGGTGCGGGTAGCCGGAGAGCACGAACTCCTCGATACCGAGCCGGTGGTACTCGGCGATCCGTTCGGCCACCTCGGCGTGGCTGCCGACCAGTGCCGTGCCCGCGCCGCCCCGCACCAGCCCGATGCCGGCCCACAGGTTCGGGTGGATCTCCAGGTCGTCGCGGCTGCCGCCGTGCAGGGCGAGCATGCGCCGCTGGCCCTCCGACTCGCTGCGGGCCAGTCCCGCCTGGACGGCCTCGACCGCCTCGGGGGCGAAGCCGTCGAGGAGCCGGCCGGCCTCGGCCCACGCCTGTTCGGACGTGTCGCGCGTGATGACGTGCAGCCGGATGCCGAACCGGAGGGTGCGCCCCTGCCGGGCCGCCAGCCCGCGGATCCACGCGATCTTCTCGGCGACGGCGGCGGGCGGCTCGCCCCAGGTGAGGTAGACGTCCGCGTGGCGGGCTGCGATCTCGCCGGCGACCGGTGAGGACCCCCCGAAGTACACCGCCGGGACCGGGTCGGGCACCCGGGCCAGCGCGGCGCCCTCGACCCGGAGGTGCTCGCCTGCCAGGTCCACGGTCTTGCCCTGCCACAACTCCCTGACGATCTCGAGGAACTCACCGGTGCGCCGGTAGCGGTCGTCCTTGTCGAGGAAGTCGCCGTAGGCGCGCTGTTCGTGGCTCTCGCCGCCCGTGACGACGTTGAGCAGCAGCCGTCCCCCGGACTGCCGCTGGAACGTGGACGCCATCTGCGCGGCGAGCGTCGGGGAGACGAAGCCGGGCCGGAAGGCCACCAGGAACTTCAGCCGCTCGGTGTGCCGGCTGACCATCGCGGTGGTCAGCCAGGCGTCCTCGCACCAGGCGCCGGTCGGGGTGAGCGCGCCCAGGAAGCCCAGGTCCTCCGCGGCCCGCGCGATCTGGCTCAGGTAGGCGACCGTCGGTGGCCGGTCGCGGCCGGCGGAACCGGCCGGGGTGCCGTGGCCGCCGCCGACGACGTGACGGCTGTCGCCGTTGGTGGGCAGGAACCAGTGGAAGGTGAGGGGCATGGCAGGCTCTCCGTTCGGGTGACGTCCGGCTACAGCAGGCCGTGCCGGGGCGGCCGCGTGCCGTTGAGGGTGTACCGGCCGATGTGCTGCACCTTCCAGCGGGCCGGGTCGTGCAGGGTGTGGGTGCGGGCGTCGCGCCAGTGCCGGTGCAGGCCCAGGGAGTCGAGCGCGGCACGGGTGCCGGCGACCTCGAAGAGGGCGCTGCCGATCTCCACGGCTGCCTCGGCCGCCGCCACCTTGGCCGCCGCGACCGCGATCGACGCCTCGGCGGCCGAGTCGTCGGTCAGGTCCGCGCGGGCGGTGTCCACGGAGCGCGCGGCGGCGGCGAGCAGCGCCTCGGCGGCCCGTGCCCGGATCGTCAGCTCACCGAACCGCTGGACCAGCAGCGGGTCCTCGGTGGCGGTCCGGTGTCCCTCGTCGACGCTCTCGAACCAGGGGCGGCTCTTGGTGCGGACGAACTCGGCCGCCTCCGCCAGCGCGCCGGAGGCGATCCCGGCGTCGATGGCGGCGTGCAGCAACTGGGCCACGGCACCGTGGAGTTGCGGTCCCCGGAAGGTGAGGTGGTGCGGGACCACCCGGTCGGCGGGGACCGGCACCGACTCCAGGCGGACGGTCCCGCTGGCCGTGGTGCGCTGTCCCATGCCGTCCCAGTCGTCCAGGACGGTGAGTCCCGGCGCGTCCCCGGGTACGAACGCCACGTGCAGGTTGCCGTCGTCGGCGCGGGCGAGGACGGGGATCCAGTGGGCGAAGAGGGCGCCGGTCGAGTAGTGCTTGACGCCGTCGAGGACGTACGAGCCGTCGGGACGGCGGGCGAGCCGGGTGCGGATGTCCTGCACGTGCCGGGTGCCCGCCTCCGACTGGGCGTTGCCGAACCGCTTCCCGAGCAGCACCTCGCCGAAGAGGAACCGCTGCTGCTCGCGCGTCCCCTGCCGGCGCAGCACGTTGACGTACACGAAGTGGCTCTGCGGGATCTGGGCGAGGCTCGCGTCGGCGGCGGCCAGCCGCCGGAAGATCTCGGCGAGCGTCTCGGCGCGGACGTCGGCGCCGCCGAACTCGGCCGGCACCGTCACCCCGAGCAGCCCGGAGGCGGACAGCCGCTCCAGCTCCGCGTGCGGCAGCCGGCGCTGCGCGTCCCGCTCGGCTGCGCCCTTGCGGAAGTCCGCGGCCAGCTCGCCGGCGACGTCGAGGGCCTCGGCGTCGCCGGCGATCAGGGGCGGGACGCTCATCCGGTGGCCGCCAGCAGGGTCGTGCGACCGCCCAGGGCGAGCGAGAACTGGTCCGTGACCTGGGCGAGGGCCTCGGCGGAGGCGGGGGCGACGGTCAGCGAGCCGTCGTCGGCGACCGTGATGTCCCTGTCGAGGGTGAACCAGCCGGGCGTGATGTGCGCGGCTCCCAGGGAGGCGAGGACCGGGCGCAGGGCGTAGTCGATGGCCAGGACGTGTGCGGTCGTGCCGCCCGTGGCGAGGGGCAGCACGGTCTTGCCGGCCAGGGCGTACTGCGGGAGGAGATCGAGCAGGGACTTGAGCAGCCCCGAGTAGGCGGCCTTGTAGACCGGGGTGCCGATGACGACGCCGTCCGCCCGCGCGAAGAGCGCGGTGGCCTCGGCGATCGCCGGATGGCCGGTCTGCGCGTGCAGCAGGGCCTCGGGGGGCAGGGCGCGCACGTCCAGCGGGATCACCTCGTGGCCCTGGGCGACGAGCCGGCCGTCGAGGTGCCGCAGCAGGCGTGCGGTGCGGGAGGTGGCGGAGGGGCTTCCGGAGACGGAGAGAACGGTGGCCATGGGAGGACCTTTCAGGAGTACCAGGTGGGCTGCGGCAGTTCGCCGGTGAGGACGTGGCGGCCGACCTCGCGGCGCTTGTAGGCGACCGGGTCGTGCAGCGTGTGGGTGCGGACGTTGCGCCAGAAGCGGTCGAGGCCTTCCGCGGAGGCGGTGGCACGCGCTCCGGTCACCTCGAAGATGCCGTTGGTGACCTCCAGGGCCACGTCGGTGGCGCGGGCCTTCACCGCCGCCACCCGCACCTCGAACTCGCCGCGGGCCGTCTCCGTGACCGCGTCGGGGTCGTCGTGCAGCTTCTGGCCCTCGGCGGCCACCGCGTCGGCCAGTGCCTCGACGGCCCAGAGCTTGGCGGTGAGGTCGCCGTAGACGTCGATGACGTACGGCTCGTCGACGGCGCGCTCGTGGCCGCCGTGCAGCCAGGGGCGGGTCTTGGTCCGGGTGTAGGCGGCGGCGGTCTCCAGGGCGCCGGCGGCGATGCCGAGGTAGAAGTTGACGAAGACGAGCTGGATGGTGGGCACGTTGAGGGTGTTGTAGACGCGCGGCTGGAACCGCTTGTCGACGTAGCCCGCCGCGGCGGACCAGGGGACACGCACGGCGTCGAGGGTGACGCCGCCGCTCTCGGTGAGGCGCTGGCCGATGTTGTCCCAGTCGTCGTGGAAGGTGAGGCCCTCGCTGTCGGACGGGACGATGGCGAAGACGTGGTCGTCGGTGCCCTCCAGGACGCCTTCCAGGACGGTGACGTCGGAGACCTTGCTGCCGGTGGAGAAGGTCTTGCGGCCGGTGAAGGTGAGGGTGTCGCCCTCGTCGCGGACCACCACGTCCGCGTCGCGCGGGTTGACCGCGCCGCCGAAGAACCACTGGTTGCGGGCGGCCTCGGCCTCCACGTGCTCCCACTGTTCGCGGGTGCCGACCAGCCGGGCGGCCCAGTTCCACAGGTAGTGGTAGCCGAGCAGCTGGCCGATGGAGCCGTCCGCCTTGGCGACCTCGCGGACCACGCGGTAGGCGGTGGGCCAGTCCTGGCCGGCGCCGCCGTGCTCGACGGGCCCGAGCAGGGTGACGAGGCCGGCTTCCTTCAGCAGGCGGACCTCGGCGTACGGGGTGGCGGCGGCCTTGTCGCGGGCCGCCGCGTCCGAGGCGAGGACGGCGGCGACCTCGGCGGCGCGGGCGATCCAGCCCTCCGCGTCGCTCGGGGCGGGCGCGGACTTCCAGTCGGCCGGTGCGGTGATGCTCATGGGGGGTCCTTTCGGGTGCGGGTTCGGTCGCGTGCGGGTCGGTCGGTCAGGAGCGGGCGGCGACGGGCTCGGACTCCGCCTGCTGCGCCTCGAGTTCGCGTACCAGGGGCAGGACGCGCTTGCCGAAGTACTCGACCTCCTCCAGGTAGTGCAGGAAGCCGAGGAGGAAGAGGTCCACTCCGAGCCGCTTGTAGGCGACGATGCGCTCGGCGATCTGTTCGGGTGTGCCGATCAGACCGGTGCGGAAGCCGTCGTTGTACTGGACGAGGTCCTCGAAGGTGGAGTCCTGCCACATGCCCTTGCCGTCGGCGGTGGACCGGCCGGCCTGCTGGACGGCGGCTCGGAATCCGTCGACGGCCGGTGTGTCGGCCTTGGCGACGATCTCGCGGAGCGTGTCGCGGGCCTCGGCCTCGGTGTCGCGGGCGATGAGGAAGCCGTTGAGGCCGAACTTCGGCGGCGTGCGCCCCACTTGGGCGGCGGCGGCACGGACGTCGGTGATCTGCTCGGTGACACCGTCGAAGTCCTTGCCGTTGCTGAAGTACCAGTCGGAGACGCGGCCGGCCATGGCGCGGGCCGCGGTGGAGTTGCCGCCCTGGAAGATCTCCGGGTGCGGGCGGCCGGGGAGGCCGAGGGGCTTGGGCTTGAGGGAGAAGTCCCGCAACCGGTAGAAGTCCCCGGCGAATTCGGCGTGGTCCTCGGTCCAGATCCGACGCAGGGCGCGGATGAACTCCTCGCTGCGGCGGTAGCGCTCGTCGTGCTCCAGCCAGGGTTCGCCGAGGGCGGTGAACTCGCCCTTGAACCACCCGCTGACGACGTTGACGGCGAAGCGGCCGCCCGACAGGTGGTCTGCGGTGGCGCCGAGCTTGGCGAGGACGCCGGGGTGCCACAGGCCGGGGTGGACGGCGGCGATGACCTTCAGCCGCTGCGTGGCCAGCAGCAGGGCCAGGCTGAAGCTCGTCGACTCGTGCTGGTACTCGGCGCCGTAGCTGGCCATGTAGCGGACCTGGCTGAGGGCGTAGTCGAAGCCGCTGTTCTCGGCGAGGACGGCCAGTTCGCGGTTGTAGTCGTAGCCCCAGTCGGTGCGCTGCTCGATGGTGCTGGTGACCAGGCCGCCGCTGACGTTCGGCACCCAGTAGGCGAAACGGACGGGGTCGGATCCGGGTGGTACGGGCATGGGGAACTCCTGGCATGAGTACGCACGGGAAAAGGCGCGTGCGTGACAGGGAAAACGTGCTCGGTGATCGGGATTCCGGCGTGCGGGGACGGCGTTCCCGGAAAAGCCGGAGACGCTACGGCAAACGGCCGGCGGTGTTGTTCACGAAGGGTGTCCGGCGCCGGTGCGAGGGTTTCCCTCGGGTGCGCTCAGATCCGACGGCGACAGCAGGAGCTGCAGACACGGGCGAGGTCGACGTGGCGTCGCCGCGTGAGGTCCTGTCGCTTCATGTCATCGATCAAAGCAGCGGGAAGTCCGGCCGGTCAAGAATGCCCGGCGCTGATTCCGCGTACTGACAGCAGGTATTCACGAGGTTGTGACAGGGATTCCCTTGAACCCGGCCGGCGGCGACGGCAGTCTCCCTGTCGTGCGTATCGAACAGCTCGAATACATCGCGGCCGTCACCCGCTCGGGTTCGCTGCGGCGGGCCGCCGAGGAACTGCACCTGTCCCAGCCGGCGCTGAGCGAGACGGTGCGCAATCTGGAACGTGAGCTGGGCGTGGACCTGCTGGAGCGCAAGCGGTCCGGCGCGAAGGTGAGCGACGAGGGCCGGGAGCTGCTGCCGTACATCATGGGTGTGCTGGACGCGGTCGACCGGTTGCGCGGCGCGGCCGGCGACCAGCACCGCACCAGCCGTATGGTGCGGCTCGGCACGGTCAACACGGCCACGGTGCCGCTGGTGATCCCGACCGTGCGGGAGTTTCGGGCCGCCCATCCGCGCACCCAGGTCGAGTTGGTCGGCGCGCAGCAGTCGGAGATTCATCGCGGCCTGCTGGAAGGGGCGTTCGACCTGGGGCTGGTGAACTACCTCGGGGGCGACGACATGCCCCCGGGCTTCGAGACCACGGAACTGCTGCGCGGCCGTCCGGTGGTGTGCGTGCGCCCGGACAGTCCGCTCGCCGCCCGGGCGGCGGTGGACGTGGACAGCCTCCTGGCCGAGCCGCTGATCGTGATGCGGTCCGGCTATGTGATGCACCGGTTCGTGCACCGGCTGCTGGACGGCCGTACGCCGTCCTTCTCGTACTCCACCGACGGCGCGGAGATGGGCAAGCTGATGGTCGCCGAGGGCCTGGGGGCGACCGTGCTGCCCGACTTCAGTGTCGTCGGCGACCCGCTGGAGCGCCGGGGGGCGATCACCGTGCGGCCGCTGGCGGGTGACTCCACCGATGTGCTGCTGGTGCTCCAGAGCCGCCCCTCCGGACCGGTCGCCCGGGCCGTCAGCGATCTGCACGCGCTGTTCGTGCGCAACGCCCGCGCGCACGGACGGCCCGGCGAGCACCCGCCCGGCCCGCGGGGAAGGTGAACCGCGGGAACAGCCGGCGATCCGCTCGCCGGTGTCACGGGAGGCGGACGGGCCGCCGGTCAGCCGCCGTTCCGGCCGGGCAGGTTCCTCCAGACGGCGCGGCGCACGGAGCTGACGTGCACCTCCTCGGGCACGCAGTCCGGACACTCCCCGTTGTGACAGGGCCCCGCGGTCCAGACCGGGACGTAGACGCCCATGCTCTTGTGCCGCTCCACCACCGCGTCCACCGGCTGCTTGCACGAACGGCAGACATGGCCGGTGGGCCGGGAGGTCCTGGATTCCCGTTCAGTGTTCATAACAGGCATTTTACGCCCCCTTTGCCAGGCTTTGGGAGGACTCATACGGAATCAGTGCCTGTCTTCTCCGACGGGCGGATCCTGCCCGTCGCCACGCGGAGGGGCGCCGGCTGCCGGTGACGCGGCGGCACCGCCGGCCCCCGTGACGGACGGGCCGTCGTCGCCGCCGGGCGGGGGGCGCAGCACACTGAGGACGACGGACACCGCCAGCACCGTGACGATGACCGCGAGGCTGACGGGTGAGGGCACTTCGGGCACGGCGGGACTGATCGTCTTGTGGGACGCCTGGAGGATGAGCTTGACGGCGATGAAGGAGAGGATGAGCGCCAGGCCCTTGCTGAGGTAGTGGAAGCGGTCGAGCAGGCCGGCGAGCATGAAGTACAGGGCCCGCAGGCCGAGGATGGCGAACGCGTTGCTGGTGTAGACGATGAAGGCATCGCTGCTCACCGCCAGCACGGCGGGCACGCTGTCCACGGCGAAGACCAGGTCGGCCGCCTCGATCGCGGCGACGACGGCGAGCAGCGGCGTGGCGACACGCCTGCCCGCCTCCTTCACGAAGAAGTGGGCGCCCGCGTACTCGTCCCGCACCGGGACGACCTTGCGCAGCAGTTTGACGGCGAGGCTCCTGCCCGGGTCGAAGCTGTCGTCCTCCTCCTTGAGGATCTTGTAGGTGCTGTAGAAGAGGATGGCCGCGAAGACGTACAGCACGGCCGTGAAGCGGCTGACGACCGCCACGCCGGCGGCGAGGAAGACGCCGCGGAACACCAGGGCGCCCAGGACGCCGAGGAACAGCACGCGGTGCTGGTACGCCCTGGGCACCTTGAAATAGCCGAAGATCAGCGCGAAGACGAACAGGTTGTCGACCGACAGGCTCTTCTCCAGCAGCCACGCGGTGGTGTACTCCACCCCCGCGGACGTCCCGACCACCAGGAAGACCGCCGTGCCGAAAAGCACGGCCAGCCCCACCCACACCGCGCTCCAGGCCGCCGCCTCGCGGAAGCCGATGACGTGTGCCTGCCGGTGCGCCAGCAGGTCCACCGCCAACGACACCAGCACGGTGACGACGAACGCCAGCCACAGCCACAGCGGCACATCATGCACAGGCCCGACCCCTCACGCGCTCGACCGAGCCGCCCTTCTTCGAGTCTGGGCCATCCCACCGCGCTTGTCCTCCCGTCGCCGTGGCCCGGCCGGGCCACGGCGGGATGAGCCCGCGAGCGGTCCTCTCGGCCTTCCGGCCCCGGTCTCACCCGGCCCCGCGGGCCGGGCACGGCGACGGGCCCGGGGAGGCGCCGGGCCCGTCCGACGGGGTGGCGGACTCCGTGGCGCAGCCGGCCGCCTCGGTGGGCGACGGGGCCGGCTCTGCCGTCGGCTCCGGTGAGGGGGACGGGGAAGGCGACGGGGAGAGGGTCGGTGACGGACCGCTCGTGGGCTGCTCGCCGGGTGACGCGGAGGGCGCCGGACCCGCCGGGGGCGTCGTCGGGGCGGAGGGGGACGGGGAAGCGGACGACGGCGCGGGGGCGGGCCTCGGCGAGGGGGCGGAGGGGGACGGTCCGGGGCGGCCCGGCGGGGACGGGTCCGGGCCGACGATGACGCCGCCGTCGCCGCCACCCGCGCCACCCGCGTCCGCGTCGTCGGCACCGTCGGCGGGCTCGGCGGCCGGGGTGTCGCCACCCGCGCCGGGGCTCCGCGGAACCACCCCGGTGCCGTCCGGTACGGGGTGGACTCCCCGGCCGTAGAACTCCAGCCAGTACCTGACCAGTTCCAGGTAGGGCCGCGAGTGGTTGTAGCTGAGGATCGCCGCGTCCAGGCCGGCGCCCCGGCCCAGGTCCCGGCCGCCCGCGCACAGGTAGTGTCCGGCCGCCAGGGCCGCGTCGAAGACGTTGTTCGGGTCGGCCCGGCCGTCACTGTTGCCGTCCGCGCCCCAGCGGGCCCAGGTCGACGGCAGGAACTGCATCGGACCCACCGCCCGGTCATAGGTGCGGTCACCGTCGTGGGCCCCGCCTTCCGTGTCCAGGATGAGGGCGAAACCCCGGCCGTCGAGGGCGGGGCCGGTGATACGGCGCACGGTCGTGCCGTCCGCGGCGACCGCGCCGCCGCCCGCGTGGCCGGATTCGACCTTGCCGATCGCCGCGAGCAGTTGCCAGGGCAGCCGGCAGCCCGGATCGGTCCTGCCGACCGAGGCCTCGGCGAGACGGTAGGCGCGCAGCACGGTGGCGGGGATGCCGGACTGGGAGCGCAGACCGCGCACGACGGGCGGGGAGGCCGTACCCGCCTGGCTGATCAGGGGAGGCAGTTCGGTGTGGTACGAGCCGTCGCCCGGTGGAGCGGCCCGCAGGTACGGGGCGCGGCGAAGGTCCGGGGCGTCCGTGGCCCGGAGGCGTTCCTCGCCGGCCGCGGCGGGTGCGGCGTGGGCGTCGTCCGCCTCCCCGGTGAGGCCGGGGGCCCGCGAGGCGGTGAGGGCCGCCACGGCGGTCACGGCGAGGGCGGTGGTCCGCAGACCCCTGCGGGTCCGGCCGGGGTGCGGGCGTCGTGCGCGGCGTAAGGACATGGCTGCTGTCACTCCGTGGGTGGGGGTCGTGGGCTTCGCGTCGCGCGGTCGGTCCTGGCCCGACGGCGTGCTCGCGTGACCGTCCGGTGGCTTGGTCGTGCGGTCGTGCGGTCCTGCGGGCCGTGCGGTCCGTGCGGTCGTGCGGTCCGTGCGGTCCTGCGGTGCGTGCGGTCGTGCGGTGCGTGCGGTCGTGCGGTCCTCAGCGGCCGAAGGTGTCGATGCCGGAGACGAGCCACCGTCCGTCGCGGTGTACGACGTCCACGGCGAGCATCGCCCCCGCGTACACGCCCTCGTCCCGCTTCCCGCGGGTGCCGGCCGTGCTGACGCTGCTCTGGTCGGCGTAGACCAGCACCCGTGCCCGGTCGCCGTCGATGCGCTCGACCGCGCTGTCGGTGACCGTCGTGGTGATCACCGCCTTCTGTGCGTCGGCCCGCGCGCGGACGTCGGCGAGCAGGGCGCGGTGCTGGGCGACGGCCTTCCCGGTGAGCAGGCCGCCGGCGGCCTTGTCGAGTGCGCCCGGGTCGGTGTGGTCGTAGGAGAACAGCCGGTCGACGGCTCTGGCCGTCTGTCCTTTGATCTCGCTGGTGCGGGCCAGGTCGGTCAGGGCGGTGTTGCGCAGCGCGGGGTCGTCCCGCAGTGCCTCGGCCCTGGCGTGCGCCCAGCCGGCGAAGCCGCCGAGGAGGAGGGTGAGGGCGCCGAGGACGGCGAGGGCCGTGCGGCGGCGCGGGCGGACGGCGGTGGACCGCCCCGCGGCCAGGGTGCCGCTCGCCGTCCCGTCCCCTGCCGTTTCCGCCTCCGTGGCCACGGCGGCCGTTCGCGCGGACGGGGGCCGTACGGCGGCCGTGTCGGGGGTGCGGGTGCGGTGTGCCGCCGGCTCGGGCTGGCCCGGCTTCCCCGGCCGCTCCTGGGGGGCAGGGAGCCGGGTGCCGCGGGCCTGGCGGCGCCGCTCGCGGTTGATGTGGTGGCGGGTCGTCGACATCGTGCGGTCCTCTCGGTGCGGGCGGCGTGCGCGGACGGGAGCGGTCAGCCGGCCGGTGCGCCGCCCACGGGGGCCTGGCCCAGGGCACTGAGCCGCCACCGGCCCTCGGTGCGGGTGAGTTCACCGAGCATGCGGCTGTCCTTCTCGGTCCTCGCCCCGTCGGACGCCTTGACGGTGACGCGCAGGGCGACCAGCACCCGGGCCCGCCCGGCACGGTCGTCGAGTTCGGTGACGGCGCCCGACAGCACTCTGGCCGTGGTGACCGTCTTCGCCTCCCTCACCTGCTCGGTGAACTCCCTGCGCCCCGCCACCAGCTGCTCGTGCAGCTCGCCGGTGGTGGAGGCCTCCCACAGGTCGAGGCCGTCGTCCACGTCGCGGTGGTCGAGCGTGTTGAGGTTCTGTACGGCCTGCTCCCCGGCGGCGAGCGCCGCGTCCCGCTGCGCGGCGTACGCTGACCGGTCGTCGTGGGCCGCCGCGTACCAGTCCTGGCCGGCCCACGCCGCGAAGCCGCCCGCGACGAGGGTGAGGGCGAGGGCCAGGGCCGTCAGCGGCCGGGGGCGGACTCCGGCCGGCAAGCTCGGGACGCGTCGCATGGGGTTCTCCCGTCTGTCGGGCACGGTCAGCGGGCCTTGAGGTCGACGATCCGCCACCGGTCGTCCACCAGCCGTGCCGTGACGGTGAGCTGGGCGGCGGCGGTGGTGGCCGCGCCGTCGCCACGGCGGGAGGTCTGGTCGAGGAACACCAGCAGCCGCGCACGCTCCCCGTCGAGTTCGATCACCCCGGTGCGCACGGCCCCGGTGCTCAGGGTGACCCGCTGGTCGGCGAGGTCGTCGCGGACCTGGGCGAACAGGTCCCGGTACTGGCGGGCGGCGCGGCCGTCGAGCACGGCGCGCGCGGAACGCTCGGCCGTCGCGGTGCCGTCCGGTGTGTAGGAGAAGACCCGGGCGAGGGCGTTGCCGATCTCGCCGGTGACACGCGCGGTGGCCTCCGTGTCGGTGAGCGCGCGGTTGCGGGCGGCCTCCGCCGACCTCAGCCGGTGGGCTTCGTGGAAGAAGCCGCATCCGCCGGCGACGAGCACCGCGACGATTCCCGCCGCCACGGCCCGCCGCCACCGGCCGCCCGGTGACCGGCCGGACCGCGAGCCCGCCACCGGCCCCTCGGGCTCGCCCCGCGGCGGCCCGGACTCCGGCCCGGACCCGGCGGCCTCCTCATCGCACGGCTCGCGTCGGAAGCCGGCGGGTTCGTCCCCGCCCACCTCATCTCCGGAGCCGGCAGATCCGTCCCCGCCCACCTCATGTCCGGAGCCGGCACGCCCGTCCTCAGGCAGCCGCGGCCGGGAGCCGGCGAGTTCGTCCGCGGGCGGCCCGGAGACGCCGGGTTCCTCCGCGGGCGGCCCGGAGCCGGCGAGTTCGTCCTCGGGCGGTTCGGATCCCGGCGGGGCCGGGGCCGGCGCCGTCGCCGGTGCGTTGTCCTCGGTCTCGCCGGCGGCGGACGTGCCCGTCCCGGGCAGGGCCCGTGACGGCGTCGAGGCGCGCGGCGGACGGGTGCGGGTCATCGGTCCTCCTCCCCGTGCCCCGCGAGCGGTACCGCGTTCAGCGCCCGCACCTTCCACTCCCCCGCGTCCGTGCGGGTCAGCACGGCCTCCAGGCGTTTGCGGTCGGTGGCCGGCCGGGTGGTCCCGGCCGGGGTGACCTCGACGCTGACGGTGGCGATGAGCTTGGCCGTGCCGGTGCGGGTGTCGAGCGCGGTGACGGCGGCCTCGGTGACCGTGCCGCGTGCCGAGGCGCCCGCCTCCGGCCGGGTGCGGCCGAGCGCGTCGCGCAGCGGCCCGGTGGCGGCGGCGCGCCAGGCCCGGATGCCCGCCTCGGCCCGCTGCCGGGTGGAGGCGTCCAGCGTGGTGAGGACGGCGATGCCCGCCCGGCCCTCGGCGAGCGCCTGGTCGCGCTGCCGGCCGTAGGTGAGCGCGTCGTCGGTGCGGGCCTGCGCGTACGTCCACGCGCCGGTCCCGCAGAAGCCGGCCGCCAGGGCGAGCACCGTCCCCGCCAGGAGGCGCGCCGCCCTCATCGCGCGCTCCCGAGGGCGGGGAGGAGGAGGTGCGTCATGTCCCTCGGGGCCGCACCGGTTTGCCCCGGCAGGGCCAGGGCGCCCGGCAGCGGGGCCCTGCCCGGCGGCGCCGTGCCGCCACCGCTCCCGTCGCCGGAGGGCAGGGAGCCGGGCCGCGCCGGGTCGGGCACCGGGCCGCCCTTGGGGGCGTGCGCCGAGCCGCGCACGTTGAACCCGTCCGCGGCGGAGGCGGTGCAGGCCGCGCCGGTGTTGAGGGCGGGCGCGGTGCCGAGGTCGAGGCCGTTGCGGTAGCGGGTCGCGCCGTAACCGGCGGTGCAGGGCAGGGGCTGGAAGAAGGTGACGGCCATGCCGAGGTTCAGCTTCCCTCCGTCGACGGCGGTGGCTCCGGCGGAGACGGCCGCCGGGTACTTCACGAGCAGTTCCTCCAGGCCGCGCTGCCGGGTGACGGCGAGCTCGGAGGTGGTGAGCAGGTTGGCGAGGACGACGCCGAGGCTAGGGTCGAGGTCCCGCAGGACTCCGCTGACCTGGGTGGCGGCCTCGGGTGCGGTGGCCAGCAGGCGGCGCAGGTCGGCGTCGGAGCCCTTGAGGGTGCGGGCCAGTTCCTTCGCTCCGGCGGCGAAGTCCCGGATGGCGCGGGCCTCCTCCGCCTGGGTGCGCAGCACGGTCTCGCCGTCGGTGAGGAGCCGGGTGGTGGCGGGCAGGGCGCGGTCGGCGGCGTCCACGAAGGCGCCGCCGCTGTCGAGCAGCGCCTGGAGATCGTCGCCGTGCCCTTCGAAGGTGCTGCCGAACTCGTCCACGACCGTGCGCAGGTCCTCCAGCGGCACGGAGCGGGTCAGGTCGTCGATGCTGGCGAGGACGTCGGTGACGGGTGCGGGCACCTGGGTGTCGGTCTGTTCGATCCGGGCGCCGTCGGCGAGGTGGGGGCCGTGGTCGCTCTGCGGACGCAGGTCGATGTACTGCTCGCCGACGGCGGAGAGGCCGGCGACCACGGCGCGGGTGTCGGCGGGGATGCGCGGCGCGGACTTCTCGATGCGCAGTTCGGCGACGACACCGTCCGGGGTGAGGCCGATGGGGCCGACGCGGCCCACGGAGACGCCCCGGTAGGTGACGTCGGAGTGGGTGAACAGGCCGCCGGTGTGCGGCAGTTCGACGTCGACCGTGTAGTAGTCGGCGAGGCCGGCGTACCGGCCGAGGTCGGCGTAGCGGATGCCGAGGTGGGACAGGGCGAGGACGGCGATGAGGAGGAAGGCGGCGTTCTTCAGCCGCACGGCGGGGGTGATCAACGCGGTTCACCTCCCGGCGTGGCCGTCCCGGGACCGGTGCCGTCGGGGGCGCGCCCGGGGCTGGGTACGGAGGGCAGGGGCAGCGGGGAGGAGGCGGTGGGAGCGGGTCCGCTTCCCTCGCCGGTGTCCTCGCCCGCCGTGGCGCCGCGCCGCACGCCGGGCGTCGCGGAGGGCGTCGCCGAGGGTGTGTCCCGCGGCACCAGCGGCGGGATGATCCGCGTTCCCGGCGCGGCCGTCATCTCCAGGTACACGTTGAGGTAGTCGCCCTTCACCCCGCGCAGCACCTCGTCGGTGAACGGATAGGTCAGCAGCACCTGGAGCGAGTCGGGCAGGTCCGTGCCCGCGTCCGCGAGGGCCCGCAGGGACGGCGCGATGGCCTTCAGGTCGGCGATCATGTCGTCCTTGCTCGCGTCGATGGTGGCGACGGCGACGTCGGAGAGCGTGTCGAGGGAGCGCAGCATGGTCAGCAGCGAGCCGCGCTGCCGGTCGAGCGTCTTCAGTCCGGGTGAGAGGCCGGTGAGGACGGTGGCGACGTCGTCCTCGCGGGTGGCGAGGGTCGCGGAGAGCCGGTTGACGGCGTCGAGGGCGTCGGTGATGTCGCCACGGTGCTCGTCGAGGTCGGTCACCAGGGTGTCGACCCTTCTCAGTACGGAGCGCACCTCGCCCTCGCGGCCGCCGAGCGCGTCGTTGAGTTCCCGGGTGATGGTCTTGAGCTGGTTGACGCCGCCGCCGTTGAGCAGCAGGGACAGCGCGCCGAACACCTCCTCGACCTCGGTGTTGCGGCTGGTGCGGGAGACCGGGATGACGTCACCGTCCGCGAGCCTGCGGGTGCCGGTCTCCCGGGCGGGCGCCACGAGCTGGACGTACTTCTCGCCGAGCAGGCTGGACTGTTCGAGCCGGGCGGTGGCGTCGGCGGGCAGCCGTACCGCGCCGTTGATCTCCATGGTGACGCGGGCCGACCAGCCGTCGAGTCGGATATCGGTGACCCGTCCGACGGCCACGTCGTTGACCTTCACCGCGGCCTGCGGCACCAGGCTGAGCACATCGCGCAGTTCCGCCGTGACGGTGTACGGGTGGTCGCCGAGGTCGGCGCCGCCGGGCAGCGGCAGCTCCTGGATGCCGTCGAAGCGCGGCGGTACGACGGTCACGGCGCCGAGGGCCAGGGTGAAGCCGAGGCCGAGCGCGAGCAGTCCGCCCACGGTGAGACCGGCGGCGCCGCCCGTGGTGAGCACCCCGCGCCGCAGGGCCGCGGCCTTGGAACCGGCTTGCCGGGTAAGGCGCTTCACCGGTCCCCCTCCCCGCTGCCCGCGGCGCCGCCCGTCGCGGGCAGCGGCAGCAGCGGGCCGCCCAGGCTGATCTCGTTGAGGTTGGCGCGGCCGTCGAGGGTGCGGGTGTCGGGGTTGTAGGCGTTCACGATGTTGCCCGCGGCCAGCGGCGCCACGTCCAGTGCCTCGGCGAGCGAGGCCCGCTGCTCGACGAGGGTCCGGGTGATCGGGACGAGCCGGTCGACGTTCTCCTTCAGCTCGCCCCGGTTGTCCTGGATGAAGGTCTTCACCTGGCCGAGGGCGGTGCCGAGTTCCTCCAGCGCGCCCGCGAGGTCGTCCTTGTTGTCGGCGAAGAAGCCGATGACCTCGTCCAGGCGCTCCTGGGCGGTGCGCACGTCGTCGTCCTTGTCCTTGAGCATGGTGGTGAGGACCTGGAGCCGGCTCAGCGTGGCGAACAGGTCGCCGCTGCTGCCGTCGAGGGTTCTGGCCGCCTTGCCGAACTGCTCGACGCTGTCGCCGATGGCCTCGCCGTTGCCGTCGAGGTTGGCCGCCCCGGTGCGCAGCAGGTCGGACAGGGCGCCGGTGGAGTTGGCGCCGTCCGGGCCGAGCGCCCGGCCGAGTTCGGTGATCGAGTCGTAGAGCTGGTCGATCTCGACGGGGGTGCGGTTGCGCGCGGCGGGCAGGACGGCGCCGTCGGCGAGGGCGGGGCCCGCGCGGTAGGCGGGCGTGAGCTGCACGTAGCGGTCGGCGACGACGCTCGGTGCGACGACGACGGCACGGGCGCCCTCGGGCACCCGCACGCCCTCGTCGAGCCGGAGGCCGACCCGCACCGTGGTGCCCTGCGGCCGCACCGACTCGACCTCGCCGACGCGTACGCCGAGGATCCGCAGGTCGGAGCCGGCGTAGATGCCGACGGCGCGGTCGAAGTAGGCGGTGAGGCGGGTGCCGTCGGAGCCGAGGACCCGCACGGCGGTCAGCCCGGCGGCGACCAGCACCGCGAGGGCGAGGGCGCCGGTGAGCAGTTTCCTGCGCGCGTTCATCGCTCCCCCTTCTCCTCAGCGGTGGTCCCCTCGGCCGCGGGCCGCTGTTTCGGCGGCAAGCAGCCGGTCGCGGGCCGGGACGTCTCGGGCAGGTAGGCGCGGGGGACGACGCCGCACAGGTAGCTGTCGAACCAGCGGCCGTTGCCCAGCGTGTTGCCGACGAGGCGGTAGTACGGGCCGGCCAGTGCGAGGGTCCTGCCGAGCTGGGTGCTGTTCCGCTGCAGGACGGCGGTGACACGGCCGAGCGCCTTGAGGGTCGGGCCCAGCTGCTTGTCGTTGTCGTCGACCAGGCCGCCGAGTTCGGTGCCGAGGTCCCGGCTGCCCTTGAGCAGTGCCCGGATGGCGTCGCGGCGGTCGCGCAGCTCGCCGAGCAGGGAGCCGCCGTCCTCCAGGAGGATCTCGAAGCTGGACTTCCTGTCCTTCAGGGTCTGGCTGAACCGGGCGCTGCCCCGCAGGAGTTCGGCGAGTTCCGTGTCGCGCCGGGACACGGACCTGGACAGCGCGGACAGGCCGTCGGCGGCCTTGCGCACATGGGGCGGGGAGTTCTCGAAGGTCTTGGAGATGGTCTCGAAGCTCTTCGCGAGCCGCCGGGTGTCGAGTGCGTCGACGGTGCCGCCGAGGTCCTGGAACGCCTGGGTCACGTCGTACGGGGAGGTGGTGCGGGACAGCGGGATGCGGCTGCCGGGGTCCTGGCGGGCGGAGCCGAGCGGGTCGAGCGCCAGGTACTTGTCGCCCAGGACGGTCTTGATGGCGATGGCCGCGGTCGTGCGGTCACCGATCCAGGCGTCCTCGACCTCGAAGGCGACCTTCACCTTGGGGCCGTCGAGGGTGACACCGGTGACCTCGCCGACCTTGACGCCGGCGATGCGCACCTCGTCGCCCTCGTCGAGGCCGGCCGCCTCGGAGAAGTCCGCGCTGTAGGCGGTGCCGCCGCCGAACGGCAGCCGGTCCACCTGGTAGGCGAGGACGGCGAGCAGGGCGAGGACGAGCAGTCCCGCGACGCCGACGGCGACGGGGTCGCGCTGCCTGACCGGGGTGAGGCGCGGGTGCCGGGCGGCGCCCGGCCGGCTGCCGGCGGGTCGTGTGAGGGGTCTCATCCGCGGCACCTCGCCTCGGTGATCGCGATGCCGGTCGGTGCCTGTGAGCCGTCGGAGGTGGTCACTCCGCTCACCCGTGCCTCGCAGAGGTAGAGGTTGAACCACGATCCGTAGGACGACAGCCGGGCCAGGGCCGTCATCTTGGCGGGCGTGCGGTCGAGGAAGTCCTCGATCTGCGGGGTGCGTTCGGCCAGGCCCGTGGACAGCCGGCCCAGTTCGCGGATGTCCTGTTTCAGGGGCGCGCGGCCCTCTTCGAGCAGCCCGGCGGTGACGGTGGTCAGCTCGCCCATGGCCTCCACCGCGTCGCCGAGGGGTTCGCGGTCGTCGTTGAAGCCGGTGACGAGGGACCGCAGGGTGACGACCAGGTCGTCGAAGCCGTCCTCGCGTTCGTTGAGGGTGCGCAGGACGGTGCCGAGGTTGTCGACGACCTCCCCGATCACCTCGTCCTTGGCGGCGACGGTGGTGCTGAGCGAGCCGATGTGCCGGATCAGGCTGTCGACGGTGGCGCCCTCGCCCTGCAGCACCTGGACGATCGAGCCGGCGAGTTCGTTGACGTCCTTCGGTGAGAGCCCTTCGAAGAGCGGCTTGAATCCGTTGAAGAGCAGGGTCAGGTCCAGGGCGGGTGTGGTGCGCTCCAGCGGGATGGTGTCGCCCGGCCGGAGCGTGCCGGACAGCTCGCCGCTGCCGCGGTCCAGGGCGACGTAGCGCTGGCCGACCATGTTGAGGTACTTCACCGCGGCGGTGGCCGAGCGGGGCAGCCTGCGGTCGTCGCGGACGGTGAAGGTGACCTGCGCCGTGCGCCGGTTCACGACGCGCACGTCGGTCACCTCGCCGACCTTCACTCCGGAGATCCGCACGCTGTCGCCGTCGTCGAGGCCGGTGACGTCGCTGAACAAGGCCCGGTACGTGTAGGTGCCGCCGCCGACTCCGGTGTCGGCGACGCTGAGGCCGAGCACGGTGGTGGCCAGGCCGGTCACCACCACGAAGGCGAGCGATTTCAGCAGCGGCCCGGCCAGGGAGCGCCGCCGGGTGGGAGCGTGGTCCGGTGCGGTCATCCGAGGGTCACCTCCGTGCCGCGGAAGGCCGGGCCGGCCAGCAGGCTGCTCCAGTCGGGCAGCTCGCCGGGGGGCCGGCCGGCGGCGGGCGCCAGCAGTTCGTTGAGGAGGTCGTTCTCCTGCGGGGTGTTGGCCGGGCCCAGCTCGTCACCGCTCCCCGGGTACGCCTGTGCGGCGGGCTCGGCGGCGGTGCCCAGGTAGGGCACGGAAGGACAGCGGGGGCCGCCGCCGGAGCCGTAGGCCGGGGTGTCGCGGCCGGGGCGGTAGGCGCCGCGCGAGGGGACGGTGGTGACGTCGACGTGGATGCCGGGCCGGTCGGTGCCCTTGCCGAGCGCCTTGTCCATGGCGGGCACGAACTCGGCGAGGGTGCGCAGTGTGCAGGGGAACGACGGGGAGTACTCGGCGAGCAGTTCCAGGGTGGGCCGGCCGGAGGCGCTGAGCCGGATGATGTTGTCCGCGTTGCGCTGGAGGAAGGCGGTCACGTCCTCGGCCGTCCGGGTGGTGGCGCCGAGGGTGCGGGCGAGTTCGGCCTCCCGCTCGGCGAGGGTGCCGCTGGTGGTGGTGAAGTCGGTGAGGGCGGTGAGGATGTCGGGGGCGGCGTCCGCGTAGACATGGCTGACCTTCACGAGTTCCCCGAGGTCGCGGTTGAGCGTGGGCAGCTGGGGGTTGAACTTGCGCAGGTGCGCGTCGAGCCGGGTGAGGGTGTCGCCGAGCCGGTCGCCGCGGCCCTCGAGGGCCCGGGAGACGGCCGACAGCGTGGCGGACAGCTTCTGCGGCTGGACCGCGGTGAGCATCGGCAGCACGTTGTCGAGCACTTGCTGGAGTTCCACGGCGTTCGTGGAGCGGTCCTGCGGGATGACCGCCCCGGCGGCCAGCGGTCGCGGGGAGGGGCGCGCGGGCGGGACGAGGGCCACGAACCGTTCGCCGAACAGCGTGGTGGGCAGCATCTGCGCGTGCACGTCGGACGGCACCCGGTCGAGGGCGCCGGGTTTCATGGCGAGGGTGAGCCGGGCGCCGTCGCCGGTGGCTTCGATGGCGCGGACCTCTCCGACGACGACGCCGCGCAGTTTGACCTCGGCGCCCAGGTGCATCTCGTTGCCGACGCTGCCGGTCTCGACGACCACCGGGTCGGAGGCGGTGAACCTCTTGTCGTAGACGGCGACGGCCAGCCAGATCAGCAGGGCGGGCACCAGCAGGAACGCGACCCCGGCGCAGCGGCGGCGCAGTGTCTCGCCTCGTGGTCCGCTCATCTCACCCCGCCACCTTCACGGTCGTGGTCGCGCCCCACAGGGCGAGGGACAGGAAGAAGTCGGTGACGCTGATCAGCACGATGGCGTTGCGCACGGACCGTCCCACGGCGACGCCGACGCCGGCTGGGCCGCCGGTGGCGCGGTAGCCGTAGTAGCAGTGGGCGAGGATCACCAGCACGCTGAAGACGAGCACCTTCAGCACGGACAGCAGCACGTCCGTCGGCGAGAGGAACAGGTCGAAGTAGTGGTCGTAGGTGCCCCGGGACTGGCCGTTGAACAGGACGGTCACGAAGCGGGAGGCCAGGTAGGAGGAGAGCAGGCCGATCGCGTAGAGCGGGACGATCGCGACGACCCCGGCGATGATGCGGGTGGTGACCAGGTAGGGCATGGAGCGGATGCCCATGCCTTCGAGGGCGTCGACCTCCTCGTTGATGCGCATGGCGCCGAGTTGTGCGGTGAAGCCCGCGCCGACGGTCGCGGAGAGGGCGAGTCCGGCGACCAGGGGGGCGATCTCACGGGTGTTGAAGTACGCGGAGACGAATCCCGTGAACGCGGCGGTGCCGATCTGGTCGAGGGCCGCGTAGCCCTGGAGTCCGACGACGGTCCCGGTGAAGAGGGTCATCGCGATCATCACGCCGATGGTGCCGCCGATGACGCCGAGCCCTCCGGTGCCGAAGGCGACCTCGGCGAGGAGGCGCTGCACCTCCTTGAGGTAGCGGCGCAGGGTGCGCGGGGTCCACAGCAGGGCCCGGGCGTAGAAGAGCAGGTGGTCGCCGGAGCGGTCGAGCCAGGCGAGCGGGGAGGCCATCGCCGGTCAGCCCCCCTTCGGCGGGACGATGCGGAGGTAGAGGGCCGTCATCACCATGTTGACGAAGAACAGGAGCAGGAAGGTGATGACGACGGACTGGTTGACGGCGTCGCCCACGCCCTTGGGGCCGCCGCGCGGATTGAGGCCCCGGTAGGCGGCCACGATGCCCGCGATGAACCCGAAGACGAGTGCCTTGAGTTCGCTGACGTACAGGTCCGCGGGCTGGGCGAGGGCGGAGAAGCTGGACAGGTAGGCGCCGGGCGTGCCGTTCTGGAGGATGACGTTGAAGAAGTAGCCGCCGAGGGTGCCGACGACGGAGACGAGGCCGTTGAGCAGGACCGCCACGGCCATGGTGGCCAGTACCCGGGGCACGACGAGGCGCTGCACGGGCGAGATGCCCATGACCTCCATGGCGTCCAGCTCTTCGCGGATCGTGCGGGAGCCGAGGTCGGCGCAGATGGCGGAGCCGCCGGCGCCGGCGATCAGCAGGGCGACGATGAGGGGGCTCGCCTGCTGGACGACGGCGAGGACGCTGGCGCCCCCGGTGAACGACTGGGCGCCCAGTTGCTGGGTGAGCGAGCCGACCTGGAGGGCGATGACCGCGCCGAAGGGGATGGAGACGAGGGCGGCGGGCAGGATGGTGACCGCGGCGACGAACCAGAACTGCTCGATGAACTCGCGGAACTGGAAGGGCCGCCGGAAGATGGCGCGGGCGACCTCGGCGGCGAGCGCGAACAGCCGGCCGGTCTGCCGCAGCGCGCCGGTGATCATGCGCCGCTCCCGGCGGTGGGCAGGGGAAGGGTGGGCGCCTCGGCACTTCGCGCGTAGGTCCGCAGGATGGCGGTGCGGGCGGCGGACGGCAGTTGGTCGATCATGCGCAGGACCCGTTCGCGCCGCCGGGCGACGGCGCGGCGCGGCGGCATGCCGGGCGAGGGCTCCAGCTGCGGGACGATGCTGCGGGGCCGTACGGCGGCGGGGGTGGTTCCCGCCTCGGCCGCGAGGGTGGCGGCGTCCTTCTCCTCCGACATCCCGATGGGGCCTTCGCGGCGGCCGTCGAGGAACTGGGCGACCACCGGTTCCTCGCTGGTGAGCAGCACCTCGCGCGGTCCGAAGGTGACGAGTTCGCGCCGGAAGAGCATCCCCATGTTGTCGGGCACGGTGGCGGCGATGTCGAGGTTGTGGGTGACGATCAGCATCGTCGCGTCGAGCTGCGCGTTCAGGTCGATGAGCAGCTGGGAGAGGTAGGCGGTGCGGACGGGATCGAGGCCGGAGTCCGGTTCGTCGCAGAGGATGATCTGCGGGTCCAGTACGAGCGCGCGGGCCAGTCCGGCCCGTTTGCGCATGCCGCCGCTGATCTCCCCCGGCAGCTTGCCCTCCGCCCCCAGCAGTCCGACGATCTCGATCCGCTCCATGACGATGCGGCGTATCTCGGACTCCTTCTTGCGGGTGTGCTCGCGCAGCGGGAACGCGATGTTGTCGAACAGCGACATGGATCCGAACAGGGCGCCGTCCTGAAACATGAGGCCGAACAATTTCCGGGTCTCGTATATATCCCGCTCGGGGCTGTTCACCATGTCCACCCCATTGATGAGGACACGGCCCTCATCCGGTTTGAGCAACCCGATGAGCGACTTCAGGAAGACCGTTTTCCCGGTGCCGGACGGACCCAGCATGACGCTTACCTCTCCGGCCGGAAGGGTGAGAGACACGTCCTGCCAGATGCGCTGCTTGCCGAAGGACTTGGTCAGGCCCTCGACCACCACTTCGATGCCCATATCACCTCCAGCGGACGCTCGTCGGTTGTGCCGGCGGGCCCGCGCACCGGACCGGGGCGCGCCGCTGACAACGGGTGCGGCCCCGCGTTCCCGTCGTCCTCCCGCCGTTTGTCACCCGGCAGACAACCCGCGCCGCCCGCCCGTGTCCCCCCTGGGGCAGGGGTCCCGCGGTCCCGCGCAGGGGCGGGACCGCGGGACCCCGCCGCCGGATGTCCGGCCTCGGCGGGAGGGAACGGCCGGAGGGCATCCGCCGCGGTCCGGCCGGCGAGGGCCGCCGACCTGGAACCGAGCACCGCACCGGCACGTTACGGCTGAGTAACCTCGGGGGGCAATACCGGGATCGGAGTTTTCCCCGAGACCCCGTGCGGCCCTTCGAAATCTGTCACGGCGCAGACAAGTCGGCCCTCGGAACTTGTCGCCGAGTGAGCATTCCGGGCGGACCGCAACAGCCCTCGGGGCAGCTCTGTCGTCTGTTGCCGACGGGGTCCGACTTTGGCAGTGGATGACTAAGAGAAGTGGGGGATCACTCACCCCGGAAAGAGATGGTTCACGTTTTCAAAGAATCATGAACAACGGCATTGTTCGACCAAGTTTCCCGCCAGTAACGTCATGGCTCGCGGACGGGGAACACCGAGCCGCGGGCCGCACACCCTCGACCGATTCAGGCGCGGCCCATCCCTGCCGTTCAACCACAAGGAGAGCCGACGTCATGAAGAAGCACACGAGAAGGTTCACCGTCGTGGCGGGTGCGGCCGCGGCCGCCTTCGGTCTCACCGTCGGGCCCGCCTCGGCGGTTCCCTCCACGGTGTGGACCGTCACCCCGACGGGCAGCTACACGGCGACGAACAGCAGCAACATCGTGCTGACCGCGACCATCCCGATGACGTGCACGACCTCGAGCGCGTCCGGCACCATGGCCAGCGCCACCGGCAACCCGGCCACCGTCGCCCAGATCAACGCCATCAGCTTCGGCACCTCGGCCTCGCCGTGCACCAGCGTCCTGGGCAACGTCAGCACCGTCGCGGTCACCCCGTGGACGGTCGTCGCCCAGGACTACAACGCCGCGACCGGCGTCACCACAGGCTACGTCGGCAACATCAAGGCCAACGTGACCGCGGGCGCCTGCAAGTTCACCGTGACGGGCAAGGCCTCGGGCACCTACACCAACTCTACGGGCGTCCTCTCGGTCAACAGCGTCGCGGGCGAACTGGTCGTCAGCTCCAGCCCGGCCCCGGTCAACTGCGGTTCGGTGGTGACCACGTCCACCAGGCCCACGTTCAAGGGCAACTACGTCATCAAGGCGTCGAACGGCACCATCCCGAAGATCGTCGGCTCCAACCCGTAAGGCGCGCACGGCACGCGTCCGCCCGGCCGGTCACGCACCCCGGCCGGGCGGACGCCGACTGCCCGGCCCCGCCGGGCCGCACGTTCCGCCCCCTGTCCCCGGTGAACGACTGACGGGAGTCGTATGAGAGGCCATCGCGCCGCCACGCGGCGGCTGTCCCGGGTGCCCGCCAGGACCGCGGTCATCGGCGCGTTCGTGGTGCTCGCCGCCATGGTCCCCGCCGCGGTGTCCGCCCCGGGCACCCAGGAGGCCGACGTCGCGCTCCCCTACGTCTGCCGGCTGCCCTCGGGCGAACTGCCCGCGACGGTACGCGTCACGGCGGACCTCCCCACCGCGACGACGGCGGGCAGCCCGTTCACCCCCGCCGACGTCACGACCACCGTGGAGCTGCCCGCGGAGGCGGTCGCGGATCTCACCGCCGGCCGGGCGGCCGGCGTGCGGGCGGTGACCCGTCTGGGCGTCGGGATCGCCCAAGGGGAGTCGACGGCCGAGGCCACCTGGCGCGGTACGGCGCCGCCGGCCGCGCTCCCCGCCTCGGGGCCGCTGACGCTGACCGCGACGGGCGAGGTGCCCTCGGTCACCGCCCGCGCGCACGGGGCCCTCACGTTCTCCGCCCGCGCCCTCGCCCTCGATCTGGCACTCGACACCCCGGACGGGGCCGCCGCCGACCCCGCCGCGCTGACCGTCGAGTGCGCGCTCGCCGAGGACGCGCCGGAGCGGGGCCTGCTGGCCACGGTTCTGGTCGGGCCGGACCCCACGGACCCGGGCACCACCCCGGCCCCGGCCTCCCCCTCCGCCCCGGCACCGGGCTCGGGCGACCCCACCGCCCCGCAGCCCCCGGGGGACCCGGACCACCAGCCGGACGAGGAGGACGAGGGGAACCAGGAGCAGCCGGAGGGACAGGGGGACCCGGAGGACCGGGCGCCGGCCGTGACGGAACCCGGCCCGGGGGCCGCCGCCCCGCGGCCGCCGGCCCCCGACTGCCGCTACGACGAACAGCACCCGTCCACCTCGGCGTCGCTGAACGCCTACATCACCGGCTACGCCAACGTGCGCAAGCTGGAGGGAGCCTCGCTCATCCCCCTGTCGTGCGCGCTGATCGAACAGGGCCCCACCGACATCGAGTTCTTCCCGGACTTCACCGGGGGCTATCTCACCCAGCACTCGGAGGGGACCCTCCGGTACCGGGGGGAGCCGCGCACCCCGCCCTTCCAGTCCACCTTCCTGACCTTCGGCTTCGCCCCGACCAAGGCCACCATGGTGCTGGAGCAGACGGGCCCCATGACCATGGACGGCAGGGGCGAGACCTCCTTCATCACCCTGTTCACCAAGATGGAGACCCGGATCCGGGTCCCGCTGGTCCTGCGGGTGACCGCGCTGGAGGTCAACGGGACCCCGCTGGACGTCGGTGACGACTGCCGGACGCGGGGCCCGCTGCGCTCCCCGGAGCCCGAGCCCGCGAAGTTCCCCGGTGACCACCTGGTGCTGACCGGCCGCAGCTCGCACCAGCCTCCCGACCTGCCGGTCGGCTATCTGCTCAGCTCAGGCGGCCCGTTGACCGGCGAGGTGACCATCCCCGCCTTCACCGGCTGCGGCGGTGGCGGTGGCGAGAACCTCGACCGGCTGCTCACCGCCTCCGTCTCCGGCCCCGGCAACTACATCAAGCAGATGCAGGGCCAGACGTGCGCGGTGCAGGTCTTCAACCCGGACCAGTGCACCGAGGACCTGCAGCCCCTCGTGATCCCCGTCCCCGAGCGCTGAGCCGTCCCGCCCGGCGCTCCTCCTTCTCCCCGGAAGGCCACCACCATGCCCCGGCTCTCGACCCGCACCCGGCGCTCCGCCCGGACCCGGCTCTCCACCCGGACCCGGTTCTCCGCCGTCGCCGCCCTGACCGCGCTCGGCACCCTCGCCTCCGTGGGCGGCGCGACCGCCGCCGACCCCACACTGAACGGCCAGTGGGCGCCCTTCACCCGCTGTCCCGTGGAGGCCCCGGCGATGCTGGCCGCCGACGGATTCGACCGGACCCCGCAGTGCGTGGTCTCGACCTCCGCCAGCGGCTCCATCAAGCTGGGCAAGACCACCGTCGTCACGGGCAGGACCAACCTCCAGTTCGGTGTCGTCCAGAACGCGGACGGCACCAGCACCGTCGTCGCCCCGCCAGGAGGCGCCCTGGTCGCCGACTCCGCCACCGTCCCCGGCGGCCTGCTCGGCCTCATGTGCCCGAGCGACATACCGGTCATCACCGGCATCTGCCAGACCCTGAGCGACGCCAGGCTCAACAAGATCACCGCCACCATGGAGTCCGTCGGCGCGCCGTACGCCTTCGACCAGACCGCGGGCGTCCTCAAGGACATGCCGATCGTCGCCCTGCCGGTCCGCATCCACCTGGAGAACCCGCTCCTCGGCGACAAGTGCTACATCGGATCGGCGTCCGCGCCGATCGTGCTGCGGCCGAGGAACCTCGACTACCCGGCGTTCGGCATGAGCTTCTTCACCGGCGACGGCACGCTCGACGAGGCCGGGGAGATGAGCCGCATCGACCTCACCGGCGCCCCGCAGAACGACGGCACTTTCGCGGTGCCGGCGGCCGCCGGCTGCGGCCTGAACATCGGTCTGATCAACGCCGCCGTCAACGCGAAGACCGGTCTGCCGTCCGCCGCCGGGAACAACAGCCTCACCCTGAACAGCGCCCAGACCCACCTGGCCGGCCTCACCGCACCCGGCACCGTCGCGCCCGACGCCGGCAAGGTGCTCGCCCGCAACTGGCGCTCCGCCGTCCGCTGACGGCCGTCCGACGGCGCTTCCCGGCCGTTTCCGGCGACGGGCTCGCCAGGCACCGGCCGAATGCGCCCGAATGGTGTACACCAAGCGGTCGAGTTGATTAAGTTTCAGCACCCACACCGGTGTGACACCTGGTGGACCGGTCCGGACGCCCTCCGCGCGAGGCGGACCGCGCCCGGCCGGCCACCTCGCCGGACGCGTCGGAGCGCAAGAGGTGACTCATGCCCTCGATCACACGGTCCCCCGAGGTCGGCGAACCGCTCGGCCCGCTGCCGAAGAGGTTCGCGGCCCTCATCCGGCCGGAACTCCCCGGCCTGCTCAACGAGATACGAGCGGAGGTCACCCGGGCCTACCCGGTGTACGGCCGGCTGCTCAACGGGCCGAACGGGGACGCGATCCGGCAAGGCGTGGAGCAGGCGCTGGTCACCTTCGTGGACCGGGTCGCCGATCCCGGCAGGCGCTCGGAACTGCGCGACGAACTGCTGCGCAGGTTCGGCCGGGTGGAGGCGTACGAAGGGCGCGACCTGGAGACCCTGCAAGGCGCCTACCGCCTCGGAGCGCGGATCGCGCTGCGCCGCGCCAGGACGGTCGGGCGGCAGCACAACCTCTCGCCCACCGTCATCCTCTCCTTCGCCGACGCCCTCTTCGCCTACGTCGAGGAGCTGGAGGCGGTCACCCGCGAGGGGTACGCCGAGGTGCGGGAGCGCGCCGCGTCGGAGGTGTCCGCGTTACGAAGACGCCTGTTACACCTCATCCTGGCCGCGCCGCCGCTGCCGCGGACGACCGTGGCCGAGCTGTCCGAGGCCGCCGCCTGGGAGCTGCCCCGCCGGTGCACGCTGGTCGCGCTGCGCCCCCCGGTGGCGGACCGCGTCCAGGCCGCGCTCGACGAGGACGTCCTCGCCGATCTGGACATCCCCCAGCCCCACCTGCTCGTCCCCGGCGACCTCACCCCGCAGCGGCTCGCGATGATCCGCCGGGCGCTGTCCGGCACCCGTGCCGTGCTCGGGCTGACCGTTCCCCTCACCCAGGCCGCCGACTCGGTGCGCTGGGCGCGCCGCGTCCTGCAGTTCGTCGACGACGGGGTGGTTCCCGACGCCCCGCTGGTCGCCTGCGAGGACCACCTCACCACCCTGTGGCTGCTGTCCGACCACGCCCTGGTCGACCATCTGGCGGCCCGGGAACTCGCCCCGCTCGACGGCCTCCCGCCCAGCCGGCGCGACCGGCTCATCGAGACCCTGCGGGTCCACGTCTCCACCCGGGCGCCCGCGGAACAGGTGGGCGAGATGCTGGGCGTCCACGCCCAGACCGTCCGCTACCGCCTGCGCAACCTCGACGCCTACCTCGGCGACCGGCTCGCCGACCCCGAGCACCGCTTCGCCCTGGAGGTGGCCTTGCGCGCCCTGCACCTGCGGGGCGCCGACGGCCCTCCGTGAGCCGGGCGGCGTGACCGCGGCCCCGCAGGGACAGGTGTGCCGCCCGCGCGCCCCGTCCTCGTCCCGTGCCCGGCCGGTGCCCCGCTCCACCGGGACCGCCTGCGCCGGACACCGCCTCCAGGGGGGGTGCGGACCTGCGGCGCCGCGTGAAGACGCCGGGGCCGTTGCCGGCCGCCGCGGAACCGCGTGCCGCGGCCGGCGGCACGGTGGCCGGTGCCGGCGGCAGCCGCGGTGCCGCCCGGCCTCCTGACAGGGTGGCACCGGGCACCCGGGATCCCGCGCGTGCCCGGGCGGGGGCCGGATTCGATCTCGCGTCTCAGAGTCCGGACGGTTGGCGCACCCACGCTGGCCTCGGGCTTTACACAGGGGTAACACTGGGGGGCCGGTCGTTTCCCGGGCGGCCGGTGCCACGCGCCGGCCGAGTCCCCGGGACGGCCCGTCCTGCGCGCGGCAACGGCGCCGAGCGCCCACCACCGGTCTCGTACCGGTAGCAGCCGTGTCAGAAAGGGACCCTGTGACGACCCGAGACGACAGCACGACCCGACTCGAGGCCCTGCGGGTCGAGATAGAGCGACGCAACCCCGCCCAGCCGGAGTTCCACCAGGCCGTGCACGAGGTACTGGACTCGCTCGCGCCGGTGCTGGCGGTGCGGCCGGAGTACGCCGAGCCGGGCCTCATCGAGCGGCTGTGCGAGCCGGAACGCCAGGTCATCTTCCGGGTCCCCTGGCAGGACGACCGGGGCCGCGTGCACGTCAACCGAGGCTTCCGGGTGGAGTTCAACAGCGCTCTCGGGCCGTACAAGGGAGGCCTGCGCTTCCACCCGTCCGTGAACCTCGGGATCGTCAAGTTCCTCGGCTTCGAGCAGATCTTCAAGAACGCGCTGACCGGCCTCGGCATCGGCGGCGGCAAGGGCGGCAGCGACTTCGACCCGCACGGCCGCAGCGACGCGGAGGTCATGCGGTTCTGCCAGTCGTTCATGACGGAGCTGTACCGGCACATCGGCGAGCACACCGACGTGCCGGCCGGTGACATCGGGGTCGGCGGCCGCGAGATCGGCTACCTGTTCGGGCAGTACCGCAGGATCACCAACCGCTGGGAGGCCGGTGTCCTCACCGGCAAGGGTTCCGGCTGGGGCGGCTCGGCGATCCGGCCCGAGGCCACCGGGTACGGGAGCGTGCTGTTCGCGGCGGCGATGCTGCGCGAGCGCGGCGAGGACCTGGAGGGGCAGACGGCGGTCGTCTCGGGCTCCGGCAACGTCGCCATCTACACCGTCGAGAAGCTGCTCGCCCTCGGCGCCAACCCCCTGACCTGCTCGGACTCCAGCGGCTACGTGGTGGACGACAAGGGCATCGACGTCGATCTGCTCAAGCAGGTCAAGGAGGTGGAGCGCGGGCGGATCAGCGAGTACGCCGAGCGGCGCGGAGCCTCCGCGCGGTTCGTGCCCGGCGGACGGGTCTGGGAGGTGCCGGCGGACATCGCGCTGCCGTCCGCCACCCAGAACGAGCTGGACGAGGACGACGCGGCCACGCTCGTGCGCAACGGGGTGAAGGCGGTGGCCGAGGGCGCGAACATGCCCACCACGCCCGAGGCCGTGCACCTCTTCCAGCGCGCGGGGGTCGCCTTCGGCCCCGGCAAGGCCGCCAACGCGGGCGGGGTCGCGGTCAGCGCCCTGGAGATGGCGCAGAACCACGCGCGTACGGCCTGGTCGCCGGCCCGGGTGGAGGAGGAGCTGGCGCGCATCATGAGCGACATCCACACCACCTGCCACGAGACCGCCGCGCGCTACGGGGCCCCGGGCGACTACGTCACCGGCGCCAACATCGCCGGCTTCGAACGGGTCGCGGACGCGATGCTCGCCCAGGGCGTCATCTGACGCGGACGGCCGGTGCCCCCCGCGCCGGGCGGGCGCGACACCGTGGGCGGCGGGCCGGCCGCCGCCCACGGACGCCCGCCCGGCCGGACCGGGCGGGCTCAGCCGGACTTCCCGCGGCCGGTGAGCCACAGTGCCGCGCCGGCCGCGACCGCCGCCAGGCCGAGGGCCAGGAGGGGGAGGCCGGGGCCCGGCAGGACGTACATGGCCGCTCCGGCGACGGTGAGGGCGGCGCCGGCCGACATCACCAGGATGCCTGCGCGAGGCTGGGACATGGTGGTTCCTCTTCGCTGGTCACGGGTGTGCTCGAAGAGTGGCCGGCCGCCGGACGGCGGCCGGCCACTCTTCGAGCGAGGGTTCCACCGGCGCTCCGAGAACCGGAAGTCGGTGTACGTCTTCCGGTAGGTGATGCGGTCCCGGTACTGCGTCGTGCAGACCGACACCCACTCGGCGAGCACCTTCTCGCGGCTCCACGACAACAGGGTGCAGCGCACCCAGCCCTGGGCGCGCTCGCCGAGCGCGTCGCGTCGCCGGTGACGGGAGAGCCGTCACGCGCGTCACCGGCCCCGGCCGGCTGCTCAGTCGTCCCGTCCGCCGGCACACGTCCCGCGGACAAGGCCGGCCGGGCTGAGCGCCGCGGCGAACGCTCCGAGGGAGCCGCCGGTTCGCCGGCCGTCAGCCGCCCGGGGGCAGCTCGACACCCGCCCGGGGCGCGGACACGGCCGTGTCCGGCATCGGCCCCAGCCATTCGCAGAGCAGGATGGTGGCGTCGTCCTGGAGCTGCCCGTCGTGGTGGTCGAGGACCGCGCGCATGAGGCGGCGCAGGGTTTCCGGCACGGGCAGTTCGTCGGCGTGGTGCCGGATGAGGAAGTCGGTGAAGCGGGTGAGGCCGAACTCCTCGCCGCCGGGTGTGCGGGCTTCGGTGATGCCGTCGGTGTAGAGGACGAGGCGGTCCCCGGGCTGCAGGTGCTCGCGGCCGATCCGGGTGGGCAGACCGAGGTCGGTGCCCATGGGGTGGGCGGGAGCGCAGTGGAGCCGAGTGGCCCAGCGGCCGTCCCGGATGACGAGCGGCGGGTGGTGGCCCCGGTTGACCCAGCTCAGCAGGCCGGTCGCGGTGTCGAGGTCGGCCAGGACGCCGGTGACGTAGCGGCTGGGCCCGAACTGTTGCAGGAGGACGCGTTCGATGGCGTCCCCCAGGTCCTCGAGCGGCGTGCCCTGGCGGCGGTGGTTGCGGCACGCGCCCATGGCGAGGGTGGCGGTCAGACCGGCCGCCGTGTCGTGGCCCATGGCGTCGAAGAGGGACAGGTGCACCAGGTCCTCGGCGGTGCCGTAGTCGAAGGCGTCGCCGCTGACCTGGTAGGCCGGCTCCATCACGGCGCTGATGACCACCCGGCCGTCGGCGTACGTGCGCGGCGGCATCAGCTGCCACTGCATCTCGGCGGCCACGTTCATGGGGCTGCTGCGGGTCAGCCGGGCGTGCCGGTCGCTGGTGTCACGGCCGCCGACCACCATCATGGCGGCCAGCCCTGCCAGTGCCAGCATGTCCTCCCGGGCACGCTCGTCGCCGGCCCGCGCCGTCACCCGCATCACGCCGAGCCGCTCGGTGCCGTTCAGCAGGGGGACCCAGCACAGGTGGGAGCCGCCGTCACCGCTCACGGGCATGATGTGGCCGTACTGGAACGCCCGCCCGGCCACCGTTCCCTCGACGGTCAGTTCCCTGTCGGGCGGCTCACCGCCGGGGCCGGTTCCCGGACCGCTTCCGGTCAGCAGCCGCAGCACCCGGCGCTGGAGATCCCCCAGGTAGATGCGTACGTCGTCGAACCCGACGGCACGGGCCCGCGCGTTGATGCGTGCGGGCAGCGCCTCGAAGGGCGTGAGGTGGCTGTCCGCCAGCAGTCCGGCGAGCATCCGCCAGGATCCCGTGTCCCGGTCCGTCACTGCTGCTCCTCCACCGGGTCAGGGGCACGTCGCGGCCCATGTCCCAGTGTGCGCCCGGAACGCCCGGGCCACCTCGTGGCGCGGACGCGGCGGTGGACGGCCGCACGGCGGGCCACCCGGGCCGGCCCCGGGCCGGCGCACACCGAGCGGAGCGGGGCGCCTCCCGCCGGCCGATCCGGGACGGCGGGCCGGCCCCGGCGGATGAAGCGCGCGTCCGTGCGTGCGCCCGCCGCGGCCGGCCCGTCGTCCAGGGCGTCAGGTCTCGTCGCGCACGTCGTCCGGGCTGAGCCCTGCTTCCTCCATCGCCTCCCGCATGGTGCGTCCGGTGGCTCCGTCGTCCTGCCCGGCGGCGGTCTTCTCGTGAGGCGTCTCGATGACGTCGTCGGTGGACGTCGTCTTCGGCCGGTTCTCCTCGGGAACGGTCACGACTTCTCCTTGCTCGTTGCTCTGCGGGGGTGCTCAGGCCGGGTGGTCCGGCTGCTGCTCGGGGGGCGTGCCGCCGCCCCTGCCCCCGCCCTTGTTCCCGCGGTCCGTGCCATGGGCGCGGCCGCCGCCCCCATGACCGGCTTCCGCGGCCTTGCGGGACTGGCTGTCCTGCGGAGTGCCCGCCCCCTTGTCATTGCGCCGCAGCTCGGGCTGCTGTGGGTTCGACATCGGCTCTCCTCCTTGCTCACCTGTTGACCGAAAGGTCTGCCGGTCACACGGGTAGCGCGCAGGAGCAGTCCGAAACGTCCGGCGGCGATACTCACCCCGTGGGCTCGCCGACCGCCGCCCCGCCATCGCCGCCCCATCGCCACGCCACCGGTCGCACCGGCGTACTCACGGGCGCCCGGCGCACGCCGCGGCTCTCGCTTCCCGGCTCCGGCACGCCCACCACCCCCCGCGCCCGACAAGTTCCTTCCACGGCCCGCCGGCGAACGGCACCCCGCCCCGCGCGCTCCGGCGCGGGTGGACGGACGCGCGGGCCACGCGCGAGCGGGTTCCGGCGCGTCGCCCGGCGGTGTCCTGGGGGCCGGCGAGGGCGGGCGGCCCCGCGCCCGTCGGCGCGAAGGTCACAGTGACCGTCCCCGGCCGGTCAGTCCAGGGGGTCGTGACCCCAGTTCATCAGCGAGTACCGCCACCGGGTGTCCCGGACATCGCCCGAGGGCCGCTGGGCGAGATGCCGCCGGATGTAGCCGACGACCTTCCGCATGTGCTGGTAGTCGTCGTCCGAGAGGTCACCCTTGTTCGTCCGCAGGATGCCGAGGATGCGCCGGCCGGAGGCGTGGCCGGTGGACTCGCCGCCGTCCTTGTGCTGTCCGGCGCTCTTCGACTCCTCCGAGTCCAGCCACTTCTCCAGGTCGGCCGGCGACATGTTCACCAGGCCGCGGAACTCGTCCCAGGTCTCTTTCCGCTCGTCGTCCCGCATGCGGCACCACATCCCCTCGTTCCTCGCCGGCCGACGGCCGCGGTACGTTACGGCCGCGCCCGGCCGGCGCACGCGACAGCTCCCGGGGTTACCTTCCGGGCTCGGCTCGAAACGGGGGTGCTCGGCCCGGTACGCCGGGAGGGGAACGCGCCACGGTCATCCGATCGGCGGCCGCACCGCACCGGCCGGCCCGCCCTGCTCCCGCCCTCGTGGGTCAGCGGACCCGGCCCCGGGGTCTCAGGGGCATCGCGGGCAGCTCCGGGGCCGGCAGCGGAGCGCCGTCGTAGCCCTTGACCTCCCCGAAACGTGTCCCTTCCATCCAGTCCCGCCGTGCCTGTTCGATCTCCTCCTGGGACCGTCCGATCCAGTTCCAGAACATGATCAGCTCCTCTTCGAACGGCTCGCCGCCGAGCAGCATCAGGGCGGCGTCCGAGTCGGCGCGCAAGGGGAGTTCGGTGCGGCCGCAGCCGAGGTAGAGCAGGGAGCCGGGGAGGACGGGGACGCCGTCGACGTGGACCTCGCCGGACATGGCGAGCACGGCGTACTCGAAGTCCGGCTCCAGGGGGAGGCGTACGTCCGCGCCGTCGGTGAGCGCGAGGTCGGCGCCGACGATGGGGGTGTACGCGGTGCCGGGCGAGGTCGCGCCGTCGAGGCCGCCGAGGACGAGGGTGGCCGTCAGGCCCGGTGCCGTGACGAGCGGCAGGTCGGCGTGGTGCTCGAAGTGCGGGTCGGTGTGCCGGTGGGCGTCCGGGAGGGCGACCCAGAGCTGGGCTCCGTGCAGGAAGCGGGCGTGCGCGCGGGGGCTCTCCTCGGAGTGGCTGATCGCCCGGCCGGAGGTCATCAGGCCCAGTTCGCGCGGGCGGACGGTCTGGAGGCTGCCGGTGGAGTCCCGGTGCAGGACCTCGCCCTCGTGGAGCCAGCTGACGGTCTGCAGGCCCATGTGCGGGTGCGGGGGGACCTGCATGCCGGGCTCGTCGGCGATGTCGTCGGGACCGTAGTGGTCGACGAAGCACCAGGCGCCGACCATCCTGCGGCCCAGGTTGGGCAGCAGGCGGCGCACCTCGGTGGCTTCACCGAGCCGGACGCGGCGGGGGCTGAGGAGTTCGCGCACGGGTTCCGCCACCACGAAGCCGCGGCCGCCGCACACGCTCGGCACCGCCTGGCGGTCGAGATTGCTCATGGCGCTCAACCTAGCCCTCCGGGGGCACCGCCGGAGGGCCAACGCCCCGGCCGCACCGGGTGGTGGAATGTTCAACCACCTGGTGTTGTTGGGGCGTCCGAAGGAGGTCACCAGTGGAGACCACGTACTACGACCACGGGACGCCGGCGGAGCGCTGGGAGCGCGCGCGGATGTTCTTCGACGCCAAGGACTACGCCGCCGCGGCGCGTGTGCTGGACGGGCTGGTCGAGGAGGAGCCGGGACAGACCGGTCCGCGCCTGCTGCTGGCCCGCGCCTACTACCACTCGGCCCAGCTGCGCCGCGCCGAGGCCGAGCTGCGGGTCATCGTGGAGCGCGACCCGGTGGAGCACTACGCCCGGCTGCTGCTGGGCCGCACCCTCCAGCGCCAGGGGCGCGAGGAGGAGGCCCGGCCGCATCTGCGGGTCGCCTCCGCCCTGGCCGGTGACTTCGAGCAGCTCTAGGGGGGTCGTCGAACTCCAGTCGTCGTCCGCAGGACGGCCCTGCGGCGTCCGGTGCGGCGAGAGTGCGTGCCGGGCGTCGCGGGGCGGACCGGAGTCCGACGAAACCCCCTGGGCACCGGGACCGACGAGGCACGGGCCCGGCTCCCCCCTGTGGAGCCGGGCCCGTGGTGTGTGCCGGATGCGGCGACGCTACTTGGCGGCGTACGTCCGCCGTCCCCGCCGGTGGGCGATCTCCCCCAGGACGACGTCCACGGCCAGGAACGCGGCCAGCGGGATGCCCAGCAGCGGCACGAAGTACCCGACGGCCGCCACCGCGGCCAGCAGCGGGACCAGGATCTGCGGGGGCACCTCGGCCCAGGCGCCGCGCGGGATCGGGCGGCCGAAGGCGGAGCCCCGGCCGCGCTGCCACCACATGCGGTAGCCCCACAGGACGAGCAGGATCAGGGACGCCGCGAGCAGCATCAGCGCGATCTGGTTGACCAGGCCGAACAGGACGCCGGAGTGCAGGTCGATCCCCCAGCGGGTCAGCTTGGCGAGGACCGGGTAGTCGGCGAACCGCAGCACGTCCAGGACCTCGCCGGTGGCCGGGTCGACCGCCACCGAGTCCTGCTTCCCGGGCCAGCTGCGCTGCACCTGCTTGACGACGTAAGCGGAGGAGGCGTCGGCGGGCGGCTGGATCTCGACGGGGTCGGTCAGCCCCTCGGCGCGCGCCGCGGCCAGCACCTCGTCCAGGCCGGCGCCGGGCGCGGCCTGCCGGTCGCCGGGGGACGTCCCGCCGTGCTCCGCGTGGTCGCCGGCCGCCGTCGCCGCGAGCGCCGGGGTGGCGCCGCCGAGCGAGGTGCGCAGTTCGTCGATGTTCGCGCCGGCGTACGCGGACCAGGTCAGGCCGGTCGCCGACAGGAACAGGAAGCCGGCCGCGGCCCAGGCGCCGACGGTGCCGTGCAGGCCGAGGGTGCGGCGCCGTCCGGTGGTGCCGCGCAGCCGGCGCAGGGCGCGGCGGCGGGAGAACCAGAGCACCAGGCCGCCGGCGGCGATCACCCACAGCCAGCTGGCGGCGAGTTCGCTGTAGAGGCGGCCGGGCTCGCCGAGGTGCAGATCGCGGTGCAGCTCGTCGATCCAGGTGCGCAGCGGCAGCGCCCCGGTGGAGCCGTACTGTTCGAGGGCGCCCTCCACCTTGGCGGTGTACGGGTCGACGAAGACGGCGAGGGTGTGGTCCGGGTCGACGCCGGGGACGCCGGACAGCAGCACCCTGGTGGTGGCGTCGGCCTCCGGCGAGGGCCGTACGGCCGTGACGGTGCCCTCGGGGTGGGCCCGGCGGGCGGCGGCGACCTGCTCGGAGACCGGCAGCTTGGTGTCGCCGGCGGAGACGGTCAGCTCGTCGGCGTAGACGATCTTCTCGGCCTGGAAGGAGGCGGCGTACAGCAGGCCGGTCACCGCGGCGACGAGCAGGAACGGGGCGACGAGCACTCCGGCGTAGAAGTGCAGGCGCAGGATCAGCGGGCGCAGCGGCGCCCAGCCGCGGGACGCCGCGGGCGCCGCCGGCGAGGTCGTCGAGGTGGGTGAGGTCGACGAGGCCGGCTGGGTGGCCTCGTCCGAGGGGGGCGAGGGAGCGGTGGTCATCGGTGGGACTCTCCGGGGACGGTTGATGTGTCGGCCGTGGTGGTCCAGTAGTCGGAGCGTGCGGGCCGCGAGTTCCCGGCGAGTTGAGTGACCTGCGTCACAGGCGGGCGGAGGCGTGGCATGCTGTCGGGATGTCTACTCCCAGTCAGCGCGCGCCCCTTGCCGAGCAGGTCGAGGAACTCCTGGCCACCGACGGGCCGTTGCCGATCGTCGCGGCGGGTGACCCGGTGCTGCGGCGGCCGGCCGAGCTCTTCGACGGGCAGCTGGGGCCGGCGCTGCTGGCCCGGTTCGTCGAGGCGCTGCGCCGGACGATGCACGCGGCACCCGGGGTCGGGCTCGCCGCGCCGCAGGTCGGGGTGGGGCTGCGGATCGCGGTCGTGGAGGATCCGGCGCCGGTGCCGGAGGAGGTGCGGCGGGCGCGCGGGCGGGTGCCGCTGCCGTTCCGGGTGCTGGTCAACCCGGCGTACGAGCCCGTCGGGGCGGAGCGGGCCGCGTTCTTCGAGGGCTGTCTGAGCGTGCCGGGCTGGCAGGCGGTGGTGGCGCGGCCGGCCCGGGTGCGGCTGACGGGCGCGGACGAGTACGGCCGCGCGCTGGACGAGGTGGTCTCCGGGTGGCCCGCGCGGATCGTCCAGCACGAGACCGACCACCTCGACGGCGTGCTCTACCTGGACCGCGCCGAGTCGCGCTCGCTGTCCTCGAACCAGGCGATGGCGGAGCGCTGGACCCAGCCCACGCCGCACGAGGCGGCGCGGGCCCTGGGGTTCTCCCTGCCGGGGTGACCGGGGCGGGAGGACCCGTCCGTGCCTCAGCTGTCCCGGTACGCCTCCAGCAGCCGCAGCCACACCTCGCTGACCGTCGGATACGAGGGAACCGCGTGCCACAGCCGTCCCACCGGCACCTGGCCGGCGACCGCGACCGTGGCCGAGTGGATCAGCTCACCGACGCCGGGGCCGACGAAGGTGACCCCGCGCAGGACCTCGTCCTCCAGGTCGACGACCATGCGGGCCCGGCCCCGGTAGCCGTCGGCGTACAGTCCGGCACCGGCCACCGAGGAGAACTCGACGTCGACCGCGCGGACGCGGTGTCCGGCCTGTTCGGCCTCGGCGAGGGAGAGGCCGACGGCCGCCGCCTCGGGGTCGGTGAAGACGACCTGGGGAACGGCCGCGTGGTCGGCGGTGGCGGTGTGCGCGCCCCAGGGGCCCGCTTCGAGGGCCGTCGCACCGGAGGCGCGCGCGGCGATCGCGGCGCCCGCGATCCTGGCCTGGTACTTGCCCTGGTGGGTGAGGAGCGCTCGCTGGTTGACGTCGCCGACCGCGTACAGCCAGTCCGTGCCGGTGACCCGCAGGCTGTCGTCGACCGGCAGCCAGTCGCCGGGCTCCAGTCCGACGGTGTCGAGGCCGATGTCGTCGGTGCGCGGGGCGCGGCCGGTGGCGAAGAGGATCTCGTCCGCCTCGATCCGGTCGCCGCCGTCGGTGACGGCCACCACCGCGCCGTTCTCGCGTCTGACGGACCGCACGGAGGTCCCGGTGCGGATCTCGGCGCCGGCCTCGGTCAGCGCCTCGGCGACGAGTTCCCCGGCGAACGGCTCCATCCGGGCGAGCAGGCCCTTGCCGCGGACCAGCATGGTCACCCGGGAACCGAGCGCCTGCCAGGCGGTGGCCATCTCGGTGGCCACCACGCCGCCACCCACCACGATCAGCCGGCCGGGCACCGCCTCGGCGCTGGTGGCCTCCCGGCTGGTCCAGGGCCGGACGTCGGCGAGTCCGGGCAGACCCGGCAGCCGGGCCCGGCTGCCCGTGCAGACGGCGACGGCGTACCGGGCGGTCAGGGTGCGCACGGTTCCGTCGGATCCGGTGACGGTCACCGTGCGGGGGCCGGCGAGGCGGCCGTGGCCCCGGTACAGGTCGGCGCCGATGCCGTCCAGCCAGCCCGCCTGCCCGTCGTCCTGCCAGTGCGCGGTGTGGTCGTCCCGGTGGGCGAGCACCGCGGGCGCGTCCAGGGGGCCCTGGACCAGATGGCGCAGGCCGGGGACGCGGCGGGCGTCCGCGCGGGCGATCACCGGCCGCAGCAGCGCCTTGCTGGGCATGCACGCCCAGTAGGAGCATTCGCCGCCGACCAGCTCGTTCTCCACGACCGCGGTGGTGAGACCGGCCGCGCGGGTGCGGTCGGCGACGTTCTCCCCCACGGGCCCGGCCCCGAGGACCACGACGTCGTACGCGTTGGAATCCGTTTCCGTCATGGGGTCAGTCTGGTGGGTGGTGTGCGGGGTGGCCACAGGGGTAGGCGCGCGGATGCGTGACCGTGCGCGCGGGGACGCGTGCCGGTGCGCGCTCGGAATAGCCGCCCGCCGGGCGGTGTTGTCCGGACGGCCCGCCCCCCACAGGGGCACCGCCCACATCAGGAAGCAGGGATAGGCCATGAGCGGCACCGTGGAGCTGACCAAGGAGAACTTCGACCAGACGGTCACGGACAACGATTTCGTCCTGATCGACTTCTGGGCGGCCTGGTGCGGTCCGTGCCGGCAGTTCGCGCCGGTCTACGAGAAGGCGGCGCAGGAGAACCCGGACCTGGTGTTCGGCAAGGTGGACACCGAGGCGCAGCCGGAGCTGGCGGCGGCCTTCGGTATCCAGTCGATCCCCACGCTGATGATCGTCCGCGACCGTGTGGCCGTGTTCGCGCAGCCGGGAGCGCTGCCGGAGGCGGCTCTCGCGGATGTCATCGGGCAGGCCCGCGGGCTGGACATGGACGAGGTCCGCAAGGCGGTCGCCGCGCAGCAGGCGCAGGAGCAGGCGCAGGCACAGGCGCAGGCCGAGCAGAACGGCCAGTGACCGCTTCCCCCTTCCCTGCGGATCCTTTCCGCGGCCGGTGACATGAAGTGCCGTCAGCTGGAGTCGCGGGCCACCACCGCGGCTCCCAGCACCTCGCGGCGCTCCAGTGCGGCGCCCGGCTCGCGGACCGCCCGGTCGACGAGTTCGGCGAGGTCGCGGCCCGACGGCAGCTCGATGTGCACGGTGCTCAGCCGGGGCCGCAGCAGCCGTCCCACCATGAGGTCGTCGGCGCCGATCAGGGCCGTGTCGCCGGGGACGGCCACGCCCTCGTCCTGGAGCGCGCGCAGCAGCAGCGCGGCGTACTCGTCGTTGTAGGCGAAGACCCCGTCCAGGCCGAGATCCCGCCAGCGCGCGGCGAGCGCGGCCGCAGCCTCCTCCTCGTAGGCGAGGGGCAGCTCGGTGACGGTCGCGCCGGTACCGCGCAGGGAGCGGCGTACGCCGTCCAGGCGGGGCCGGGAGAAGACCTCCAGGCCCGGCTCCTCGGGCACGACGACACCGATCCGGCGCCGGCCACGCGCGTACAGGTGGGCCCCGGCGGCCCGGCCGACCGCCGCGTGGTCCATGAGCAGGGCGTGCGCACCCCGCACCGCCTCCGGCCCCAGCGTGACCACGGCACGGGCGCCGGAGCGCCTGAGCAGGGCCACTCCCTGCGGGCCGAGGCCCGATCCGGGCACGAGGACGGCCACGGGACGCAGTTCGGCCCAGGCCCGCGCGGCGTCGTCGCCGGCCGGGCCCGGGCTGCCGTACTGCACGACCGTGTAGTCGAGGCGCCCGAGGGCCTGCTGGAGCTCGTTGATGAACCGGCTGTAGAGCGATCCGACGGGGATCGCCGGGGCGGGCATCAGCACCATCCGGCTGTGCCCCGCGCGCAGACTGCGCGCTGCCGCGTGCGGCACGTATCCGAGTTCCTCCGCGGCCTCGTGCACGCGGCGCCGGGTCGGCTCGCTGATGCGTACGGCGCTGGTGTTGTTCAGGACGTAGGAGACGGTCGCCCGGGAGACGCCTGCCAGACGGGCCACATCGGCACTCGTGGGCACGGAACGCTGCGCGGGCGCGGGCGTTTTCGGTATCTGCACCATGACGTACGGCATCTTGGCAGAGCCCCGAGGCGGCGGGCCGGGCACCCCCGGGCGCACGCGAAGCGCCGTCGGCCGCCCCCGGATCACCTCGCGCGCCCCTCGCGCGCCCCGGTAGCTCCTCGCCGGCGCTGCGGCTGACCTCGCGCCCCCCGTACGTCCTCTCCCGCCTTTCGGCCTGTCTCGCAGCCCCGGTGCGTCCTCTCCCGCCCTCCGGCCGGCTTCGCGCGCGCCCCGCGCGGGTCAGCGCTCCGCGGCGGCGGCCGGTTCCCTGCCCGTGACCCGGGTGACCAGGTCGGTCCAGCCGGCCTCCAGACGGTCCAGTGGCATGCCGCACTGCTGGGTGAGGTGCTGGACGGCGACCGGGTCGAGATAGCCCATCAGCGTCAGGGCGAGCAGTTCGCAGTCGGCCTCGGGGACCACCTGCCGCAGCAGCATCATGACGTGGCCGCGCAGCAGCCGCCGGGGCGGTGCGGTGAAGCGGCGGTCCGGGGTGGGCTCGGCCGCGATCTGGAGTTCGAGCGACTTGGCCGCGTGGCGCAGGGTGGCGTGCCCGAACGCGTTCAGCCGGTCCACGGGCGGGGCGCCGGGGCCGAGCGGCGGCGGCCCGCTGAGGAACGATGCCTGGAACGTGCGCTCGGAGTGGTCGAGCAGCGCGGTGAGCAGGCCGACGCGGTCACCGAAGCGCCGGAAGACCGTCCCCTTGCCCACCTTCGCCGCCGCGGCCACCGCCTCCATCGTGACCCCGGCCGCGCCGTGCTCGGCGATCAGCCGGGCGGCCGCCTCCAGCAGCCGGGCCCGGTTGCGCGCGGCGTCGGCCCGCAGGCAGGGTTCCTGTCCGCGGGAACCGAGCTCCAGCAGCTCGGGGGCGGCCACGGGCTTCTGGGGCGGCGGGAAGGGTGGCAGGGAGGCGGACATGAAGACAGCGTAAAGCATCGGGAATGAAACTGGACCGCGGTCCGGTTACCTGCTACAACATTAAACGGACCCCGGTCCGGATCGAACCGGGCCCGCCCAACCGCCGTTTTTCTCAGTCATCGGGAGTTCCCATGTCCGTTCGCATCCTCGCGCTCGTCGGCAGCCTCCGCGCCGGTTCGCACAACCGCCAGCTCGCCGAGGCCGCCGTCAAGCACGCTCCCGAGGGCGCCGACATCCAGCTGTTCGAGGGCCTGGCCGACATCCCGTTCTACAACGAGGACATCGACGTCGAGGGCTCGGTGCCGGCCGCCGCCCTCCGGCTGCGCGAGGCCGTGGCCGCCGCCGACGCGCTGCTGCTGTTCACCCCCGAGTACAACGGCACCATGCCGGCCGTGCTGAAGAACGCCATCGACTGGCTGTCCCGCCCGTACGGCGCCGGCGCCGTCGTCGGCAAGGCGGTCGCCGTGGTCGGCACCGCGTTCGGCCAGTACGGCGGTGTCTGGGCGCACGACGACACCCGCAAGTCCGTCGGCGTCGCGGGCGGCAAGGTGCTGGAGGACGTCAAGCTCTCCATCCCGGGCTCGCTCCAGCGCTTCGCCGAGACCCACCCGGCCGACGACGCCGAGGTCGCCGCGCAGCTGACCGAGGTCGTCGCGCGGCTGCACGGCGAGGCCGCCGCGGCCTGACCGCGCCACACCCGCACCGAGGGGCCGGAGCCGACGCTCCGGCCCCTCGCCGTCGTCGCGGCCCTCCCCGTCATGGCGGCCCTGCCCCCTCGTCGGGGCCGCCGCCACCGCGGCCGCTCCCCCCGTCGCCGCGGCCCTTTTGCCGCTCACCGCGCGGGCACCGGTCCCGGCCCGGGCGTCAGGCGCCCGCCCCGGACTCCGCCGCGGGCCGCGCGGCGAACCCCGCCACCCACTCCGCGGTCGCCCTCAGGCCGCCGAACGTGTAGAAGTGCACCCTCAGGTCGCCGTGGACGGCCGGGTCGTACCCGGCGGCCAGGTCCCGCAGGAACCGGTCCGGGCCGGCCGTGGCCATCAGGTTGGTGAGGGAGAAGCCGTACTTCCGGGCGATGGAGGCGCTGGTGCCGACACCGAAGCGGGTGGCGTACGACACCAGCCGCCGGACCCCGGCCGGTCCGGGCACGCCGATCCGGACCGGCAGGTCGATCCCGCGCCCGCGGGTCTCGGCCACCCAGGAGAGCACCGGGCCGGCATCGAAGCCGAACTGGGTGATCACATGCCCGCCGAGCCGCCGCCGCGCGAGCGCCGCGGTCTTGTCGGCCAGCGCGGTCCACAGCACGGGCCCGGCGATCGCGGGGTGGCCCTCCGGGTAGCCGCTGACGCCGACGTGGCGGACGCCGTACCGCTCCAGCAGTCCGGTCCGGATGACGGCGAGCGCGTCCTCGTACGGGCCGTGCGGCCGGGCCGGGTCACCCCCGACCACGAACACGTGCTCGCCGGTGCCGTCGGCGCGCAGCCCCTCCAGGAACTCCTCCAGCTCGGCCCGGGAGGCCAGGCGGCGGGCCGAGAGGTGCGGGACCGGCACGAAGCCCAGCCGCTTCACGGCCCGCGCGGCGGCCAGGCGCATCCGCAGGTCCTCGTTGCCGAGGAAGGTCACGTTGATGCGGGTGCCCGGCGGGACGAGGTGGTGCGCCTCCTCCAGGTGCGGCACGTCCTTGCCGGTCATCTCCAGGGAGAAGTCCTCCAGCAGCGCGGTGTGCGTGGCACGGGGCGCGGTGGGGCCGGGGTTCATCGGGCTCCTTCGGCGTCGGGTACGACGGCTCGCCGGGCCGGGCGCCGCCTCGTGGGGGCGCCCCGCCGGTACCGCGGACAGCGTACGCGGGCCACGCCACGACCCCGGTCGCGGGCAATCCGCCGTAGCGCGGCACGTCCCGCGCTACTCTGCGCCCGTCCGGCGATTCATCCGGTTCGCCCGGTTCGACACGTTCCGTCCTGGAGGCCGCATGCCCTCGCGTCTCAACCCGTACCTCAGCTTCGACGGCGATGCCCGGCAGGCCATGGAGTTCTACGCGGACGTGTTCGGCGGCACGCTCACGCTCAGCACCTTCGGCGAGTTCGGCCGGCCGGAGGCAGCGGAGGCCGACAAGATCATGCACGGCATGCTGGAGACCCCGGCCGGCTACACCCTGATGGGCGCCGACACCCCGCCCGGCATGGAGCACACCCCCGGGAACGCCTTCGCGGTGAGCCTGAGCGGGGACGACGCCGCCGAGCTGCGCGGCTACTGGGAGAAGCTGTCGGCCGGCGCCTCGGTCTCCGTGCCGCTGGAGAAGCAGATGTGGGGCGATGTGTTCGGCATGTGCACGGACCGCTTCGGCGTCACCTGGATGGTCGACATCACCGAGGCACCGGCGAACGACTGACGCGGATCTTCGACTGGCCGTGGGGCCGACGCTCCCAGTCCTCCATGAACCGGCCGTGCAGACCGTGGCGGCGGGCCACGGCCAGCAGGGTCTCGGTGCGGTAGTAGAAGTCCTCGCGCAGCACCTGGTGCTCGGTGCCCTCGGTACGGTCGAAGGTGAAGTCGAAGAAGCCGTCCGGCTTCAGCACCCTGCCGACGTGGGCGAGGCACTCCTCGATGACCTCCAGCGGGGAGTGGGAGAAGACGCTGTGCGCGTGCACCACGTCGAAGTGCGCGTCGGGCAGGAAGTCCAGGGTCAGGTCGCCGGTGATGGTCAGGTGCGGCAGCTTGTCCTGGAGCCCGCGCTCGGCGAGCGTCTTCTTCGCCGCGATGAGGATGTCGGGCGAGATGTCGATGCCGTAGTAGTTGCCCGTGTCCAGGTAGTCGATGAAGCGCCAGCCGCCGCGCAGGTTGCCGCAGCCGATGTCGAGCATGCGGTGCCCGGGGCGCAGACCGTGCTCCAGCAGGTAGTCGAACTGCATCGCGCCCAGGGCCAGCCACCGGTCGTGGCTGCGGCTGCCGACCGCGGCCTCGGGGTCGCGGCGGGTGTCGGACGCCATGACCGCCCGGTAGTAGCCGACGTGGTCGGGGTGGATCAGGCGCAGCCAGGCGTCCCGCCCGGCCCGGCGCAGATACGGCGCCACACGGGCGGGGTGGCGCAGGGCGTAGCCCACCTTGTGGGGCAGCGTGGCGCGGTTGCTGCGCAGCCTGCTCGGCGAGGTGGCGTCCTGTGCCATGGGTCTGCCCTCCGTCCGGACGGTTCCCCCCATTCTGGGATCGTTCGGTCACAGCGCGCCATCGCTGTCCGACCCGGCGGGTCGGCAGCGAGCCGGCGGCCGGTCCGCGGCGTACCGAGTCCGCGTGCGGTACGGGGCGGGAAGGCGCGGCGGGCGCGCCCGTGGTTTGGGAGGGGCCGTTCGCGCCTACCGGAAAGGCCGTGGCGCGCGGTGAACGGCCGCTCGCCGCGCAGGCGTTCCACGCGCGGCCACAAGAGGTTACCGTTCGGTAGACAACCGCTCCCGGAGGTGTCCCGCATGACGCTCGCCCCTTCCGCAGGTCTGGCGGAGACCGCTCGCGCACTGGCCGCCGGGGAGGTCACGTCCCGGACGCTCGTCGCCCAGGCGCTGGCCCGCATCGAGGCGAGTCAGGGCTCCCTCAACGCCTTCCGGATCGTCCGGGCCGAGGCGGCGCTCGCCGAGGCCGAGGCGGCGGACCGGGAGCTGGCCGCGGGGGTGCGCCTGCCGTTGCTCGGGGTGCCCGTCGCCGTCAAGGACGACATGGACGTGGCGGGCGAGCCCACCGCGTTCGGCTGCCGGGGCTCCTTCCCGCCGGCCGCCGAGGACGGCGAGGCGGTACGGCGGCTGCGGGCGGCCGGCGCGGTGATCGTCGGCAAGACCAACACCTGTGAGCTGGGGCAGTGGCCGTTCACCGAGGGGCCCGCGTTCGGCGCGACCCGCAACCCGTGGAACCCGGAGCACACGCCGGGCGGCTCCTCCGGCGGCAGCGCGGCGGCGGTCGCGGCGGGCCTGGTCCCGGCCGCGCTGGGCTCGGACGGGGCCGGTTCGGTGCGCATCCCCGCCTCCTGGACCCATCTGGTCGGCATCAAGCCGCAGCGCGGGCGGATCTCGACCTGGCCGCGCGGCGAGTCCTTCCAGGGCATCACGGTCAACGGCCCGCTCGCCCGCACGGTGGCGGACGCGGCCCTGCTGCTGGACGCGGCCAGCGGCAACCACGCGCGTGACCCGCACCGGCCGCCGGCGCTGCGGATCTCCGAGGCGGCCGGCCGCGACCCCGGCCGGCTGCGCGTCGCGCTCTCCCTCAGACCGCCGTTCACCGCTCTGCCCGCCCGGCTCGACCCGGAGATCCGCGCCCGGGTCACCGAACTGGCGGAGAGGCTGAGCGCGGCGGGCCACATCGTCGAGGAGGCGGACCCGCCGTACGGGCAGATCGGGCTGGCCTTCGTGCCGCGGGCCACCGCGGGCATCGCCGAGTGGGCGCGCGAGGCACCCGATCCGGCCCTGCTCGACCCGCGCACCCGCAGTGCCGCCCGGCTCGGACGGGTGCTCGGCGGGCCCCCGCTGAAGGCGGCACGGCGGGCGGAGGCGGCGCTGCACCGCCGTATCGGCCGGTTCTTCACGTCGTACGACGTGATCCTCGCGCCGACGACGGCCACTCCCCCGCCGCGGATCGGCGCCCTGCTGGGGCTGGGGCCGCTCGCCACCGACCGGGCGATCATCGCCGCCTGCCCGTACGCCTGGCCGTGGAACGTGCTGGGCTGGCCCGGTGTCGGCGTGCCCGCCGGTTTCGTCCGCGGCGGGCTGCCCGTCGGGGCGCAGCTGCTGGGCCCCGCGCACAGCGAACCCCTGCTGGTCTCGCTCGCCGCCCAGCTCGAGGCGGACCTGCGCTGGCACGAACGGCGCCCGCCCCAGCGGTCGGTGGCCCGCTCCCCGGTGGGGTGAGGGAGCCGGGGACCGCCGTGCGGACGGCCGGGTGCCCGTCCGAGCCGCCTCGACCGCGTCCGCGAGGGACATCTCGCGGCCGTTCGGCGCCCGGTACGACCCCGCCGCCACGATCTGCTCCGTCTCGCGCGCGACGGCGCGCAGGCGCGCGCTCACGGCGCCACCCCCGTAGCCGCCGTGACCGCGCGCCGCACGGCCTCCCCCGTCGTGCTCATGAACGCATCGTGAGCGATCCTGGTCCTGCGGTGCAACGGAGTTTCCCGGCCCCGGAAACGGAGAGCGGCCCTCCGGGCAACACCGGTTCCCGTCCACGGAATTGCTCCGGTCCGCGTCCGGAACATCCCGCTTCGCCCCCTTGTGCGAGCGGGCGCGAGCGTCTTGGGTGGACGGGTGCACCGGTCCGGGGCGCCGACGCCCGCGGACCGGTGGCAGGAGGACCTCGAGAAGGGACCCCGATATGTCCGATGCGGCAAGCCACTGTACGAAGGCCCGCGCCGCCGTCGACGAGGCGGAGGTGGAGGGGCTGATCCGCGGGATCTGCTTCAAGACCGGGCCGCCGCGCACCGTCGGTGTCGAACTGGAGTGGCTGGTCCACGAACTGCGCCAGCCCCGGCTCCCCGTCACATCCGAACGACTCGAAGCGGCCTTCGCCGCCGCGCGCGCCACCCCCCTGGCGTCCGCGCTCACCGTGGAACCCGGCGGCCAGCTGGAGCTGAGCTCGCCGCCCGCCGCCTCCCTGACGGAGTGCGTGCGCACCGTCTCCGCCGACCTGGACGCCGTCCGCGCGGCCCTGCGCGAGCGGGGCCTCGGCCTCGCCGGCATCGGCCACGACCCGTGGCACGCGCCCCGCCGGTTCCTGCGCCGGCCGCGCTACGACGCGATGGAGACCTCCCTGGACCGCACCGGGCCGGCCGGCCGCGCCATGATGTGCGCCTCGGCCTCCGTGCAGGTCTGCCTGGACGCGGGGTACGAGGAGCCCGGCCCGCTCGGCCACGTACGGCGCTGGTGGCTCGCCCACCAGCTGGGCGCGGTGCTGGTGGCCGCGTTCGCCAACTCCCCGATGGCCGGGAACCGGCCCACCGGCTGGGTGTCCACCCGCCAGCTGCGGTGGGCGCAGATCGGTGCCGGGCGGGCGGGCGCGCCGGTGCTGGACGCCGATCCGCGCGGCGCCTGGGCCCGCCGGGTGCTGGACGCGCCGGTGATGTGCGTCCGGCGCGAGGACGGGCCCTGGGACGTGCCCGACGGGCTCACCTTCCGGGAGTGGACCCGGTCCGGGACCCCCCGGCCGCCGACCCCCGACGACCTCGACTACCACCTGACCACGCTGTTCCCGCCGGTCAGGCCGCGCGGTCACCTGGAGCTGCGGATGATCGACGCGCAGCCCGGCGACGACGGCTGGATCGTGCCGGTGGCGGTGACGACGGCGCTCTTCGACGACCCGGAGGCCGCCGAGACCGCGTACCGCACGGTGAAGCCGCTGGCCGAGCGCTCCCTCGGGCGGCCCGCGCCGCACAATCCGCTGTGGTTCGACGCGGCCCGCCACGGACTGGCCGACCCGGAGCTGCGCGAGGCGGCCGCGGCGTGCTTCGCGGCGGCGCTGGCGGCGCTGCCCCGGCTCGGCGCCACGTCCGAAGTGACGGACGCCGTCGCGGCGTACCGCGACCGCTATGTGGTGCGGGGCCGCTGTCCCGCCGACGACCTGCTGGACCGGTTGCTCGGGACGGACCGCACCGGGTCCGGGCCGCGCCCGGCCGACGAGCTGCCCCTGCCGTACGGGAAGGACCTGTACCGATGACCGACACCACGCCCGGGACGGCCTCGGACGTCGATCCGGAGGCGTTCCGCGAGCGGGCCCTGGCCTCGCTGACCACCGCCCGCGACCGCACCACGCTGCTGACCACCTGTGTCGACGACCCCGATCTGACCGCCCAGCACTCGCCGCTGATGTCCCCGCTGGTCTGGGACCTCGCGCACATCGGCAACCAGGAGGAGCTGTGGCTGCTGCGGGCGGTCGCCGGGCAGGAGGCGATCCGGCCGGAGATCGACACCCTGTACGACGCCTTCGAGCATCCGCGCGCGGAGCGGCCGTCCCTGCCGCTGCTGCCGCCCGCCGAGGCCCGCGCCTACGCCGGGCAGGTGCGCCGCCGGGTCCTGGACGTGCTGGAGGGCGCCTCCTTCCGGGGCACCCGGCTGACCGAGGCGGGGTTCGCCTTCGGGATGGTCGCGCAGCACGAACAGCAGCACGACGAGACCATGCTGATCACCCATCAGCTGCGCCGCGGCCCGCAGGCGCTCACCGCCCCGGACCCCGAGCCGGTCGCCCTGTTCACCGGGCCGTCCGAAGTCCTCGTCCCCGGCGGTCCGTTCACCATGGGCACCTCCACCGAGCCCTGGGCCCTGGACAACGAACGGCCCGCGCACCGGCGGGAGATACCGCCCTTCTTCATCGACACCACTCCGGTCACCAACGGCGCCTACCTGGCGTTCATCGAGGACGGCGGCTACGACGACCCGCGCTGGTGGACGGCCGAGGGCTGGGCGCACATCCGCCGCCACTCCATCACCGCCCCGCTGTTCTGGCGCCGGGACGGCGGGCAGTGGCTGCGCCGCCGGTTCGGGGTGACGGAAGCCGTGCCGCCGCAGGAGCCGGTGCTGCACGTGTGCTGGTACGAGGCGGACGCGTACGCCCGCTGGGCCGGGCGGCGGCTGCCCACGGAGGCCGAGTGGGAGAAGGCGGCCCGGTACGATCCCGCGACGGGCGGCTCGATGCGCTACCCGTGGGGCGACGCCGACCCGGGTCCCGAGCACGCCAACCTGGGCCAGCGGCATCTGCGCCCGGCGCCCGCCGGGAGCTACCCGGCCGGCGAGTCGCCGCTGGGCGTACGGCAGTTGATCGGTGACGTGTGGGAGTGGACGGCGAGCGACTTCCTGCCGTACCCGGGATTCCGGGCGTTCCCGTACAAGGAGTACTCGGAGGTGTTCTTCGGCTCCGACCACAAGGTGCTGCGCGGCGGCTCGTTCGCCGTGGACCCGGTCGCCTGCCGGGGCACCTTCCGCAACTGGGACTATCCGATCCGGCGGCAGATCTTCTCCGGCTTCCGCACGGCCCGCTCGCAGGACGCCTGATGTGCCGTCACCTCGCCTACGTGGGGCCCGCCGAGCCGCTCGGCGCGCTGCTGGTGGAGCCGCCGCACGCGCTGTACCGGCAGTCATGGGCGCCGCGGCACCAGCAGTACGGGACGGTCAACGCCGACGGCTTCGGCGTGGGCTGGTACGCCGACGGCGACCCGGCGCCGGCCCGCTACCGGCGCGCCGGGCCCATCTGGGCCGACCTGTCGTTCGCCGACCTGGCCCGGGTGGTGCGCACCCGGGCCCTGCTCGCCGCCGTGCGCGACGCCACCCTGGCGGGCGCGGACGCCGAGGCCGCGGCGGCGCCGTACGCCGCGGACGGGTGGCTGTTCAGCCACAACGGGGCGGTGAAGGGCTGGCCCGGATCCCTCGCCGCGCTCTCCCGGAGCCTGCCGCCCGAGGAGCTGCTGTCGCTGGAGGCCCGCAACGACTCCGCGCTGGTCTGGGCGCTGGTCCTGGCCCGGCTGCGGGCCGGGGACGACCCGGGCCGGGCACTCGCCGACACGGTCCCGGAGGCCGCCGCGGCGGCCCCCGGCTCCCGGCTCAACCTGCTGCTCACCGACGGCACGTCCATCACCGCCACCACCTGGGGCGACACCCTGTGGTACCTGGTCCGGCCGGGCGGCGGCACGGTCGTGGCGTCCGAGCCCTACGACGACGACCCCCGCTGGACCGAGGTCCCGGACCGCACCCTGGTCACCGCGAGCGCCACCGAGGTGCGCCTCGCGCCGCTCAAGGAGCCGAGCCGCTCCCCGGACCCCGCACCGCTCAAGGAGCCCCGCACGTGAGCCCGTTCCATCTCACCCGCACCCTTCCCGAGGACGCCACGGACGCCGCCCTGCGCGCGGACGTGCTGCACGGTCTGACCGCCACGCCCAAGACGCTGCCGCCGAAGTGGTTCTACGACGCGCACGGCAGCGAACTGTTCGAGCGGATCACCGAACTGCCCGAGTACTACCCGACGCGTGCGGAGCGGGAGATCCTGATCGCCCGCGCCGCCGAGATCGCCGCCGCGACCGGCGCCCGCACCCTGGTGGAACTGGGCTCCGGCTCCTCCGACAAGACCCGGCACCTCCTCGACGCGTTCACCGGCCTGCGGGTCTACGTGCCGGTCGACGTGAGCGAGAGCGCCCTCACCCAGGCGGGGCGGGCGCTCGTGGCGGAGCGGCCCGGTCTGGCCGTGCACGCGCTGATCGCCGACTTCACCGCCCGTCTGGAGCTGCCCGAGACGCCGGGGCCAAGGCTGCTGGCGTTCCTCGGCGGCACGATCGGGAACCTGCTGCCCGACGAGCGGGCCGAGTTCCTGTCCTCGGCCCGCGCCCTGCTCAGCCCGGGCGACGCGCTGCTGCTCGGCACCGACCTGGTCAAGGACGAGGAGGTGCTGGTCCGGGCGTACGACGACGCGGCGGGGGTGACGGCCGCGTTCAACCGCAACGTGCTGTCCGTCGTCAACCGGGAGCTGGGCGCCGACTTCGACCCCGGCGCCTTCGCGCATGTCGCGCTGTGGGATCCCGGGCACGAGTGGATCGAGATGCGGCTGCGCTCCCGGCACGCGCAGACGGTGAAGATCCCGGCGGTGGGCCTCGCGGTCGAGTTCGCGGCGGGTGAGGAGCTGCGCACCGAGGTGTCGGCGAAGTTCCGCAAGGAGGGGATCCGCGCCGAACTGGCCGCCGCCGGGCTGGAGCTGGCGCACTGGTGGACGGACGGCGGGGAGCGGTTCGCGCTGTCGCTGAGCGTCGTGCGGTAGGCGGCGGAGGCGGCGGGAGGGCGTGCCGGTCAGCCCGCGGGTGCCGTCAGCGCCTCGGTGATCCGGCGTGAGGCGCGGCGGGCCTCGGTGGCCGGGTCGGCGCCGGTGAGCACCTTCGTCATGTACTCCTTGATGGGGTTGTCCGCCTCGACGTTCGCCCAGTCGGGCGTGGCGGGTGTCGCCCGTCCCTGTGCCGCGCCGGCGGCCATGGCGGCGACGCCCTCCTCGTCCGCGACCTCCGCGGCCAGGGTCGTCTTGTTGGGCACGTAGTTCATGGTGCGGGCCAGCTCGGTGTTCCACTCCGCCCCGGCGAGGGCCTCCACGACGGCGACCGCGCCGTCGCGGACGTCGGTGTTCTTCGGCACGACGAGGTCCGAGCCGCCGGTGAAGACCGCGCCGGGCCGGTCGGCGCTCCTGCCGGGGACCGGGAAGAAGTTGAGCTTGCCCTCCAGGCCGGGGTTGCGCTGCACGATCGCCCGGGCGAGCCCCGGCACCGCGACGATCTGGGCCACCCGCCCCCCGGCGAACACGCCGGCCTGCGGCGGGTGTTCCTCGTCGGCGTCGACCGGGCCCTCGCCGAGCGCCTGGAGGCGGCGGTAGAAGTCCATGCCGCGCAGGGCGGCCGGGGTGTCGAGGCTGCCGCGCCAGCTGCCGCCGTTCTCCTCGGCCAGGTCACCGCCCTCGTCCCAGATGAACCCGGCGAGCGTGTACCAGTCCTGGCCGGCGAGGTAGATGCCCTGGCCGCCTCCGGAGTTCAGCTTTTCGGTGACCTCCAGCCACTCCTCGCGGGTCCTGGGCGGGGCGGTGATCCCGGCCTGCTCGAAGAGGTCCTTGCGGTAGATGACGACACGGTTGGCGGCGTACCAGGGGATGCCGTACTGCGCGGACAGCTGCTGCCCGGGTTCGGCGAGGCCGGGCAGCCAGTCGCGCATGCCCCAGTCCCGCATCGACTCCAGGGTGAGGTCGAGCAGTCCGCCGCCCTCGATGTACTGCGGGACCTGGGTGTTGCCGACCTCGATCACATCGGGCGCGTCCGCCGCGTCGGACTCCAGGGCGGCGTGCACCTTCTCGCCGATGCCGGTCCACTCCTGGATGCGGACGTCCAGGTCGAGGCCGGGGTGGGTGCGCTCGAACTCCTCGGTGAAGCGGTCCAGGAACTCCTCGGAGGCGCTGTCCTTCATCAGCCAGACGACGACGGTGCTCCGCTCCTGCCCGGTCTCGCCCGGTACCAGTGCGCAGCCGGTGACGAGCGAGGCGGTCAGGGCGCAGGAGAGGGCGAGCAGGCGGCGACGTCTCACGAGGGGGTCCTGTTCTGTCTGGGGACAGGGCCCTGTGCGGGGACAGGGCGGGGAAGCCCGACGTGGGGGGAGGAGCGGAGGGCTCGTACGGGTGTGACGGATTTTGGTATGGACCAATGCGGAGGTCAAGGGATAGGGGACGGAAGTCCGACGCCTCGCGGTCCGCCGCGGTGTGGGGCACGGTGGAGTGACGCGTGACACAGCGGTCACGGCGGAGAGGAGCAGCCCATGTCGAACCACACCTACCGGGTCACCGAGATCGTCGGCACCTCCCCCGAGGGCGTGGACCAGGCCGTCCGCAACGGCATCACCCGCGCCTCGCAGACCCTGCGCAACCTCGACTGGTTCGAGGTGACCCAGGTGCGGGGGCAGATCGAGAACGGGCAGATCGCCCACTACCAGGTCGGGCTGAAGGTGGGCTTCCGCCTGGAGGACGCGGAGTGACGCGAGGACGCGGACCGACGCCCCGGTAGCCCGTCAGGTCCGCCCTTCCTTCTCCTGGGCGGCCTTCAGCTCGCCGGAGGGAGCCGCCCAGCGCGCCCGCAGGACGGTGAACCCGGCCCGCTCGGCGTCCTCGCACACCAGTTCGTCGTCGTCCACGAGCACCCGGATCTCCCGGGTGCGGGCGAGCCGGCGCAGGATGGCCAGCTTGGTGAAGCGGGCGGGCCTGCGGTCGTCGTCGCGCCGCATGTACACCCGCCCCTCGGGCAGGCCGTGCGCGGACAGCCAGTCGAGGGTGTCGCGCCGACAGCGCTCGGGCCGCCCGGTCAGATACACCACCTCGCACTCCCCGGCGCTCTCGCGGGCCAGCGCCACCCCCTCCGGGAGCGGCGGGTCCTGCGGCGCGGCGGCGAAGAAGGCGTCCCAGTCGCGGGGCCTGCGCTCCAGGAACCGCTGCCGGTGCGCGGTGTCGGCGAGGGTGTTGTCCAGGTCGAACACGGCCAGCGGGGCCTTGGTGCTGTGCGTCACACCCCCAGCGTATGGGGTGTCCGCGGATCCGCCTCGTCCGCCGGACGGGCCGGACCCCGGGAATGCGCGCGGGGCGCAGGCGTTGAACCCGGTGTGAGTTCCGTGATCGCCGCGACCCGTTTCTCCGTGCTCGACCGCTCCCGCACCCGGGAAGGCCGCCCGGACGGTGAGGCGCTGCGCGACACCGTGCGCTTCGCGCAGGAGGCGGAACGGCTCGGCTACCACCGGTTCTGGGTGTCGGAGCACCACGGCGTGCCCGGCGTCGCCGGTTCCGCGCCGACCGTGCTGGCCGCCGCCGTGGCCGGCGCGACCCGGACCATCCGGGTGGGCACCGGCGGCGTGATGCTGCCGAACCACCGGCCGCTGGTCGTCGCGGAGCAGTTCGGGGTGCTGGAGTCGCTGTTCCCCGGTCGGATCGACATGGGCCTCGGCCGCTCGGTCGGCTTCACCGACGGGGTGCGCAAGGCGCTGGGCCGCGACAAGGGGGACGCCGAGGACTTCGCGGCCCAGCTCCAGGAGCTGCTGGGCTGGTTCCGCGGCACGTCGCCCACGGGCGTGCGGGCCCGGCCGTCCGAGGGACTGAGCGTGCCGCCGTTCGTGCTGGCCATCGGCGAGGGCGCCGCCATCGCCGCCCGGGCCGGCCTGCCGATGGTCATCGGTGATCTGCGCGACCGGGAGAAGCTGCGGCGCGGCGTCGACCACTACCGCGCCCACTTCCGCCCCTCGCCCTGGGCCGGCGAGCCCTACGTGGTGGTCTCCGGCACGATCGCCGTCGCGGCGACCCCCGAGGACGCACGCCGCCTGCTGGTCCCCGAGGCCTGGTCGATGGCGTACTCCCGCACCCGCGGCACCTTCCCGCCGCTGCCGCCGGCCGAGCGGGTGGAGGCGCTGGAGATGAGCACGAGGGAGCGGGGGTTCTACGAGTCGGGGCTGACCGGGCAGCTCGCGGGCACCGAGGAGGAGGTCCGCGACGCCCTGGAGACGGTGCTGAAGGAGACCGGCGCGCAGGAGGTGCTGGTCACCACCAGCACGTACGACCGCGAGGCGCTGCTGGACTCCTACCGGCGGCTGGCCCGGATCGCCGGACTGTCCCCGGCGTAGAATCGCGGGGTTTGTCCGCCCCGGTCCGTTCGGAGTCCGCCGCATGACCAGCCCGCACGATCCCCACGTCCGCGTCCGCGGTGCCCGTGAGCACAACCTGCGGGGCGTCGACGTCGACGTCCCCCGGGACGTGGTCGCAGTGTTCACCGGCGTGTCCGGCTCCGGGAAGTCCTCGCTGGCGTTCGGCACGATCTACGCGGAGGCCCAGCGCCGCTACTTCGAGTCGGTCGCCCCGTACGCCCGCCGGCTGATCCACCAGGTCGGGGCGCCGAAGGTCGGCGAGATCAGCGGGCTGCCGCCGGCCGTGTCGCTGGAACAGCGCCGCTCGGCGCCCACCTCCCGCTCCTCCGTCGGCACCGTCACCAACCTGTCCAACTCGCTGCGGATGCTGTTCTCCCGGGCGGGCGACCACCCGCCGGGCGCCGAGCGGCTGGACTCGGACGCCTTCTCCCCCAACACCGCCGCCGGGGCGTGCCCCGAGTGCCACGGCCTCGGCCGGGTGCACACCACGACGGAGGAACTGCTCGTCCCCGACCCCTCGCTGTCGGTCCGGGAGGGCGCCATCGCGGCCTGGCCCGGCGCCTGGCAGGGCAAGAACCTGCGGGACATCCTCGACGCCCTCGGCTACGACGTGGACCGGCCGTGGCGGGAGCTGCCCGCCGAGCAGCGCGAGTGGATCCTCTTCACCGACGAGCAGCCGGTGGTCACGGTCCACCCGGTGCGGGACGCCGACCGGATCCAGCGCCCGTACCAGGGCACGTACACCAGCGCCCGCCGGTATGTGCTGAAGACCTTCGCCGACTCCAGGAGCGCCACGCTGCGGGCCAGGGCGGAGCGCTTCCTGACCAGCTCGCCCTGCCCCGGGTGCGGCGGCAGCCGGCTGCGGCCGGAGGCGCTGGCGGTGACGTTCGGCGGGCGCACCATCGCGGAGCTGGCCGCGCTGCCGCTCGTGGAGCTGGCGGGCGTGCTGGAGGGCACCTCGCAGACCGCGCGCGTGCTCACCGACGACCTGAAGTCCCGTATCGCGCCCGTCGTCGAGCTGGGCCTCGGCTACCTGAGCCTGGACCGGGCGACGCCCACGCTGTCGGCGGGCGAGCTGCAGCGGCTGCGGCTGGCCACCCAGCTGCGGTCGGGGCTGTTCGGCGTGGTGTACGTCCTGGACGAACCGTCCGCGGGTCTGCACCCGGCGGACACGGAGGCCCTGCGCAGTGTGCTGGAGCGGCTGAAGGCGGCGGGCAACTCGGTGTTCGTGGTCGAGCACCACCTGGACGTGGTGCGGGGCGCCGACTGGATCGTGGACGTGGGTCCCCGCGCGGGCGAGCACGGCGGGCGGGTGCTGTACAGCGGTCCGGTGGCCGGGCTGGCGTCGGTCGCCGAGTCGGCCACGGCGCGCTTCCTCTTCGGGGACTCCCCCGCTCCGGCGCGCCCCGCGCGAAGGGCGCGCGGGCGGCTCGAGGTCGGTCCCGTCACCCGGCACAACCTGCGCGGCGTCACCGCCGCGTTCCCGCTCGGGGTGTTCACGGCGGTCACCGGGGTGTCCGGGTCCGGGAAGTCGACGCTGATCGGCGAGATCACCGAGGAACTCCCGGGCGTGGGACGGCTGGTGTCCGTCGACCAGAAGCCGATCGGGCGGACCCCGCGTTCCAACCTGGCGACCTACACCGGGCTGTTCGACGTGGTGCGCAAGGTGTTCGCGGCGACCGACGCCGCCCGGGAGCATGGGTACGGCGTCGGCCGGTTCTCCTTCAACGTGGCCGGCGGACGCTGCGAGACCTGCCAGGGCGAGGGGTTCGTCAGCGTCGAGCTGCTGTTCCTGCCGAGCACCTACGCGCCGTGCCCCGACTGCGGCGGTGCCCGCTACAACGCCGATACGCTGCGGGTGACGTACCGCGGCCGGAACATCGCCGAGGTGCTGGACCTGACGGTCGAGGCCGCGGCGGACTTCTTCGCCGACACCCCGCCGGTGGCCCGCAGCCTGACCACCCTGCTCGACGTCGGCCTCGGCTATCTGCGGCTGGGACAGCCCGCGACCGAGCTGTCCGGCGGGGAGGCCCAGCGCATCAAGCTGGCGAGCGAACTCCAGCGCGGGCGCCGCGGCCACACCCTGTACCTCCTCGACGAGCCGACGGCCGGCCTCCACCCGGCCGACGTCGCGGTGCTGATGCGGCAGCTGCACGGCCTGGTGGACGCCGGGCACACCGTGATCGTCGTCGAGCACGACATGTCCGTGGTCGCGGGCGCCGACTGGGTGATCGACCTCGGGCCCGGCGGCGGCGCCGAGGGCGGCCGGATCGTGGCGGCGGGGCCGCCGGCCGAGGTGGCCCGGACGCCGGAGAGCCGCACGGCCCCGTATCTGGCGCGCGCGCTGCCGTGAGCCTCCTCAGGCCAGCAGCGCGGCATGCGTCCAGCACGGTTGCGCGGTGCGGGCCGGCTGGGCGGCCCGGGCCAGACAGCGGCGGTCGGGGTGCGCGCCGGGCGGGATGAGCGGGCGTACGTCGACCTGCGCGACCAGGTGCCGGGCCATGGCCACCCGCCACAGCGAGGCGAGCAGCGAGTCGTCGCCGACGAAGGCGGGGGTGGTGCTGGCGGGGCCGTCGGCGAGGCGGTAGCGGAGGGCGACCGGCTGGACGGGCACGCCCGCGTCCAGCGCGGCCTGGAAGACGGCCCGCCGGAACTCGCCCTGCGCCTGCCCGCACCAGGTGCTCCCCTCGGGGAAGACCCCGACCGCCGCCCCGGACCGCAGGGCGCCCGCGAGGCGGGCCACCGTCTCCGGCAGCGCCCGCAGCCGGTCCCGCTCGATGAACAGCGCCCCGCGCGCGGCCAGCGGCCCGGCGACCGGCCACCGCCGTATCTCGGCCTTGGCGAGCATCCTGGCCGGGCGGACGGCGGCGAGCAGCGGGACGTCCAGCCAGGAGATGTGGTTGGCGACCAGCAGCAGCCCGCCGTCGGGCGGCGCGGTCCCGGTGAGCCTGATCCGCACCCCGGCCGCCCGCACCAGCGCCCGGCACCACCGGCGCACCAGCTCCGCCGGGATGCGGCGGCCGAGCGGGGACAGGGCGATCCCGGCGAGCAGCACGGCCGTGACCGCGGTGAGCCGCAGCACGGCGCGCGGCACCGCCCGCAGCCGGGACGTCGCCTGCACGCAGGCGCCCGGGGTGCAGGGCGCGCCGGGCAGCCAGGCGCTCATCAGGCCGGGACGAGGGAGAGGAAGTGCCGCAGGTAGCGCGGGTGGATCCGGCGCATCGGCAGCAGCACGTACAGGTCGGCGACGCCGAACGCCGGGTCGTGGGCGGGCTCGCCGCACACCCAGGCGCCGAGCCTGAGGTAGCCGCGCAGCAGGGGCGGCAGCTCGGTGCGGGCGGCGGGGCGGGCCACGTCCTCGGCCGTCCAGGGCAGCAGCGGCCGTACCCGGTACTCCTCGGGCGCGAGGTGGCGCTCGCGCACCCGGTCCCAGGTGGCCGCCGCGAGGGTGCCGCCGTCGGCCAGCGGGATCGAGCAGCAGCCCGCCAGCCACGCGTGGTCCCGGTCGGCCATGTAGCGGGCGATGCCCGCCCAGATCAGCCCGATGACGGCGCCGTCGCGGTGGCCGGGGTGGACGCAGGAGCGGCCGACCTCGACCAGGCCGGGCCGGATGGCGGCCAGGGGGGCGAGGTCGAACTCGCCCTCGGAGTAGAGCCGCCCGGCCACCGCGGCCCGCTCGGGCGGCAGCAGCCGGTAGGTGCCGACGACCTGGCCGGTGGTCTCCTCGCGGACGAGCAGGTGATCGCAGTAGGCGTCGAAGGCGTCGGTGTCCAGGCCGGGCTGCGGGCTGGTCAGCAGGGCGCCCAGCTCGCCCGCGAAGACGTCGTGCCGCAGCCGCTGCGCGGCCCTGACGTCGTCCTCGTCGCGGGCGAGGGACACGGTGTAGCGGACGGGCGCGGCGGGCCGCGGGGGACGGTCGAGCGTGGGCACACCGGTCATGGCTCACTCCTGGTACGGCCGGAAGGGGGGCGGAGGTGTACCCCCCGTTTCTTCCGAGGCCGTCTGGCCGGTACATGACGGGTGACGGGAGCGGGGATGTGGGGTCGTTGAACGGACCGCGGCCGGGCGCGCCGTCCGGTGGGCGGTGCGCGGCTGCCGAGCCCGCGGCGCGGCTCCGTGGCGCCGGGGACCGCTCGGCGCGTCCGTCCCGCGAGGACCATGTCCGCGGCGCCCGGGCCGGGCACATGAGACGGGGCCGGGGAGCACCACTCCCGGCCCCGCCCGCCCGCACCGTCGGCGAACGTTCACTGCGGCACCCGCCGGGGGCTACCGCTTCACCTTCCGCGTGGCCCGCAGCCACTCCTTGTTCATGCTGGTGATCGACATCAGCGGGATGCCCTTCGGGCAGGCGGTCGCGCACTCGCCGGCCAGGGTGCACCCGCCGAACCCCTCCTCGTCCATCTGCGCCACCATGTCCAGCACCCGCGTCTCCCGCTCGGGAGCGCCTTGCGGCAGTACGTTGAGGTGGTTGACCTTGGCGGAGGTGAACAGCATCGCCGCGCCGTTGGGGCAGGCCGCCACGCACGCCCCGCAGCCGATGCACTCGGCGTGCTCGAAGGCGAAGTCGGCGTCCGGCTTGGGCACCAAAGTGGCGTGCGCCTCGGGCGCGGCGCCGGTCGGCGCGGTGATGTAGCCGCCGGCCTGGATGATCCGGTCGAACGCCGAGCGGTCCACGACCAGGTCCTTGATCACCGGGAAGGCGGCGGCCCGCCACGGCTCGACGTCGATCGTGTCGCCGTCCCGGAAGGACCGCATGTGCAGCTGGCAGGTGGTGGTGCGCTCGGGCCCGTGCGCGTCCCCGTTGATCACCAGGGAGCACGCGCCGCAGATGCCCTCGCGGCAGTCGTGGTCGAAGGCGACGGGGTCCTCGCCCTTGAGGATGAGTTCCTCGTTGAGGGTGTCGAGCATCTCCAGGAAGGACATGTCGGGTGAGATTCCGTCCACCTCGTACGTGGACATGGCGCCGTCGGCGTCGGCGTTCTGCTGGCGCCAGACGCGCAGGGTGAGCCTCATGCGTAGCTCCGCTGGGTGGGGTGGACGTACTCGAAGACCAGGTCTTCCTTGTGCAGGACGGGCGCCTCGCCGGTACCGGTGAACTCCCAGGCGGCGGCGTAGGAGAACTCCTCGTCCTTGCGGGCGGCCTCCCCCTCGGGGGTCTGTGACTCCTCGCGGAAGTGGCCTCCGCAGGACTCGGTGCGGTGCAGCGCGTCGAGGCACATCAGCTCGGCGAGCTCCAGGTAGTCGACGACGCGGTTGGCCTTCTCCAGCGACTGGTTGAACTCCCGGCCGGTGCCGGGCACCTTGATCCGCCGCCAGAACTCCTCGCGGATCTGCGGGATCCGCTCCAGCGCCTTGCGCAGCCCGGCGTCGGTGCGGGCCATGCCGCAGTACTCCCACATGAGTTCGCCGACCTCGCGGTGGAAGGAGTCGGGAGTGCGGTCGCCGTCGACGGCCAGCAGCAGGTTCACGCGGTCCTCGGTCTCGGCCAGCACCTCCTGCACGACGGGGTGTTCGCCGGTCACCTCGGCCTGGTGCGGATGGCGGGCGAGGTAGTCGTTGATGGTGGCCGGGAGCACGAAGTAACCGTCGGCCAGGCCCTGCATCAGGGCGGAGGCGCCGAGCCGGTTGGCGCCGTGGTCGGAGAAGTTGGCCTCCCCGATCGCGAACAGTCCGGGGACGGTGGTCTGGAGGTCGTAGTCGACCCACAGGCCGCCCATCGTGTAGTGCACGGCGGGGTAGATCCGCATCGGCACCTGGTACGGGTCCTCGTCGGTGATCCGCTGGTACATCTCGAAGAGGTTGCCGTACCTGGCCTCCACGGCCTCGCGGCCCATCCGCCGGATGGCGTCGGCGAAGTCCAGGTAGACGCCCTGCCCGCCGGGGCCGACGCCGCGCCCCTCGTCGCAGACGTTCTTCGCGGCGCGGGAGGCGATGTCACGCGGGACCAGGTTGCCGAAGGACGGGTAGATGCGCTCCAGGTAGTAGTCGCGCTCGTCCTCGGGGATCCGGTGCGGCGGCCGGGTGTCCCCCTTGGCCTTGGGCACCCAGATCCGGCCGTCGTTGCGCAGCGACTCGCTCATCAGGGTCAGCTTGGACTGGTGGTCGCCGGTGCGGGGGATGCAGGTGGGGTGGATCTGGGTGAAGCAGGGGTTGGCGAAGTAGGCGCCCCGCCGGTGCGCCCGCCAGATCGCCGTCGCGTTGGAGTTCATGGCGTTCGTCGACAGGTAGAACACGTTGCCGTAGCCGCCGGAGGCGAGGACGACGGCGTCCGCGACGTACGTCTCGATCTTCCCGGTGATCAGGTCGCGGGCGACGATGCCGCGCGCCCGCCCGTCCACGACGATCAGGTCCAGCATCTCGGTGCGCGGGTGCAGCTCGACGTTGCCCGCGGCGATCTGCCGGCTCAGCGCCTGGTAGGCGCCGAGGAGGAGCTGCTGGCCCGTCTGGCCGCGGGCGTAGAAGGTCCGCGAGACCTGGACGCCGCCGAAGGAACGGGTGTCGAGCAGGCCGCCGTACTCGCGGGCGAACGGCACGCCCTGCGCCACGCACTGGTCGATGATCTCGACGGAGATCTGCGCGAGCCGGTGCACGTTGGACTCGCGGGCGCGGAAGTCGCCGCCCTTGACGGTGTCGTAGAAGAGGCGGTGGACGGAGTCGCCGTCGTTGCGGTAGTTCTTCGCCGCGTTGATGCCGCCTTGCGCGGCGATCGAGTGGGCGCGGCGCGGGGAGTCCTGGTAGCAGAACTGGACGACGTGGTAGCCCTGTTCGGCGAGGGTGGCGCCGGCCGAGCCGCCCGCGAGTCCGGTGCCCACGACGATCAGCGTGTGCTTGCGCCGGTTGGCGGGGTTGACCAGCCGGGCCTCGAAGCGGCGCTTGTCCCAGCGCTCGTGGACGGGGCCGGACGGGGCCTTGGTGTCGGCGACCGGCTCGCCGGTCGAGTAGTCGGCGTAGGTGGTCATGGTCAGTTCACCACTCCGGTCATGACGCCCACGGGTACGGCGATGAAACCGGCCGTGAGCAGCAGCGCGAGGACGTCGGCGATGGTCTTCAGGGCGCGGTCGCGGGTGCGGCTGCCGACGCCGAGGGTCTGGGCGGCGCTCCAGAAGCCGTGCCGGACGTGCAGCCCGACGGCGAGCATCGCGACGATGTAGATGACGTTGCCGTACCAGGTCGAGAAGGTGTCGACGACGTTCTGGTAGGGGTGGCCCTCCTGGAAGCCGCCCGGGTGGACGTGTCCGGTGGTCAGGTCCAGGACGTGCCAGACGATGAACAGGCCGAGGATGATCCCGCCCCAGCGCATGGTGCGCGTGGCGTAGGAGGCCCGCGGCTTCTTGTGCACGTACCTGCTGGGGCGCGCCTTGATGTCGCGGCGGCTGAGCTGGTACGCGGAGACGGCGTGGGCGACGACCGCGACGAGCAGGACGATCCGGACCAGCCAGAGGGTCCACTCGTAGTGCATGAACGGTTCGCCGACCGTGCGCAGCCAGTGCGCGTAGTGGTTGAACTCCTCCGGGCCGAAGAAGATCTTCAGGTTGCCGATCACATGGGCGACCAGGTACAGCAGCATGATCACGCCGCTGACGGCCATCACGGTCTTCTTGCCGACGGAGCTGTCCCACATCGTGCGCGCCATGGACGGCCGTCGGCCCGTCCGCGTTGCCAGTGCCATGTCTCAGCACGCTAGGGCCGCCACCCCCGATCGGTCCAAGACATGGTACGGCTCGTTTCCATAGGGTGCGCCTATGCTCGGCGCATGCAGTTCCAGCAGCTCCAGTACTTCGTGGCCGTCGCGGAGACCCGGCACTTCACCCGGGCGGCCGAGCGGGTGCACGTCGCCCAGCCCTCGCTGTCCCAGCAGATCAAGGCGCTGGAGCGGGAGCTGGGCGCCGACCTGTTCCTGCGGGCGCGGGGCAACATCACGCTGACGGACGCCGGGGAGGCACTGCTGCCGCTGGCCCGGCGGATCCTCGCCGACGCGGACACGGCGCGGCACGAGGTGCAGGAGCTGGTGCAGCTGCGGCGCGGCCGGGTCCGGCTCGGCGCCACCCCGAGCCTGTGCACCGGCCTGCTGCCCGACGTGCTGCGTGCCTTCCACGACCGCTACCCGGGCATCCGGCTGCTCGTCGAGGAGGGCGGCTCGCTCGACCTCGTACGGCACCTCGCGCGCGGCGCCCTCGACCTCGCCCTGGTCGTCCTGCCGCTGCCGACGGCGTCCCCGGCTCTGACCACGGTGGAGCTGCTGCGCGAGGACCTGGTCGTGGTGTCCTCGCCGGAGGCGCCCCGGCCGGGCGGCGGGCGGCACTCCGTACGGGTCGCCGAACTGGCGGGCGAACGTCTGGTGATGTTCCGGCACGGCTACGACCTGCGCGAACTCACGGTCGCCGCGTGCCGCGCCGAAGGCTTCGAACCGGACTTCGCGGTCGAGGGCGGCGAGATGGACGCGGTGCTGGGGTTCGTCCGCGCCGGCCTGGGCGTGGCCGTGGTCCCCCGGATGGTGGCGGCACGGTCGGGGCTCGGCCTGCGGGTCACTCCACTGGCCCGGCCGGGGCTGCACCGGACCATCGCGCTGGCCCACCGCAGCGATGTGGCTCCGCCCCGGGCCGCCCGGGAGTTGCAGCGGATGCTGCTGGAGCGGTGAGGGCGCGACGCGATCCCGCCAACTGCCTCACCACGCCGGTGCCTTACCGGCTGGGCGTCTGCGGTCTCTCGGGCGTCTGCGGGTGTCGCCGTAAGCGCCCCGCCCCGCGCGGTCCCCCGCGCCGCTCCCTCACGCACGGCGGCGTGCCGCCGCCTCCCGGATCCGCTCCAGGGGGATGTTCGCCTGCGCGCAGAGGCTGGCCAGGTCGAAGTAGATCGACTCGCCCGCCATCAGGCCGTCCCGGAAGGGGACGACGTTGGCGAAGGGAACCTCGAAGGAGCCGCCGCCCGGCGGGATCCCCAGCCAGTCACCGCGGCTGGTGCCCCGCAGCGTGCCCCACACCGCGACGACGTCGTCGCCGTAGGCGATGCCCTCGTCCTGCGGGGCGAGGTCCGGGAACGCGGTGAAGTACTGCTGCCGGTAGGCGGCGCGCACGGCGTCCGCGCCCTGGCTGCGCAGCCCGAGCGCCTTGGTCTCCAGGAAGCAGTCGCCGACGAACGTCCGGAGGATGCCGTCGATGTCGCGGGCCGCCTCCGCCGCGCGATGGGTTTCGAAGAGACGGCGCATCTCGGTGGTGTCCATGCCCGTGCTCCCAGCCGGGTCCGGTCGGATCCTCTCCCTCGATCGTAGGGAGCGCCCGCCGGGGCGACCACCGGGCCGGTGCCACCGCTGCGGCGCTCAGCCCGACGCGTCCGCCATCGCCAGTTCGTGGAGGCGCTCGGGCGGACCGGGACGGGCGTAGTACCAGCCCTGCGCCGTGTCGCAGCCCAGGATTCGCAGCTGTTCGGCCTGGGCGCCGGTCTCCACGCCCTCGACGGTGACCGCGAGGTCCAGGCTGTGGGCGAGGGAGACGATCCCGTCGACGATCTTGAGGTCGACGGGGTCGGCGGGGAACTGCTGCATGCTCTGGGTGAAGGAGCGGTCCAGCTTCAGGACGCTCACCGGGAGCCGGCGGAGGTTGGCGAGGTTGGAGTATCCGGTGCCGAAGTCGTCCAGGGCGATGTCCACGCCCATCTCGGCCAGCCTGCGCAGCGGCTTCAGCAGGTCGTCGTCGGCGCCGATCAGGGCGGACTCGGTGACCTCCAGGCACAGCGCGTCGGGATCGACACCCGCCGTCTCCAGGATCTCCACCGTGTCCTGGACCAGCCCGGGGTGGCTGAGCTGGCAGGGCGAGAGGTTGACGTTGATGCGCAGTGGCGCGGTGGCCGTGCCGGCGTGGCGTTCGCGCCACTCCTTGGCCTGCCGCACCGACTGCTCCAGCACCCAGCGGCCCAGCGGCACGATCAGGCCGGTGTGCTCGGCGAGCGGGATGAACCGGTCCGGGCCGAGCACGCCGTGCTGCGGGTGCAGCCACCGCACCAGCGCCTCGGCGCCCCGGACGCTGCCGTCGCCGAGGTGGACCAGCGGCTGGTACTCGATGAAGAACTCGCCGCGGTCGAGGGCGGTCGGCAGCGCGGTGGTGAGCCCGTGCCGGGTGATGGCGCGGGCGTCGGCCTCGGCGTCGGCCAGCTCGGAACGGTTGCCGCCCGCCGACTTCGCCCGGTACATGGTGATGTCGGCGCTGCGCAGCACCTCCGCCGCGCTGCGCTCCCCCGCCGGGCCCTCGACGATGCCGATGCTGCCGCGCACGGTCAGCTCCCGGCCGTCGATGCTGATGGGGGCGACCAGCGCGTTCATGATCCGGGAGGCCAGCTCGTCGACCTCGCGCCGGGTGTCGGGGCCGGTGGTCAGCGCCACGAACTCGTCGCCGCCGAGCCGGGCGACCATCTCGCCGGGCGCCGTCGCGCAGGACTGGAGGCGGTCGGCGACCTCGACGAGCAGCCGGTCGCCGGCCGCGTGGCCGAGACTGTCGTTGATCGTCTTGAAGCCGTCCAGGTCCAGGTAGCACAGCCCGAACCGGTGGCCGGGGCCCGCGTTCAGCACCTTCTCCAGGCGCTCGAAGAACAGGGTGCGGTTGGGCAGGCCGGTGAGCGCGTCGTGGGTGGCCTCGTAGCGCAGCCGGAGGTTGAGCAGGCGGCGCTCGGTGGTGTCCTCCATCAGCGCGAGCTGGTACTGCGGGTTGCCGTCGGCGTCACGCAGCAGGGAGACCGTGAGGTTGGTCCACAGGACGGTGCCGTCGGGCCGGTAGAAGGCCTTCTCGACGTGGTAGTGCTCGCGTTCGCCGCGCACCAGCTCCTCGTAGAGCCGCCACACGTGGGGCGAGTCCTCGGCGTGCGTCCAGTCGCGGACGTTGCGGCCGCGCACGGTGTGCTCGCCGCCGCCGAACATCCGCAGCAGGGCGCCGTTGACCTCCAGTACGTTGCCGTCCAGGTCGGCGATGCCGATCCCTATCGCCGCGCCCTCGAACACCGCGCGGAACCGGGCCTCGCTGGCGTGCAGTGCCTGGGCGACCACGCCCTGGGCGCGCAGCGCGGCCTGGGCGATGGCCTCCTGCTCCGTGAGGGTGCGGGCCCGCAGCGCCTGGGCGAACCCGGCGGCCATGGCGTGCTGGAGCCGCGCCGAACGCGCCCGCAGGCCCTCCTGGTCGCCGCCCTCGCCGCAGTAGAGCACCAGGTAGGCGTCCACGCAGTCCAGCGTGCGGCTGAGCGCTTCGGGGTCGGTGCAGTGGGCGGCGACGAGCGCGGCGCCGACGGCCCGGCCCTCGGCCGCGTCGAAGGTCCTGGCCCGCAGCGCCCGGCTGAGCCGCCGGGCGAGCGGCAGCAGCCGCTCCTCGAACTCCGGGCGGGTCAGGGAGGTCAGGGTCACCGGGAAGACCGCCCGGCTCCAGATCGTCGCGAACCGGCGCAGTCTGTCCTCCGGCCCGTCCGGCTCCGCGCTCACGCCGTACGCCCCACGCCCGCGAAACCGGAGAACGCGTACGGGTCCTCGTCCTCCGGTGCGGTGTCCGGCCGCCAGTGCGGCATCGGCACCAGTCCGGGTTCCACCATGTCGTACCCCTCGAAGAACCGCGCGATCTCGTCGCGCGAGCGCATGATCAGCGGGTTGCGAATGTCCTTGTATACGTCCACCGCACCCCCCGCCCGCTCCGCCGGCAGGGGAATTCCCTCGTACGAGGCATGCGTCAGGACCAGCAGGCTGCCGGGCGCCAGTGCTCGGCCCAGTTGCGCCACCGCGCCGTACGGGTCGTCCGCGTCCTCCACGAAGTGCAGTATCGCAACGAGGAGCAGGGCCACCGGGCGGTCGAGGTCGAGCAGCCGCTCGACCTGGGGGCTGGTCAGGATGTCCTGCGGCTTGAGCAGGTCCGCGGCGGCCACGTCCGCGTGCGGGTTGCCGTCGAGGACCGCCTGGCTGTGGGCGACGGCCACCGGATCGTGGTCGACGTAGACGACGCGGGCGCCGGGGCTGGCCGCCTGGGCGACCTCGTGGACGTTGCCGAAGGTCGGTATGCCCGAGCCGATGTCCAGGAACTGGGTGATGCCCTGGTCCACGGCGTGGCGGACCGCGCGGCGCATGAAGGCCCGGTTCGCCTGCATGATCTTGGGGAGTCCCGGCACGAACTCCATGGCCCGGCGGGCCGCTTCCCGGTCCACCTCGAAGTTGTGCGAACCGCCCAGGTAGAAGTCGTAGATGCGCGAAACGCTCGGCACCGTGATGTCGATGCTCCGTGGGGCCCAGGCGGGACGCTCCATCTAGCTCTCCAAGGCATAGGCGATCCGGTGTTCGAGCAGAGGCTACTGATCGTCCGCCAAACGGGCGAGCTGAACCGGAAATTGACCATCCGTTCCCGGTCACTGCCTGCGACACGTGCCGCATTCCGCGGGTTCGCGCGCGCATCCACGCGCCGTGTCGGTGGCGTTCCGGAGAGTTCCCGTGCCGACAAGGCCGGAGGGCATGCCGTCACACCGGTCCGCCCCCGCCGCGGGGAGCGGCGGGGGCGGACCGGTGGGGTGCGGCGGGCCGGGCAGGGGCGCCGCTCGCGGGGGTCACTCCTTCTCCGGCGCACCGATCGGCTTGCCGTCGGGCGCCACGGCGAACCAGGTGCCGCCCACGCCCTGCCCGTTGGTGTCGCCGGGGGCGGTGTCGCCGCTGAAGGTGTAGATGGGCCAGCAGTTGACGGTCTGCTGCTTGGTCCCGTCCGGGCGGGTGAAGCTCATCAGCCCCTTCTTCTGCACCCCCTTGGTGTCGTTCGCCTCGACCGGCGCGACGGCGGGCCAGTTCTCCAGGCAGGCGCCGGTGCAGGCGGAGACCGGCTTCGGCCAGGCCTCGTCCTTCATGAAGCGGTAGACCGTCATGCCGTTCTTGTCGACGACGATCTCGCCGAGCTCGGGGTCCTTGCGGGTGGACAGTCCGGGCAGATCGGCGAGCGTGGCCTTCTTGCCGTCGGGTGCGAGGGCGTACCATGTGCCGCCGACGCCCTGGCCCTTGGTCTCGCCGGGAGCCACGTCCTTGGCGTAGCGGTACGCCGGCCAGCCGCCGACGGTCAGCTGTTTGGTGCCGTCGGCGCGGGTGACCTCGCCGAGCAGGTTCTTGTCGATGCCCGCGCCGGCCGAGGCGTCGTCCGCGGGGACGGGGGGCCAGGCGGTGGCGCACTCGCCCTCGCAGTTGGACTTGGGGGGTTCGGCGGTGTCCTCGTCGAACCGGTAGAGGGTGCGGCCGTCGGCGTCGGTCAGGACCCGGCCGAGTTCCGCGTTCGCGGAGACGCCCAGCTTGCCGGCCGGGGCGGCGGCAGCCGCGGCGCCCTGCTGGTCCGTGGCCTGCGCACCGGCACCCGCCCCCGCGCCGTTGCCGATGCCGGTCCCGCCGTTGCCGATGCCGGTGCCGCCGTAGCCGCCGGCCGCGGCCGTCGCGCCGACGTTCTGACTGGCCGGCTGGGTCCCGCCGCCGTCCTGGCCGCACGCCGTCGTCAACGCCAGCACGACCACGGCACCCGCCGCGAGTGAGGCGCTCCGCCAGGAGGTCTTCATTGTCAACTCCCCATCGTCACAAGGCTCTTGCAGTCACAGCGCCCTGCTGCGCCGCCGCTCGACAGGGGGTACGGGCGGAGGCGGGGGGTGCGTTCAACGGACGGGCGGATTTCTTCCCGGGCGGGCCGGGCCCGGGCGGCCGTCCGGGGTGATGCGCGGGTGCGGTACCTGGCGGCGTCCAAACCCGCGCAAGGCCTTTTCCCTCCTTCGTGTCATATCTCCGGCGTCTCGGCGTGCCGGTGCCGGGCAGGCCTCATGATCTCCGGCGTGCATGGATCCGAACCGACCCGTTTACCCGTGACCGCGAGGGCTCTCACCCTGACGGCGCTGACGTGGGCCCTCGTCGGCGCGCCGGCCGGTGTCGCGGTCGCCGATGCCTGCGCCTGGGCGTCGACCGGGCCGGGCGGCGCGGAGGCGGTGTCGGTCGCGGGAAGTCTCACGTGCCCGACCCCGACCCCCACACCGACCCCGACACCGACACCGACACCGACGCCCACCCCCACTCCGACACCCACGCCGACCCCGCCCCCGACGCCCACTCCCCAGCCGCCTCCGCCGAAACCGCCGCCCCCTCCGGCCCCCACACCGAAGCCGCCGCCGAAGCCCACCCCGCCACCGCCGCGGCCGGCACCTCCGCCGGCGCCCCAGCCACCTCCGGCCCCGCCGGTCACCCGGCCCACGCCGCCCCCACCACCCGCACCGGCGCCTCCTCCCACGCCCCCCAGTCCGGCCCCGAAGCCCGCTCCGCGCCCCTCCGCGACCCCGGTGACCTATCCGGAGTATCGCGCCTCGCCGCGTCAGCGGCAGATCCGGCACGCTCCCTCGCCGGTCACCTACGTCCTGCTCATCACCGTCCCCGCGGTGCTCGCCGTCGCCGCGCTGCGTCCACGCTGACCCTGGAGGAATCCGTTGCCGGAATGGCTTGTTCTCACCCTCGCGATGGTGGCCGCCTGCGTGGTGGTGGTCGCCATCACCCTCGTACGCCATCGCGCCGCGCGCGAAGACGAGGATCCCAGCGAGACGCCGGACGTCATCGAGTACATGACGATGTGGATCGGTGTGATCTACGCCATCGTCCTGGGCCTGGCCATCGCGGGCGTCTGGGAGGCGCGCGGCGCCGCGGAGGACCACGTGCGCACCGAGGCCCAGGCCCTGCACGAGATCTCGGAGCGGGTACGGGTCTATCCGCCCGAGGTCCGCGAGCGGATCCGGGAGGATGTCAACACCTACGTCGGACACGTCGTCACCACCGAGTGGAAGGCGATGGCCGACCAGGGCACGGTGACCGAGCGCGGCGACGAGCTGATGCGGCGCATCCGCGTGGACCTCACCGACTACGAGCCGCGCGACGATTTCGAGGCGCAGGCCTACCAGCCGCTCATCGACCAGATCAGCGTCGCCGACCAGGCGCGCAACGCCCGCGCGGACTCGACCGAGCCGACCATGCCGGGCGTGGTGTGGTTCGGCCTGATCACCGGGGCCGTGATCACCATCGGAATGATCCTCGCCCTGCAGATCCGGCGCACTCCCCGGGAACTGATCCTCGCCGTGCTGTTCTCCGCGCTGATCGCCTTCATGCTGTTCCTCATCTGGGACTTCGACGCGCCCTACAGCCGGGGCATCACGGCGACGGCGGAACCGTTCCTCGACCTGTTCCCGGACGCCGGACGCTGACGGGGTCCCCTGGATCCGTGCACTCGGCCGAAGGCCGCCGCCACGCCGGTTCCGTCCCCCGGCGGAGGGAACGCGGTTCCCCCGAGCGGCCCATCCGCGTGACCCGTTCGCGCGCCTGCGATCGCGCCCTCGCACCGGCATTCCTAGCGTTTCGGTCACCGAGGTGCATTTCTGGCGTGAGCGGAGAAGGTCCGCGGCTGCTCCTCGGGGACCGGAGGATTCACCATGCGCGCGATACGCGTCGCCTCGGCCGCACTGCTGGGCCTCACCGCCCTCGGCCTCACCGCTCCCGCCGCGCACGCGCGCGGTGACGAGACCGGTTTCCAGGGCACCGTGCTGCCCCGGACCATCCCGGCCGGCGGCCAGGTGACACTCCACGCCGTCGGCTGCGCCACGGACGTCCGCATCAGCTCGGGCATCTTCGAGGACGTCGTCATCCGCAAGGGCGAGTCGCACGCCAAGGCCGTCGTCGACCGGGACGTCGAGGCGGGCGCCAGTTACGAGATCAGGTTCCACTGCGGCACCTTCTGGCGGACGTCGGACGTCACCGTCGCGGGCGGCCGGCCGAGCCGTCCCCCCACCCCCGCGCCCATCGTGCCCAGCCGGGGCGCGCACGCCGGTGAGGGCGGCACCGCCGCCGGGTTCGACCTGCGGGAGACCGGGCTGGGCGTCCTGCTCGTCACGGGTTCGGTCGGCGCCGCGTACCTCCTGTCCCGCCGCCGTACCGGCGACGACGGCGCCTGAGACGGCCGCCGCACACCCCACCCCTCGGACGGTGCCGTCCGAGGGGTGGGGTGTGCGGCGGCCGGGACCTCTCCCGGATCAGATCCGCTTCTCGGAGCGGCGCCGCATCCAGAACACGCCGCCGCCGATGACGGCCGCCGCGACCAGCCCGCCGCCGATGGCGATGTCGGCCGGCGTGGCGCCGTGGGAGCTGCTGCCCCCGATGCCGCCGCGGACGCCGCCGAGGACGGTGAAGGCCGCCGGCCGGGTGAGGGTCCGGCCGGAGCAGTGGACCGTGATGTCGTAGGAGCCGGGGCGGGCGTTCGGGTGGATGGTGGCGGTGCCCCGGGCGGTCTGGTTGGTGCCGTGGACCGGGGTGAGGGCCGTCGTCGGGAAGGCGGCGGACGTGGCCGTGCCGCCGCGCGGGCAGCCGTCGACGGTGATCGTGAGCTGTCCTCCGCGGGCGATCACGCCGGGCAGGGCCACGATGTTGCTCGGCGACTTGCCGTGGTGGCCGCCGTTGCCGCCCTGACCACCGCCGTTACCGCCCTGACCCCCACCATTGCCACCGTGACCACCGCCGTTGCCGCCCTGGCCGCCGCCGTTGCCACCTTGGCCCCCACCGTTACCGCCCTGACCCCCACCGTTGCCGCCCTGACCGCCGCCCCAGTGCCCACCCCAGTTGCCGCCGTTCCCACCCCCGTTGCCGCCGCCGTTCCCGCCCTGGCCGCCGTTGCCGCCGCCGTTCCCGCCCTGGCCGCCGTGACCGCCCCCGTTGCCGCTCTGGCCGCCACCCCCGTCCCCACCCTGGCCGTCACCCCCGTTCCCGCCCTGGCCGTCACCCCCGTTGCCGTTCCCGCCCCAGATGCCGCCCGAGTTCCCGCCTGAATTGCCGCTCGTGTCGTCCCACGCGACGGCCTCCGGGGCCGTGAGGCCGAGGGCGGCGACCGCGGCAGCGGAGACCGCCAGAGCACGATAGTTACGCATGTGATCCTCCGCGGAAGACGCCCCGGGGCCCGTCCCCGGTCGATCGGCGAGAAAGCGCCTCCCGGGAAAGACCCTCAGTCGCCCCGCGAGGACCCGCATTTCGGCAATGGTCCGTCCTGGTGAGGCAACACGCCGGAAGAAAACCACACAATCGGATATCGCCGCAGGTCACGGACCGTCAGAAAATTCCTGCTCAGGGCAACTCGGATGGCGCACCTGCCCGTCTCGGGCACCACCCGTTCGCCGTTGACCCGTCGCCGCTTCCGCGGACGGCATTTAGCGTTCTCGTAAGCGCGAATTGACGTGGCGACGGCCGCGTCGAAAGGGGATGGCGAATGTCTGCGTCCGAGCTGTCCGCCGAGCTGGCCGAAGCGGAGGAGCGGCGGAAGAAGCGCGCCCCGTGGGGCGTGATAGCGCTTGTTCTGCTGACGGGTCTCGCGCTCATCCGGAACGGTTCGGGGGAGTTCGACGTGGGCCCGCCCCAGCCCGCGTCGGCGGCGGCCGCGGACAGCGCCGTCGTGCGCGACACGTTCGGACAGGCCGTGCAGCCGCTGCCGTACGCCGTGCCGGACCGGGTGCGGATCCCGGCCATCCAGGTCGACGCGCCCGTGATCCCGGTCGGCCTGGACGCGGAGGGCTGGGTGGACGCCCCGCCACCGGAGGACCCGAACCTGGCGGGCTGGTTCACCGGCGCCGTGTCGCCCGGCGAGAAGGGCACGGCCGTCGTCGTCGGCCATGTCGACAACAAGCAGGGACCCGCCGTCTTCTACGGTCTCGGCGCGCTGAAGCAGGGACATCACGTCGAGATCGGCCGCGGGGACGGGAAGACCGCCGTGTTCGAGATCTACGGCATCGAGGTCTTCGACAAGAACAACTTCCCCGGGGACCGCGTGTACGCCTCCAAGGGCGCCCCGGAACTGCGGGTCATCACCTGCGGAGGCGGTTTCTCGCAGCAGAACGGCTACAACGGCAACGTGGTCGCGTTCGCCCGCCTGGTCGAGGTCCGCTGAGGCGGGCCCCGGCCCGGCGGGCGCCGGTCGTCAGACCTGGAGGCGGCTGGGCACGGTGATGCGGTAGCCCGCGTCCAGCAGCTCCGGCAGATAGGAGCGCAGCGCCCGCACGCTCTGCGAACGGTCGCCGCCGGCGTCGTGGGAGAGCACCACCACCCCGGGGGCGGCCCCGTCGGCCACCCGGTCGACGATCGTGCGGGTGCCGGGTTCCGTCCAGTCCAGGGTGTCGACGGTCCAGGCGAGGGGTTCCATGCCGAGTTCGGCGCCGATGCGGAAGGCCGCCCGGTTCCAGGCGCCGTAGGGTGCGCGGAACCAGCGGGGCCGCTCCCCGTAGGTGTCCTCGATGACGTCGCAGGTGCGCTCCATCTCGGTGCGGATCCGGGCGCCGGTGAGCCGGGTGAGCAGCGGGTGGGACCAGGTGTGGTTGCCGACGACGTGGCCCTCGTCGGCCATCCGCACGAGCAGGTGCGGGTGGGCCGCGGCCATCTCCCCGCAGACGAAGAACATCGCGCGCACGTCGTAGGCGCGCAGGGTGTCCAGGATGTCCGGGGTGTAGCGGGGGTCGGGTCCGTCGTCGAAGGTGAGCACCATGGTGCGGCCGATGCCGGACACGCTGAGCAGCGGCCTGCGCCGGACCGGGGGGCGGCCGGGCACGGCCCGGGGCGGTCCGTAGCCGGTCAGGGGCTGGAGGCGGTAGGCCGACGGCCTGAGCGGACGCCGTGCCGGGGGGCCGGGGGCGGCGGGGGCGGGGGCGCGGACCGCCTCCTCGCCCGCGCCGAGGCCGAACAGCCCGGCGGCGGCGCCGGCCGCGCCCAGCGCGGCGGCACCGGCGAGCAGGGCCCGGCGCCGGCTGGTCAACTGATCCTTCTTCATGCACTCATCAGTCGCCCGGCCCGGACCCGGCGCACCACGGCGGCACCGGTGCGGCGGCAGGAATCCACCCGTGCGGCGCATGCCGGGACGTGAGCCGGTCCTCCCCCGCGCCGGGAGCGGGAAGCACCGGTTCCGGTAGCCTCGGGCCGTGACGGAACAGCACTCGTACCGGTTCGAACGGGGCACGGACGGGCCGAAGGTCGTCCTGGTGGGCGTGGACGGCTCGGACTCCTCGCTGCGGGCGGCGGCCTACGCGAGCGGGCTGGCCCGGCGGCAGCGCGCGCTGCTCGCGGTGGTGTACGTGCAGCCGGTGCAGGCGGCGGGCGCGGCGCTCGGGGCGCCGGTCGCCGTCACCACCGACGAGATCGCCGAGGACCTGGTGGCGCAGATCCGTGAGGCGGCCGAGCGGGTCAAGGGGATCTTCGAGGTGCGGTGGGAGTTCCACACCTTCCACGGCGACCCCTTCTACGGGCTGGTGAAGGCGGCGGACGAGCTGAAGGCCGACGCGGTGGTCGTCGGCGCTTCCGAGCAGGCGGGCCACCGGATCGTGGGCTCGGTCGCGGTGCGGCTGGTCAAGGCGGGGCGCTGGCCGGTGACGGTGGTGCCGTAGCCTCCGCCGTTCGCCGCGGGGACGTCCCTGTCCGCGCCTCTTCCGTGGCTTCCTGCCCGGTCCGCCGTGCGTGGCGTCTTCCCTCGGGTCGTCGGCTGAGTCATCATGATCCGCCGTCAGCCGTTTGCCGATCGCGAAGAGGTGAGGCGCATGGCCGGGCTCCGGGCGGGCGAAGGGGTTCTCCGCCGCAAACCCATCGAACACATCGAGGAGACGGAGGTCGGCGAGGGCACCCGCCTCGACCGCTCCCTGGGACTGGGGCAGCTGACCGCGATCGGGGTCGGCGGCATCATCGGCGCGGGCATCTTCACGCTCGCGGGCACGGTCGCCAACGGCACGGCGGGGCCGGCGGTGCTGGTCTCGTTCCTGATCGCCGGTGTGGCAAGCGCCGCGGCGGCGCTGTCGTACGCCGAGTTCGCGGGGCTGATCCCGAAGGCGGGCTCCGCCTACACGTACGGCTACGCGGTGCTGGGCGAGCTGGCGGGCTGGTTCATCGGCTGGGACCTGCTGCTGGAGTACACGGCGATCGTGGCGGTGGTCGCGATCGGCATCTCCGGCTACTTCAGCTTCCTGGTGAACGAGATGGGCGCCGATCTGCCCGCCTGGATGCTGGGGGCGCCGGGCACCGGCGAAGGGCACCGGATCGACCTGTTCGCGGCGCTGCTGTGTCTGCTGATCGCCTACCTGTTGACGCTCGGCATCCGGAACGCGGCCCGTTTCGAGACGGTGGTCGTGGTGCTGAAGGTGCTGGTGGTGCTGCTGGTCATCGGCGTCGGGGTGTTCCACATCGACACGTCGAACTACAACCCGTTCTTCCCCTACGGGGTGAGCGGTGCCTTCACCGGTGCCGCGACCGTGTTCTTCGCGGTGTTCGGCTACGACGCGATGTCGACGGCGGCCGAGGAGTCGAAGGACGCCCAGCGGCACATGCCAAAGGCGATCATCTACTCGCTGGTCATCTCGATGGTGCTGTACGTGGCGGCCTGCCTGGTGCTGACCGGGATGCAGCACTACAGCGAGATCGACAAGGAGAGCGGGTTCTCCACCGCCTTCAAGTCGGTGGGGCTGACCGGGCTCGCGGACGTGATCGCGGTGGGCGCGATCATCGGCATCCTCACCGTGATGTTCACGTTCATGCTCGGGGTCACCCGGGTCTGGTTCGCCATGTCCCGGGACGGGCTGCTGCCGCCGTGGTTCGCCAAGACGCACCCGACCCGGCACGTGCCGACCCGGGTGACCTGGATCGTCGGGGTGGCGTCGGCCGCCATCGCCGGGTTCCTGCCGATCGGCGAGGCGGCCGAGCTGACCAACATCGGCATCCTGCTGGCCTTCGTGGTGGTGTGCGTGGCGGTGATCGTGCTGCGCTACCGGCAGCCGGAGCTGCCCCGCACCTTCCGGACGCCGTGGATGCCGTTCGTGCCGGCCGTGGGCGTGGTGTTCTCGATCTGGCTGATCACGTTCCTGCAGTGGCAGACCTGGGTGCGGTTCGCCGTGTGGTTCGCGGTCGGGCTGGTGCTCTACTTCACCTACTCGTACCGGCACTCCAAGCTGGCGGCTCCTACAGGGAGCTGAGGAAGTCCAGCAGGACGGCGTTGTACTCCCGCGGCTTCTCCAGGTTGAGGTAGTGGCCCGCGCCCTCGATGGTGACGGAGCGGCCGCCGGGTGCCGCGGCGGCGAGCCGCTCCGCCGCGGCGAGCAGGTCGGCGGGCTCCAGGGCGCCGTTGACGGTGAGCACCGGGACGCGGATGCCGGGCACGCGGGACCAGCTGTCGGTCGAGTGGACGAGCCAGTCCTTCTCGCCGGGGGTGTGCTTGGAGATCGTGTGCCGGGCCATCTCGCGCAGCCGACGCGGGATGGCCGGGTCGATCTCGTCGGCGCCGCGGTGCTCACCGGGAACGACGCGGACGAAGGCGTCGAGCCAGCCCTCGATGTCTCCCGCGCCCAGGGTGCGGGCGTATTCGGCCTGGATCTCCTGGTGCCAGGGGTCCGTGTACTGCCAGTCGGCGGTCGCGGAGCCGCTGACGACGGCCGCCCGCACGAGGTCCGGGTGCTCCAGCAGGGTGTCGGTGACGATCGCCCCGCCCATCGACACCCCGACCAGGACCGCGGGCCCGGCGTCGACGTGGCGCAGCAGGGCGGCGAGGTCGCCGGCCCAGGTGAACGGCCGGGAGGCGTTGGCCGACCAGCCGTGGCCGCGGACGTCGGGGGCGATCACCCGGTGATGGGCGGCGAGGGCGGGGATCTGGTCGTCCCAGAACCGGTGGTCGGTGAACCCGGAGTGGATCAGGACCACGAGGTCCCCTGAGCCGGTGTCGAGATAGGCGAGGTCACCGTCGGCAGAGGGGAAGGAGCGGAGGTCCGCAGCAACATTCATGACAACCAAGGTGTCATCTTCCTCGCGGTTTGACAACCGAGATGTCATGATGGCCGGGTGAGTGACACCGGCAAGCCCCTCCCGCCCGATGAACTCGGCCACCGCCTCACCGAGGTCTTCGACCTGGTCGGCCCGCTGTACCGGCGGGTGCAGCGGGCGGTCGAACAGGGCGAGGCCGTCGAGGGCCTGTCCGTCGGCGTGCGGGCCGTACTGGACCTGCTGCGCAGGCACGGGCCCCTGACCGTCCCCCAGATGGGCCGCGCCCAGGCCATCAGCCGGCAGTTCGTGCAGCGCATGGTCAACGAGGCGACGGCCCGCGGCCTGGTCGAGAGCATCCCCAACCCCGCCCACCAGCGGTCCTCGCTGATCCGGCTCACGGACGAGGGCAGGTCGGCGATCACCGCTGTCCTCGCCCGGGAGCACACGGTGATGCGCGAGGTGGGCGGCGGGCTGACCGAGGCGGAGGTGACGGCCTGCCTGCGGGTGCTCGGCGAGATGCTGAAGGTGTTCGACCACGTGGACGTGAACTGACCGGCGCCGCGCCGCGACGGACCTACTCCGCCATCAGCAGCCCGTCCTCGGCCGCGCCCCGGCTGAGCACCACGTCGCGGATGCGGTCGCGCACCCCGCGCACGTCGGCGCCCTGGGCGAGGGCGCGGTTCAGGTCGACCACCCGGCCGGCGTCGATGTCGAAGAGCTGGGGGACGAACTCCGCCCGGGCCACCTCCCAGCGCCCGCCGGGCCTGGCGGGCGGGGCGAAGGTGAAACGGGCGACGGTGGACTGGTTGCCGCGCGGGTCGGGGACGCCCGCGTGGTCGTACATCTGGCCGGCGACCTGGGCGCCCATGCCGTAGACCACCCAGATGCCGTTGATCTTCTCGTAGGCCTGCGGGACGTGGGCGTGCGTGCCGAGGATCAGGTCGATGTCGGGGCGGCCCCGCGAGGCGGACGCGGTGAGCCGTTCGGCCAGCGCCAGCTGCTGCGGGTCCGGCTCGTCCTGCCATTCGGTGCCCCAGTGCAGGGAGAGCACCACCACGTCCGCGCCCGCCTCCCGGGCGGCCCGCGCCTCGGCGAGGATGCGGCCCTCGTCGATCAGGTTCACCGCCCAGGGCTGGCCATCGGGGAGCGGGCGGCCGCCGGTGCCGTAGGTGTAGGCGAGGTGGGCCACCCGCGCGGCGCCGGCCTGGAGCAGGGTCACGGTGCGCGCCTCCACCTCGGCGCGCGCCGATCCGGCATGCCGTACGCCCGCCCGGTCGAGGGCGTCCAGGGTGCGGCGGATGCCCTCCGCGCCGTCGTCCAGGGTGTGGCTGGAGGCGGTGGAGCAGCCGTCGTAGCCGGTGTCGGCGAGGCCCTGGGCGATCTCGGACGGCGACTTGAAGGGCGGGTGGCCGCTGTAGTCGCCGTTCGCGCCGTACACCGTCTCCATGTGGCACAGCGCCAGGTCCGCGCGGGCGACGACGGGGCGGACGGCGGAGAGCATCGGCCGGAAGTCGTACCCCTGGCCGCCCGCGTCGAAGCGCGCGCGGTCGATCACCGAGGTGTGCGGCAGCACGTCACCGGAGGCGACGAGGGTGAATCCGCGAGGGCCGGCGGCGGAGGGCGCGGGACGGCCCGTCCCCCCGGACTGCTGCTGGTGCTGCGCCTGGCAGGCGGCGCCGGCGGCGAGCAGGGCCGTCAGGGCCAGGGCGACCTGCCGTCTGCGTGCGATGCGTACGATCATCAGCTTCCCCAGTGCGGTCGTATCTACCAACGAATAGGTACGAAGCTGCAGGAGACGGCAAACAGTCCCGGGGGGCCCTTTAACCCGTCCGGTGTGCGCGGTCGGACGCGCGGCGGGGCACCCGGGACCGTTCGTCGAACCGTTCGTCGACGCGTTCGACCGTCCGTCGCAGAGCCGTGTGCGCGCCCTGTCCCGCGGCGGCGCCCTGCGATGCGATACGGCCATGACGGCCGGAACCACCCTCACCCACCAGACGACCGCCGAGCACGAGCTCGCCGCGCTCCAGCGGGAGCACGGCCGACCGCTCTTCGCGCTGCTGCTGCGGCTCTGCGACGGCGACCGGCAGCGCGCCGAGGACCTCGTCCAGGAGACCCTGCTGCGCGCCTGGCAGCACCCCGAGGCGCTGCGCGCCGACGACTTCGACTCCGTACGGCCCTGGCTGCTGACCGTCGCCCGGCGGCTCGCCATCGACGCCCGGCGGGCGCGCCAGGCACGGCCGCCGGAGGTCGGGGATGCGGTCCTGGAGAACGCCCGGGTGATCTCCGATCACGCCGAACGGGCCGCCGCGACGCTCGACGTGCGGGAGGCTGTGAAGACACTCACTCCGGAGCACCGTGAAGTCCTGGTGCTGGTGTACTTCCAGGGGGCGAGTGTGGCGGAAGCGGCGCACACGCTGGGGATTCCGCCCGGTACCGTGAAGTCCCGCGCGTACTACGCGCTGCGCGCCCTGCGCCGGGTGCTTCCGGGCTACGCACCCGACCTGCGGTGAAACCGACGGCCGAGTCAAACCTCCGTAAAGCGCCTTGCCGACGACCCCCGTTGAGTAATCGGCTGTCCTCATCCGTGTTCCGGACGGGGACAGGTCCCACGGGCCCGGGGTCGGGCGACGCGCACGCACCGGAGGAAGGCAGGAAGGGATGCTCCACAGAGGTCACCAGGGCACGGACGGCACCGGCGGCGGTGAACTCACCGTTCCCATGGCCTGGTTGTACGCCGAGTACATCGCCGACGAAGTGCTGCGGACCGGCGACCTCATGCCGCCGACGTCGTTCGAGTTCCGGGCGGGCCGGGACGCGCTGGCGCTCACCATCTTCCTGTCCGACACCGACGGCGGGCTGCCCGGCATCCGGGTCGTCTCCCAGCTGGACACCTGGCTGTCCCTGACGGCGTACGACCAGCCCTGGCAGGACTGGGTGCGCGAGCGGCTGGCGCAGGTCGCGGCGGAGGCCGCCGAGCGGGGCGGGCCCGCGCCGGACCTGGAGCTGGCTGAGGCGGCCTGGCGCTGGCTGGAGGAGACCGAGCTGCTCGCGCCCGACCTGAACGCGGTGCCGGGCGGCGGGCCGGTGACCGGCGAGGACGACGGGCCGAAGGTATGGACCCCGGCCTGGCAGCTCGGCCTCCCCCTGGGCCACCTCGCCATCCACCTCTTCTAGCCCACCCCGCACCCACTCCGGGCCCCGGACCGCCTTGGGCCGCCCTGGGCCCGCCCCGGACCCGTTGCGGGCCCCACGGGTTGCCTCGGGCCCGTTCATCCCTCGCGGGCCCCGCAGGCCCCGCCCCCGTGCACGGCCCGGCCCCGGTCCGCACGAGCCGGACAGGACGCGGCCCCGACCCCGGACCGCCCCGGCCCGCCCCAGGCTTGGCCCCGACCCGCCGTGGGCCCCCACGGGCTGCCCCGGGCCCATTCACCCCTCGCGGGCCCTGCGGGCCCCGCCCCGTGCGGCTCGGCCCCCGATCCGCACGAGCCGGACAGGACACGGCCCCGGCCCCCGGCCCGGACCGCCCCGGCCCGCCCCCGACCCGCCGTGGGCCCCCACGGGCTACCCCGAGCCCGTTCACCCCTAGCCGGCCGCGCGGACCCGCCCCGCTGCACGGCCCGGCCCCCGGTCCGCACGAGCCGGGCAGGAGGCGGGACCGGCTGCCGGCCCCCGCCCCGCGACCGGCCTCCCTCGCCGGGCCCCGCCCCCGGCGGCGCATCGAGCCGCGCCCCCCGCGACGCGCCTCCGGCTCCCGCGTCTCGTCAGCCCTCTCCTCCCGGGCAGCCACACGCGGCGCGCGCCGGCCCCGCGGCCCGGCCGAGGCGCTTCGCCGATTTCTCCGCTCCCACCAATCCGCGTGCCCGGCGGCTCCGAATGACTTGGCCGTGATTACGGCCACGGCTTGAGTGATCGGGGCGTGGCGTGCGTACGGATGGGAGCACGGAGTCACCCCCACCCCACCCCACGGCACGAGGATGCGGCATGTCCCTGGAGAGGCATCGCGACGTCGGCGCGTACGCGCTCGGCGTGCTGGACGAGGCGGAGGCCTTCCACTTCGAGGACCACCTCATGGAATGCCCCCGCTGCTCGTCACAGGTCACCGAATTCGGGCCGGTGACGCGGCAGTTGATGCTCTACCGGCAGGCGACGCCGCGCTCGGTGCACCCGGCGGCCGGGCCCGGTGCCCGCCTGCTCGACCGGCTGCTCGGCGAGGTGCTGGCCCGCCGGCGCGCCCGGCGCCGCCGGCTGCTGTACGCGGTCGCCGCGACGGCCGTCGCGGTGGTGGCCGGACCGTGGGTGACGCTCGCCGCCCTGGGCGGGGAGCCCGCGGGCACACGGATCGAGGCGACCGACCCGCGGTCCGGGGTGTGGGCGCGGGTGACGGCCGAGGACACCGCGTCGGGCAGCCGGGTGGAGCTGAAGGTGGCGGACGGGGCCGGCCCGCGCGTCTGCCGGCTCGTCGCCGTCGGGCACGACGGTTCGGAGGAGACCCTGGCCACCTGGGCAGTGCCCCGGCACGATGCCCGGGAGACGACCGTGGAGGGTTCGGCGGCCCTGCACCCCGGCCAGATCGACCGCTACGAGGTGCGGACGGCGGCCGGGGAGCGGCTCGTGGCCCTCGACCCGCCGTGACCGCCCCGTCCTCCTCCTGGCCGGAGGTCTCCCGGCGCGGCCGGGCGCGGGTCCGCCCGAGCGGCCGGGGACGTGCCCCGCGGAGGGCCGCGGCACCCCGGCGACCGGGACCCCTCACCCGTGCCGAGGTGGCGCCGATCCCGCCGCCCCGGCCGCCGGGCGGGGCGCGGGCGGCGGTGTGAGACTGCTGGGGGAAGCGATCCGACCGCGCCCCGCGGTCCCGACGAGGGGAGAGACGTGGCGACGGGAGAGACCGGTGACGGTCTGCTGGAGGAGTTCCTCGCCGACCCGGAGACTCCGGCGCTGGACCTGACCACCGCGGTGGCCCGCTGCTCCAGGGCGCTCGGGCTCCAACACTCGGTGGTCTACCTCGCCGATCTCCAGCAGCGCGAACTGGTGCCGCTGACCGACGTCGCCTCCGCGCTGTCCATCGACGAGTCCCTGGCCGGCTGGACGTACCGCACCCAGTCCCTTCGCGTGGAGGAGGCCGAGCACGGCGGGATGACGGCGTGGCTGCCGCTCGTGGACGGCGCCGAACGGCTGGGCGTGCTGGCGGTGCACCAGCCCTCCCTCAGCCCGGCCACGCTGCGCCGCAGCCGCAGTCTCGCGACCCTGCTGGCGATGATGGTCACCTCCCGACGCGCCTACAAGGACACCTTCGTCCGGCGGACCAGGACCGAGCCGATGCGGCTGCCCGCGGAGATGCTGCGCGCCTTCCTGCCGCCCCGCACGATCGGCACCGCGCACGTGGTGTCCACGGCCGTCCTGGAGCCCGCCTACGACCTCGGCGGCGACGCCTTCGACCACTCGCTCACCGAGTCCACCCTGCACGCCTCGGTCTTCGACGCCATGGGCCACAACCTGGCCTCCGGGCTGACCACCGCGGTGTCGATGTCCGCCTGCCGCAACGCGCGGCGCATCGGCGCCGATCTGCCGGAGCTGGTCAAGTGCGTCGACGACGCGCTGACGCAGTGGCTGCCCGACCAGTTCTGCACCGGTGTGCTCACGCAGGTCGACCTCGCCGAGGGCCGGCTGCGCTGGGCCAACTGCGGGCACCCGGCGCCGCTGCTGATCCGGGGCCGGCGGCTCCAGGTCGACGCGCTGGAGCGGGACGCGGATCCGCCGATGGGGCTGCCGTCCCTGCTCGCCGGGCGGCGGCGGACGATCCACGAGATCGGCCTCCAGCCCGGGGACCGGGTGCTGCTGTACACGGACGGCGTGACGGAGGCGCGCACCCGTGACGGCGACTTGTTCGGCCTGGAGCGGTTCGCCGACGAGGTCATCCGGGCCACGGCCGCCCGCGAGCTGGCGCCGGAGACGCTACGCCGGCTGATCCACTCCATCCTGGACGCCCAGCCGGGCCGGCTGCGGGACGACGCGACGATCGTGCTGATCGAGTGGTGGCCGCCGGCGCGGTGAGCCGGCTCCCCGCCCCGCTCCCGGGAGCCCGGCGCCGGGTCACTTCAGCAGCCGGGAGAGCCTGCGGTCGGCCAGCGGCTTGCCGCCGGTCTGGCACGTGGGGCAGTACTGCAGCGAGGAGTCGCTGAAGGAGACCTCGCGGATGGTGTCACCGCACACGGGGCAGGGTTCGCCGGTGCGGCCGTGGACCCGCAGCCCGCTCTTCTTCTCGCTCTTCAGCCGTCCGGCGGCCAGACCGCGGGAGCGTTCGACCGCGTCGGTGAGGGTGGTGCGCAGCGCCTCGTACAGCCGGGTGGTCTCCTGGGCGGTGAGGGCGCCGGCCAGTTTGAACGGGGACATCCTCGCCGCGTGCAGGATCTCGTCGCTGTAGGCGTTGCCGATGCCGGCGATCAGGCTCTGGTCGCGCAGCGCGCCCTTGAGCTGCCGCCGCTCCCCGGCCAGCAGGACGGCCAGGCGGGCCTCGTCGAAGTCGTCGGCGAGCGGGTCGGGGCCGAGCCGGGCCACACCGGGCACCTCCCCGGGATCGCGCACGACGTACACCGCGAGCCGCTTCTGGGTGCCCGCCTCGGTCAGGTCGAAGCCGCCGCCGGTCTCCAGGGCCACCCGCAGCGCGAGCGGGCCCTTCCCGGGGCGGGGCGGGCCGTCGGGCAGCCGGTCCTTCCACTGGAGCCAGCCCGCGCGGGCCAGGTGGGTGACGAGGTGCGGGCCGCCGTCCGTGGCGAGGGCGAGGAACTTGCCGTAGCGCCGCACGGCGGTGACCTCGCGGCCCTGGAGGGCGGTGAGCGGTGGGTCGTACGTCTTCAGCACGCTGATCGCGACCGGCAGCACCCGGACGATCTCGTGTCCCGTCAGGTGCTCGGTCAGGAAGTCCTTGAGCGCTTCGACCTCGGGCAGTTCCGGCATACGTCCAGACTGCCACCCGGCACCGGCGGCCTCACCCCGGGAACCGGTGGGGGCCCCGTTCAGTGCCGTTCGGCGCGCTCCGGCACGGTGAACTCGCACCAGACGCACTTGCCGCCGCCGCGCGCCTCCACGCCCCACATCTCGGTCAGCAGGTCGACGAGGAGCAGTCCGCGGCCGGAGACCCCGGACTCCCCGGCCTCCCGGCGGCGCGGGAGGGCGCTGGAGGAGTCCTCGACCTCGACCCGCAGCCGGCGTTCGGCGCCGGTGAGGACCCTGAGGGTGACGACGGCGGAGCCCTCGGTGTGCATCAGGGCGTTGGTGATCAGCTCGTCGGCGACCAGTTCGATCTCGTCGGCCCGGTCCCCGGCGCCCCAGGCGCGGACGGCGGCGCGGATCATGTGCCGGGCGCCGGTCAGGGCCTCGGGGTCGCCGGGGGCGACATGCTGCTGGAGGCGGCCCCCGGCCCTGGGGGCGTCCAGGCCGCGGCGGCGCAGCAGGAGCAGGGCCACGTCGTCGTCGCCGCCACGCTCCTCGGCGACCTGGATCAGCCGGTCGGCGAGTTTCCAGACGTCCGGCGGGCCGGTGGCGACCAGTGCGGTGAGGGCCTGCATCCCGTCGTCGAGGTCGGCGCCCGGCGTCTCGACGAGGCCGTCGGTGAGCAGCAGCAGGGTGTGGCCGGGGTCGAGTTCGAGGGTGCCGACGGGGTAGTCGAGGCTGCCGAACTCGGCGGACAGGCCGAGCGGCAGCCCGCCCTCGACGGAGACCCGGCGGCAGCCGCCGTCGGCGGCGCGCAGCAGGGGGTCGATGTGCCCGGCGCGCACCACCTGCACCACTCCGGTGGTGAGGTCGGCCTCCGCGTACAGGCAGGTCGCGAAGCGGTCGGTGTCCAGTTCGTGCAGGAAGACGGAGGCCCGTGCCATCACGGTGGCCGGGGTGTGGCCCTCGGCGGCGTAGGCGCGCAGCACGATGCGCAGCTGGCCCATGACCGCGGCCGCGTGCGTGTCGTGGCCCTGGACGTCGCCGATGACGGCGCCGACCCGGCCGCCGGGGAGCGGGATCAGGTCGTACCAGTCGCCGCCGATGTCCCGGCCGAGGGTGCCGGTGGCGCTTCCTGAGCGGTAGCGCACGGCGACGTCGGCGCCGGGCACGCTGGGGATGGTGCGCGGCAGCATGGCCTGCTGGAGGCCGGCGGCGAGGTCCCTCTCCTGCTCGTAGAACATGGCCCGTTGCAGGCTCTGGGCGATGCTCGTGCCGAGCGCCACGAGGACGTCCCGTTCCTCGGGGCTGAAGCCGCGCCGGTCGCCGTAGAGCAGGCCCATGGCGCCGATGGGGCGGGCCTGGACGATCAGCGGCAGATAGGCGGCCGAGGTGATGCCGAGGTCGGTGATGTGCGGCCACAGGATGGGGTAGCCGGCCGCGAACTCCTCCGGGGACTCGATGAAGCGGGGGGCGAGCGTGCGGACGACCTCGCTCATCGGGTACGGCTCGTCGATCCGGGTGACCTCGGTTCCGGGCACCCGGCCTTCCACGGGGCCCTCGGCGATCAGCCGGATCCGTCCGGCCTCGACCAGCCCCATGACCAGGCTGGTCGCGCCGAGACGGGTGACGCCGTCGGAGTAGCTGAGCACGTCGATGACGTCCTGGACGGTGCGGGCGTGGGCGAGGGCGGCCGTGGTGGCCTGTACGACGCTGCCCTGGTCGTACCGGCCGCGGTCCGGGCCGCCCTGCGGTTCCCCCCGGGTCTGGAGTTCGCGCAGTTCCTCGGTGGCGTCCCGGACGATGCCGACGATCCGGCGCGGGCGGCCGGTCGCGTCGCGCCGGATGTAGCCCTGCGTGTGGGTCCAGCGCAGGCGGCCGTCGCGGCAGCGGAGCCGGAAGTAGGCGCCGTAGTTCTCGCTGCCGTCCTTGATGGCCTGGGCGACCAGGGCGTCCAGGCGGAGTGCCTCGTCCGGCGGGACCCGGACGGACAGGGACTCGGGGTGGCCGTCGAACTCGTTCGGGCGCAGGTCGAAGACCTCGTGGGCCTGGGCGTCCATGTGGAACAGACCGTGGTCCAGGTCCCAGTCGAAGCTGCCCATGCGGTTGAGCGCCAGGATCGGGTCCGGGTGGGCGGGCCAGTCGTCCGGGAGTGACAGGGCGCTCGCTCCCCGATCAACCATGCGCCCCACCTTGCCAGGATTCGACCGATTCTTCGACTTGTCGGCCCACCTGGTCCGCCGCGGGACTCCGGGCCCCGGACCGCGGCCGGGCCCGCGGCTCGGACCGGGTCCGGGTCGACGGCCCCGTTCCGGGCAACTCGTCACCCTTGTCTGCTTCACTCACCCGGGTCGCACAGGCGGAGCAGCGGTGACGCGGGGCGGTCGCCGCCGCGCGCCACCATGGAAGGAGAGGAGTGTGCGAGGACCGTGGACTGGTTCACCGCATCCGACTACTGGCTGAGCCGGCTGGTGTTCCAGCGGGCGCTGGCCGCCGTCTACCTGGTCGCGTTCCTCACCGCGGCCCTCCAGTTCCGGGCGCTGCTCGGCACCCGCGGGATGCTGCCGATCCCCCGGTTCGTCGCCCGGGTGCCCTTCCGGCAGGCGCCGAGCCTGTTCCAACTGCACTACTCCGACCGGTTCTTCGCCGGCTGCGCCTGGACGGGCGCCGCGGTGTCGGCGGCGCTGCTCGCCGGGCTCGACGGCCTGCTGCCGCTGTGGGCGGCGATGCTGCTGTGGCTGGTGCCGTGGCTGCTGTACCTGTCGATCGTCAACGTGGGCCAGACCTGGTACGGCTTCGGCTGGGAGTCCCTGCTGCTGGAGACGGGGTTCCTCGCGGTCTTCCTCGGCAACGACGAGGTGGCCCCGCCGGTCGTGGTGCTGTTCCTGCTGCGCTGGATCCTGTTCCGGGTGGAGTTCGGCGCGGGGCTGATCAAGCTGCGCGGGGACGCCTGCTGGCGCAAGCTGACCTGTCTCGACCACCATCACGAGACGCAGCCGATGCCGGGCCCGCTGAGCTGGTTCTTCCACCGTCTGCCGAAGCCGGTGCACCGGGTGGAGGTGGCCGCGAACCACGTCACCCAGCTCGCGGTGCCGTTCCTGCTGTTCACGCCGCAGCCGGTCGCCACGGCCGCCGCGTCCCTGATGATCGTCACCCAGCTGTGGCTGGTGCTGTCGGGCAACTTCTCCTGGCTGAACTGGATCACCATCGTGCTGGCGCTGTCCGCGGTGCGCTTCCCCGCCGACCCGCCGCCGCTGCCCGGGGCCCCGCTCTGGTACGTGGTCCTGGTGTCGGCGGTGGCCGCGCTGCTGCTGTTCCTGAGCTACCGCCCGGTGGCGAACATGATCTCCCCGCACCAGGTCATGAACCGGTCCTTCGACCCGCTCCACCTGGTGAACACCTACGGTGCGTTCGGCAGCGTCAGCCGGGTGCGCTACGAGGTGGTGATCGAGGGCACCGCGGACGCCGTGCCGCGGGAGGACTCCGACTGGCGGGAGTACGAGTTCAAGGGCAAGCCCGGCGACCCGCGGCGCTGGCCGCGCCAGTTCGCGCCGTACCACTTGCGGCTGGACTGGATGATGTGGTTCGCCGCGCTGTCGCCCGCCTACGCGGGGCCCTGGTTCGGCGCGCTGGTGGAGCGGCTGCTGGAGGACGACCGCGACACCCTCGGGCTGCTGCGCCGCTCCCCCTTCCCGCCCGGGGAGCCGCCCCGCCACATCCGCGCCCGGCTCTTCCGCTACCGGTACACCACCTGGCGGGAGCTGCGGGAGACCGGCGCCTGCTGGCACCGGACCTACGTGCGGGAGTACCTGCCGCCGACCCGGCTGGCCGGGACCGCCCACAGGCCGTGACCGGGGCGGGCCGGGCGGCTCGGAGGCCGTGGACGCGGGTGGCGGCCGACGGGAAGACCTCGTCGCGTGCGGACTCGCACAGCGCGGCGGCCGGTGCGGCGGCCGTGGTGACGACCTTGGTCGCGCGTGGCGAGGTCCCGGGCGTGGTGGTGGGCGTCGGCGATCAGGGGTGGCCGTCACCGGGCACGGGAGCGTCGGCGGGCAGCAGGCCGGTGTCCCGCAGTTCCTGCCAGAAGGCCGCCGGCACGGGGCCGCGGAGCTGCTCGGCGCAGTCGTCGACCTCGGCGGCGGAGCGGGCGCCGACGAGGACGGCGGTGACGGCCGGGTGCGCGGCGCAGAAGGCCAGGGCGGCGGCGCGCAGGGTGGTGCCGTGCCGCCCGGCGAGCGCCTTCAGCCGCAGGGCCCGCGCCAGCAGGTCCGCGGGCGCCCGCCGGTAGTCGTAGGTCGCCGCGGGCCCGGGGTCGGCGAGGAGTCCCGAGTTGAAGGGGCCGCCGAGGACGACGGCGGTGCCGCGTTCCCGCGCGGCGGGCAGCAGATCGGTGAGGGCGCTCTGGTCGAGGAGGGTGTAGCGGCCGGCGCACAGCACCACGTCCACGTCGGTGTCCCGGACGAAGCGGGTGAGCATCGCGGTCTGGTTCATGCCCGCGCCGATCGCCCCGACGACGCCTTCCGCGCGCAGTCGCTCCAGCGCCGGGTAGCCCTCGCGGAAGGCCTGCTCGGCGTGGTCGTCGGGGTCGTGCAGGTAGACGGTGTCGACGCGGTCGAGGCCGAGCCGTTCCAGGCTGGCGTCGAGGGTGCGGCGGATGCCGTCCGCGGTGAAGTCCCAGACGCGGCGGTGGGTGGCCGGCACCGCGAAGCCGTGCGCGAGGTCGTCGCCGGTGCCGTCGGCGGGTTCCAGGCGCCGGCCGACCTTGGTGGAGACGGTGTAGGCGGTGCGGGGGTGCTCGCGCAGCGCCGCGCCGAGGCGGCGTTCGGACAGGCCGAGGCCGTAGTGGGGTGCGGTGTCGAAGGCGCGGATGCCGTTGCGCCAGGCGGCGGCCACGGTGGCGTACGCCTGCTCGTCGGTGACCTCGGCGTACAGGTTGCCGAGGGCGGCCGCGCCGAGGGCGAGGCGGCTCACGAGGTTCGTCGCGTCGGAGCCGTCCCGTTCGCGCGAGGCGGGGAAGCGGCTGTCGTAGGTGTCGGCGGCGGTGACGCGGGCGGGGTTGTGGGACGCCATGCCGCTTGTTTATCAAACAACTTGGCGGAAGAGACACCTCTTCCCCGGTCCGGCCGCGCACGTCGGCGGGGTGAAGCAGTGGCTGAGGGAGCGGTCGGAGCCCTGACCCGTCTCAGGGGCGCACGGCTCGCACGCGGGTGCGGCGGGGAGGCCGGCTGGAGGAACTCCTCCGGTCCCGTGGCGGCCGGTTGCCCTGCCCGGCACCGGGCTCCGCTCGCGGGACAGCGCCGCGGCCGGGGGCGCGGCGACCGGGTCGCCGACGGGGCGCGGCGAGGTCCACGGCTCCCCGTGGCGGCCGGATCGAACCGCTCCTCTCGACACGGCCCCGCCGGGTTGGGCAGAGTGCTGCCTGCGTACTCGCCAGTAGGACCACCCCATCGCCGAGGAGCACCCTGTGACCAACTGGGTCGGACGGACCGCCGCCGAGATCGCCGCCGCCGTGCGGGAGAAGCAGGTCACGCCGCGGGAGGTGGTGGCGGAGCACCTGGCGCGCATCGAGCGGCTGGACGGGCGCATCGGAGCGTTCCGTGTGGTGCGGGCCGAGGCCGCGCTGCGGGAGGCCGACGAGGTGGGCGCGCGCGGGGATCTGGCCGATCTGCCGCTCGCCGGTGTGCCCGTGGCCGTCAAGGACAACGTGCCGGTCGGCGGCGAGACCTGCCGCAACGGCTCGGCGGCGACACCGGACACGCCGGTCGAACGGGACCATGTCACCGTGGCCCGGCTGCGGGCCGCGGGCGCGGTCGTCGTGGGCCTGACGCACGTGCCCGAGCTGTGCATCTTCGCGACGACGGACGGGGTGCACGGCACCTCCCGCAACCCGTGGGACACCTCCCGTTCCGCGGGCGGCTCGTCGGGCGGCAGCGCCGCCGCCGTGGCCGCCGGGATGGTGCCGATCGCGCTCGGCACCGACGGCATGGGGTCGCTGCGGATTCCGGCGGCCAACTGCGGACTGGTCGCGATCAAGCCGGGCCACGGGGTGGTCCCGGCCGGTCTCGGCGGCAACGACTGGTTCGGCATGACAGAGAACGGCCCGTTCGCCACCACCGTCGCGGACGCGCGGCTGATGCTTTCCGTCCTCGCCGACCGCGAGGACGGGATGGAGCCCGAGGCGGCCGCCACCCGCCGGATCGCCGTGTCGCTGCGCAGCCCGCTGCCGGGGGTGACCCCCGGCAAGCCGTACGCGTCGGCCGTGCGGGAGGCGGCCGGGCTGCTGATCAAGGCGGGGCACCAGGTGCGGCGCGCCGACCCGCCCTATCCGAAGACGCTGGGCGTCACGGCGCTGGCGCACTGGACGGCGGGCGCCTCCGTCGACGCCCAGGCGCTCGATCCTCGGCTGCTGACCCGGCGGACCCGCGTCCACGCGGCCATCGGGCGCCGCGTCGCCGGGCGGGTGGGCACCGGCGCGGACCGCGAGGCGCTGCGCCGGCGGCTGAAGCCGTTCTTCGACGAGTACGACGTGCTGCTCACCCCGGCGCTCGCCCGCCGCTCCCCGCGGGTGGCGCCGTGGCACGAGCGGGGCTGGCTGCGCAACATCGCCGCCAACTCGACGTACGCGCCGATGACCCCGCCGTGGAACCTCACCGGCTGGCCCGCGATGGTGGTCCCGCTCGGCACGCTCCCCTCCGGCGCCCCGTGCGCCGTGCAGCTGGTGGGGCGGCCGGGATCCGAGGCGTTGCTGCTGGAGGTGGCGGGCCAGTTGGAGCGGCAGCGCCCGTGGGAGCGGGTCGCGCCGCTCGGGTAGGGGCGTTTCGCAGCCCGGCGGGGCGGCGCGGCCCCGCCCGGCGCGCGGCGGGGCGGGGCGGCGCGCCGGTCACAGCGCCTTGTACATGATGTGCAGCCCCACCGGTCCGTGCCGGGGGTGGTCGAAGGCCTCCGGCACCGTGCCGAGGACGGTGAAGCCGAGGGACGTCCAGAGCCGCACGGCGGGGTTCGTCTCGACGACGGCGTTGAACACCATGCCCCGGTAGCCGTGTGCCGTCGCCTCGGCGAGGACGTGCTCGGCGAGGGCGCGGCCGATGCCGCGGCCGCCCTGGTCGGGGTCGACCATGAAGCCGGCGTTGGCGATGCGGGCGGCGGGCCCGCCGTAGTTGGGGGTCAGGTAGGCGGAGCCGACGACGGCGCCGGAGGCGTCCTCGGCGACGTAGACGCGTTTGGCCGGGCTCATCCAGAGGGCGCGGGCCGCTTCCTCGCCGGTGTCGGGGTCCCAGGTGTACGTGTCGGCGCCGGCGACGATGCGGTGCCAGAACGGCCAGATGCGCGGCCAGTCGTCGGCGGTGGCTTCTCTGATCAGCATGGGCGTGAGTTTCGCACGCCCAGCTGACCGGTGATCGCGGCAGCCCGCCCGGCGTTCAGTCGACGCTGGGCAGGATGTGCGGCTCGGCGAGGTCGTCCTCGTAGCCCGCGAGGCGGATCGGGGCCGAACGGGCCCACACGTCGAGGCTGCCGATCTCTCCTGGGCGCCGGCCCGCGCGCTCGGCGCGATCCTTGGGGCGCTGCTCGCGATTCTTCTTCTCCGGTGTCACCGCGCACTCCTTATGTGTCGGGTCACCCTCGGGCTCGCCGGTGGGTCCGCGGTCCGCGACCGACGTGCACTCGGGTCTGGGTGTGATCCGTCCGGACGCGGTGGCGTCGACAAGTCGCGGGAGGCAGGCCGTTGTGCGCCGGCTGGTCCCGGGACGGACGTTGGGTGTGGGTAGGGACCCGTGCTGGTGTCCGTCGGCTTCAGATTAACCAAATGAGCGGTCGTCCGCTCGATGGCTTCGCAACAACGGGAAATTGGCCGCCACTGTGCCAAGTCATCCCGCATGCGCGGGACAACCCCTTGCACCCTTTTGCCCCGTGATGCCCCGTTGGAAAACTCACCCGCCCGGCCTAGCACGCCCCCCTGATGTGCGGACGGAGTGCGCCAAGAAGAGGGCGGGCGCCCCGGTGTGCGCCCACCCGTTCGGCGGAGCAGGGCTTGCGAGCGGCGGGCCGGTGGTGCACCGGCCCGCGCCGCTGACACCACGTCACCCGACGGCGCGGGCCCAGAGCGGCCGCCCACGACGGCACGGGACGGCGCGGACGCCGTGCCGCGCGTCCCGGCGCGGCCTCCCGGCGGTGGCCCTGCGGTCGCCGACGGCACGGGACGCCACGGTCACCCGGCCCCGCGGCCCGGCGCGGCCTCCGGGCGGCGCGGGCCCGGCGCCACCTCCCCGACGGGGGCGGCGTCCCCGGCGGTACGGGTCTGCGGTCGCCGACGGCACGGGACGGCACGGTCACCCGGCCCCACGGCCCTGCGCGGCCCGCCGACGGCACGGGCGGGCCCCGCGCAGCCTCCCCGGCGGCACAGGACGGCGCGCTCAACCCGTCGGCGCGGGCCCTGCACCAGTACCCCCGGCGGCACAGTCACAGCCGTGCGGCCCGGCGCGACGGCGAGCCCTCCACGGTATCCCCGACACGGCGGGCCTGCGCAGCCTCCCCGGCGGCAGAGGACGGCACGGTCACCCCGCCGCGCCGCTCGGCGCAGCCTCCCCGGCAGCGTGAGCCCCGCACGGTCTCCCCGACCGGGCGGGCCCTGCGCTCTCCCCGGCGGCGGCAAGGGACGGCACGGTCACCCGGCTCCGCGGCGAGCTGCGCGGTCACCACTTGCCGGGCGCGTAGTCCTTCAGGAAGACGCCGTACAGGTCCTCGCCGGCCTCGCCGCGCACGATCGGGTCGTAGACCCGCGCCGCGCCGTCGACCAGGTCGAGCGGGGCGTGGAAGCCCTCCTCGGCGAGGCGCAGCTTGTCGAAGTGCGGCCGCTCGTCGGTGATCCAGCCGGTGTCGACCGAGGTCATCAGGATGCGGTCGGTGTCGAACATCTCCTGGGCGCTGGTCCGCGTCACCATGTTCATCGCGGCCTTCGCGGCGTTGGTGTTCGGGTGTCCGGCGCCCTTGTAGCCCCGGTTGAAGACGCCTTCCATCGCCGAGACGTTGACGACGTAGGAGCGTCCGCTGGACGCCTTGCGGGCCGCCTCGGCCATCACCGGGCGCAACTTGCTGATCAGGATGAACGGCGCGGTGTAGTTGCAGAGCTGGGTCTCCAGCAGCTCCACGGGGGAGATCTGCTCGATGGTCTGCACCCAGGTGTTGGTGTCCACGACGTCCGGTACCAGGCCGCCGGCGTCGATGGCCGTGCCGTCGAGGTGGCGGGCGACGCTGGCGTTGCCCGCGACCAGGGCGAGGTCGGCGACCTGCTGCGCGTCCAGGCCGCTGGTGCCGACGGGCAGCGCGGCGAGGCCGTCGACCGCGCCGGAGTTGAAGGCGCCGATGACGTGGTGGGCGGGCAGTTCCCCGGCGGGCAGCGGGGCGCTCTCGCCCTCGACGAGGGCGGCGTAGGCGGAGGGCAGCCGGCGCACGGTCTGGGTGGCGTTGTTGATCAGGATGTCGAGCGGGCCGGCCTCGGCCACCTGGTCGGCGAGGGCCACGGCCTGGGCCGGGTCGCGCAGGTCGATGCCGACGACCTCCAGGCGGTGGATCCAGTCCGCCGAGTCGTCCATGGCCTTGAAGCGGCGGATGGCGTCCTTCGGGAACCGGGTGGTGACCGTCGTGTGGGCGCCGTCGCGCAGCAGCCGCAGCGCGATGTACATGCCGATCTTGGCCCGGCCGCCGGTGAGCAGCGCGCGCTTGCCGGTGAGGTCGGCGCGGGCGTCGCGCCTGGCCCGGTTCTCGGCGGCGCAGTCCTGGCAGAGCTGGTGGTAGAAGTAGTCGACCTCGACGTACCGCGTCTTGCAGACGTAGCAGGAGCGCGGGCGCTGGAGTATCCCGGCGATGCGGCCCGCCTCGATCTTGGAGGAGGGCAGGATGCCCTCGGTCTCGTCGTCGATGCGCTCGGCGGAGCCGGTCGCGGTGGCCTCGGTGACCTGCCGGTCGTGGGCGGTCTTGGCGGCCCGGCGCTCCTGGCGGCGGCGCTGCTTCACCGTGCGGTAGATGTGCGACGTGGCCCGGCGGACCTTGATCGCGTCGGGGTGGTCGACCTCCAGCTCGTCCAGCTCTTCGAGCACGCTGAGGCAGATCGCCAGGCGCTCGGGGTCGATGCCGGGCCCGTGGACCACCTCGTCCGTGGTCTGGGTGCCGTCTTGTGTGACCGTCATCGCCGCTGCGTTCCCTGCTTCTGCCCTGGCGGCGCTCCGACTCGCGCCCGCATTCGAACGTCGGATTTTACGGAGCGCCGGGCCCTGCCGCCAAACCCGCCTTGATCAGGGCGTACAGGCGTGATCGGCGTCCGTGTCCCGTCGGCGGGGGCGGGTGAGCGCCCGCAGGTCACGGTGCGGGGTGGTGGACCGGCTGGTCGTTCGTCCGGGATGTGTCCCGTCGGCGACCGGGCGGGCGGGCCGGCCGTACGCCCGCGGTCACGGCCTGGTGCCCGTGCCGCTACGCTCCGTCAGCGGCGGGCGCGTCAGGAGACCCGCTGTCCCTTGCCGAGCGCGATCACCCCGCCCTTGGACACCGTGTACAGCTCGGCGTCCCGCTCGGGGTTCACGCCGATCGTGGCGCCCGGCGGCACCTCGACGTTCTTGTCGAGGATGGCGCCGCGCACCACCGCGCCCCGGCCGATGTGCACGTTGTCGTGCAGCACCGAGCCCTGCACCACCGCGCCGGGGTCGACCACCACCCCCGGCGAGAGCACGGACCGGGTCACCTGCCCCCGGATGAGGCAGCCCGAGCTGATGATCGACTCGCCCGCGATGCCGCCGCCGTTGAAGCGGGCCGGGGAGAGCTGGTTGGAGTGGGTGTAGACGGGCCAGTGGCGGTTGTACAGGTTGAAGGCGGGGCGCTCGGCGATCAGGTCCATGTGGGCCTCGTAGTACGCGTCGAGGGTGCCCACGTCCCGCCAGTAGCCCTGGTCGCGGGAGGTCTCGCCGGGTACGTGGTTGTCGCCGAAGTCGTACAGCTGGGCCTCGCCGCGCGCGGTGAGCTGCGGCAGGATCGAGCCGCCCATGTCGTGCACCGAGCTCTCGTCCTCGGCGTCCCGCTGGAGCGCCTCGATGAGGACCTTGGTGGTGAAGAGGTAGTTGCCCATCGACGCGAAGACGCAGTCGGGGGCGTCCGGCAGCCCCGGCGGATCGGCCGGCTTCTCCAGGAACCGCTGCACCGTCCGCCCGTCCGACCCGGGGGTGATCACCCCGAAGGACGACGACTCGGCGCGCGGCACCCGGATGCCCGCGACGGTCACGCCCGCGCCGGACTCGACGTGCTGGGCGAGCATCTGCCGCGGGTCCATGCGGTAGACGTGGTCCGCGCCGAACACCGCGACGTACTCCGGCTGTTCGTCGTACACCAGGTTCAGCGACTGGAGGATGGCGTCCGCGCTGCCCAGGTACCAGCGCGGGCCGAGGCGCTGCTGGGCGGGGACCGGGGTGACGTAGTTGCCGAGCAGGCTGGACATCCGCCAGGTGGTGGTGATGTGCCGGTCCAGCGAGTGCGACTTGTACTGCGTCAGCACACAGATCCGCAGGATGTCCGCGTTGACGAGGTTGGACAGGACGAAGTCGACGAGCCGGTAGGTGCCGCCGAAGGTGACCGCGGGTTTGGCGCGGTCCGCGGTCAGCGGCATCAGACGCTTGCCCTCGCCCCCGGCGAGGACGATCCCGAGCACCGAAGGTCCCCCACGACGCATGGCCGCTCCCCTCACGCTGATTGCAGAGAACCTGCCCGGACACGGGCGGGACAATCCTGCCGCGGGTCGCTGCGGCGCACTACGTCCCGTCGGCGACGACCCGCTCGTAGAGCCGGGCGGTGCGCCGGGCCACCGTGTCCCAGCCGAACTCGCCGACCGCCCGCTCCCGTCCCGCCTCGCCCATCCGCCGGGCGCCCTCCGGGTCGCCGAGCACCGCGTCCAGGGCCCGGGCGAGTCCCGTCTCGAACGCGTCGTCCACCGGCACCAGCAGGCCCGTCGTGCCCTCCGCGACGACCTCCGGGATGCCGCCGACCCGGGAGGCGACGACGGGCGTGCCGCAGGCCATCGCCTCCAGGTTGACGATGCCCAGCGGCTCGTACACCGACGGGCACGCGAACACGGCGGCGTGGGTGAGGAGCTGGATCACCTCGGGGCGCGGCAGCATCCGCGGGATCCAGTGCACGCCCTCGCGCACCGCGCACAGTTCGCGGTACAGCTCGCGGAACTCCCGGTCGATCTCCGGGGTGTCGGGTGCGCCCGCACACAGCACGACCTGGGCGGCCGGGTCGATGTCCCGGACGGCGCGCAGCAGGTGGGGGACGCCCTTCTGGCGGGTGATGCGGCCGACGAAGAGGACGTAGGGCCGGCCGGGGTCGATGCCGAGGCGGTGCAGTACGTCGGTGGCCGGATCGGGCCGGTACAGCTCGGTGTCGATGCCGTTGTGGACCACGTGGACCCGCGCCGGGTCCAGTGCCGGGTAGCAGGCGAGGATGTCCTCGCGCATGGCGCCGGAGACGGCGATCACCGCGTCGGCCGCCTCCACCGCGGTGCGCTCGGCCCAGCTCGACAGGGCGTATCCGCCGCCCAGTTGCTCGGCCTTCCAGGGGCGCAGCGGCTCCAGGGAGTGGGCGGTGAGCACGTGCGGGACGCCGTACAGCAACTTGGCGAAGTGGCCGGCCAGGTTGGCGTACCAGGTGTGGGAGTGGACGAGTTCGCGTCCTTCGAGCGCGGCGGCGATCCCCAGGTCCACGGAGAAGGTGCGCAGCGCGTCGTTGGCGCCGTCGAGGGCGGGCCAGGGGCGGTGGCGCACCACGCCGGTGCCGCGCTCCGCCCGGGACGCCTCGCCCCAGCAGTGCACCTTCAGGTCGACGAGCGGGCGCAACTCCCGGGCCAGGAACTCCACATGGACGCCCGCGCCGCCGTAGACGTCCGGCGGGTACTCCCGGGTCAGCAGTCCCACGCGCACCCGTGAACCCCCTGTCTCGACGGCCGATGCCTCTCATGGTCACCCAGATGTGGTGCGCGGGGAAGACCGCGGTGGCCGGGTGAAGCAGCAGTCGCCGCACACCCCGGAGCCGGGTACCCGGTAGTAGAGGCAGCAGCTGCGGCGCCGGAAGGCGGTGCCGGTGAGGGTGCCGGTGCCGGCGAGCAGCGGGTCGGCGAACAGGCCGGCGGTGAGGGCGCGGGTGCGGTCGGCGGCCTCGGGGCGGCCGTGCGCCCGTGCCCACTGCTCCAGGGTGCGCGCGGCACCGGCCAGCGCCGAGGCGGCGTTGCCGCGCAGCAGGCCGGGCGCGAGCCGGTGTCGGGCGCGCACGGCGGCGGCCAGCGGCACCAGGTGCGCGCGCAGCACCGCGTCGGCGAGCGCCGCCGGGTCGCCCGCCCGCCGTTCCGGGCGCACCTGGGGCAGCCACAGGTCGTCCGGGGCGCTCGCGCCGGCGTCCCAGTGGAGCCGCCCCGGGTCGAGGACGGGGAGGCGGCCGTAGAGCACGGCGCAGCCCAGGGCGACGGACCAGAGGCGGGCGGCGAGCCCCAGGTGGGCCACGGAGGCGGCGGTCCGCGGCTCGGGGGCGCGCAGCGCGGCGGCGACCTTGCGGACGCGCAGGTCCAGCAGGTCGCCGGGAACGTTTCCGGGCCGCCGTGCGTACACCTGAGCGAGGGTGGGCAGCGGCCGGGGCGGGTCCTCGGCGGCGCGCAGCGGGAAGAAGCCGCCGGGCGCGCGCAGCGCGGCGAGTCCGGGGTCGAGGTCCACGTCGAGGTCCACGAGGAGCAGTAGTAGCAAGACCCCTGGGGTCCGCTCCCCAGGGGGTCCCCCACCGGGCGCCCGTCTTGGGGATGACCGCGCGCCGTCCGTACTCCATCGGCAGTAGTACGCATTGTGTGCTCAAGTACGACGACGGGGAACACACCGGCAGGGCATCGTGTTGGCATGGAAGCCGACCGCTTGCCGCGCCGGGCCCCGGGCCCCCGCCTCACGCAGAGGAGCAGCTCATGAGCGCCCTCGCGTTGTCCGTTCTGCTGTCGCTGGTGTCCGCCGTCGCCTACGCGGGCGGGGCGATCGTGCAGGAGCGGGTCGCGGAGACCTCGCCGGGCGAGCAGTACGCGCCGCTGCGCCGGCCGGGCTGGTGGGCGGCGGTGGCGCTGAACGGCCTCGGCGGACTGCTGCACGTGGTGGCGCTGGCGTACGGCCCGCTGAGCCTGGTGCAGCCGCTCGGTGCCCTCACCATCGTCTTCGCGCTGCCCATGGCGGCGCTGTTCGTGGGCCGCCGGGCCGGGGCGACCGCCTGGCGCGGCGCCGTCATGGCGACGGTCGGCCTGGCCGGGCTGCTGTCCCTGGTCGGTGCGTCCGACACCCAGTCGCTGGGCGGGCCGCAGCAGGTCGCGGTGTTCCTGGCGACCGCCGGGGCGGTGACGGCCCTGATGATCGCGGGCCGGGCCGCGCACCGGCACCCGGCGATGCGCGCGCTGCTGCTCGCCACCGCGTCCGGCATCGCGTTCGGCATCTCCTCGGTCTTCACCAAGACGGTCGCGGTCGGCTGGGCCGGCGGGGTGTCCGTGGCCGATCTGCCGTCCCTGGCCGCGATCGGCGCGCTCGCCACGGCCGGTCTGCTGCTGTCCCAGGCCTCCTACCGGGGTGCCGGGCTCGCGGCCCCGCTGGCCACGCTCACCGTGGTGAATCCGGTGGTGGCGGCGGCGGTCGGCATCACGATGTTCGGCGAGACCTTCCGCTACGGCACGACGGGCACCGCGCTCGCGCTGAGCTGCGGTGTGGTCGCGGCGGGCGGCCTGATCCTGCTGACCACCGAGCGCATCGCCCGGGACCAGAGCAGTGCCGAGCCGCTGTCCGCGGCCGGGGTGCCCGCACCCGCGGCGTCGCCGGAGACGCTCCCGGCGGCCCCGCCGGCCTCGCCCGCCCCGCAGATCTCGTCCGCGCCGCCGGCCGTGCCCGCGCCGAAGCCGCCCACCGCCCCGGCCGGCGGCGAGCCCGCCGCGCCGCGGGGAGGGCCCGAGGCCGCGCCGCGCCCGGTGGCGGAGGACGGGCTCGAGGACCGGGCACCGGCCGGCAGCCCGTTCGCGTACGCGCCGTACGGCAACTCGCTCTACGGCGTCTCCTACGTGCCGCTGCCGGTCCTCGACCGGCACCGCATGCGGATCAGATCCTGACCCCGCCCGCCCGCAGATAGGCCACCGGGTCGACGTCCGAGCCGAACCCGGGTCCGGTCCGCACCTCGAAGTGCAGGTGCGGGCCCGAGCTGTTCCCGGTGGAGCCCGCGCGGCCGATGCGCTGGCCGCCGCCCACCGACTGCCCCGTCTTCACGGAGATCGCCGACAGGTGGGCGTACTGGGTGTAGCGGCCGTCGCCGTGCCGGATGACCACCTCGTAGCCGAAGGAGCCGCCCCAGCCCGCGCTGACCACCCGGCCCGGCGCGACGGACTTGACCGAGGTGCCGGTGGGCACGGGGAAGTCGACACCCGTGTGATAGCCCTTCGACCAGCTCGAACCCGACGCCCGGTACGGGGTGCCGAGGGCGGCGCTCACCGGGGCGACGAGGGAGCCGTCCCTTCCCTGCGTGGCCCCGGGGCGGGAGCCGGTCGTGCCCGCGGACCCCGCGGTCTCCTCCTCGCGCTCTTCCCTCGGCTCGGCCGCGGGGGCGGTCGTCGTGCCGCCGGGCGCCTTGCCGCGCAGGGTGAGCCGCTGGCCGGGGACGATCAGGTCGGGGTCCGCGCCGATGGTGGTGCGGTTCGCCGCGTACAGGCCCCGCCAGCCGCCCTTGACGCGCCGCTCCTCGGCGATCGCGGACAGCGTGTCGCCGCGCACCACGGTGTACATCTCGGCCCGGCCGGCCCGCGACTGGGGCGTGGTCTGGGGCCGCACGTCGGCGACCGAGGCGCGCACGGTCCGCGGCGAGGCGCCGCCGTCGGGCCGGACGCCCGGGCCCTCGCCGCCGCGCGTCAGCCCGGCCTCCTGCGAGCACGCCGGCCAGGCACCCGGGCCCTGCCCGTCGAGCACCTTCTCGGCGACGGCGATCTGCTGGTCCTTGGTGGCCAGGTCCGCGCGCGGCGCGTACGCCGTGCCTCCGTAGGCCTCCCAGGTGGACTGGCTGAACTGCAGTCCGCCGTAGTACCCGTTGCCGGTGTTGATGTTCCAGTCGTTGGTCGACTCGCACGCGGCGACCTTGTCCCAGGTCGCCACGTCGGCCGCCGGTGCGGCTCCGGCACCGACGAACGGGAGGGCCATCCCGGCCCCGCCCGCCGTGACGGTGAGTGAGGCGCGGTTGATCCTGTTCGGCTGGTACCGGCGGTGCCGGCCGCGTACGGCCATGAAGTGCCCCCCTAGACGCGCGTCAGGAGGGCCAAAAGTATGCGTCCGTAACAGGCCATGACAAGACAGCAATCGGCCGCGTCCTGCTCGTCCAGTAGCCCCGTTCGTACCGGGATGTGACCCCGGGTCAGGTGCCCCGCGCGCCGGGCCCGCCCCCGTCCCGCTGAGCGCTCCGGCCCTCCCGCCCGTATCTGCCGAAGTGCCCCGCTCGGCGCGTCCCCGGTGTGCGGCCGGCGGACCGGCGCGTCAGGATGGCCCGAGGCGGTATGTGAGGCACCACCGGCAGCACCCGATATCCGGACGACTAGGAGCCCAGCGTATGAGCACGTCAGCCCAGATCGGCGTCACGGGACTCGCGGTCATGGGCCGCAACCTGGCCCGCAACTTCGCGCGCAACGGCTACACGGTCGCGGTGCACAACCGGACGGCGGCGCGGACCCGCGCGCTGGTCGAGGAGTTCGGCGGCGAGGGCGAGTTCGTCGCGGCCGAGACCGCCGAGGAGTTCGTGGCGGCGCTGGAGCGTCCCCGCCGGCTGGTCGTCATGGTGAAGGCGGGAGAGCCGACCGACGCCGTGATCGGTGAGTTCGCCCCGCTGCTGGAGCCGGGCGACATGATCATCGACGGGGGCAACGCGCACTTCGCCGACACCCGGCGCCGGGAGGCCGAACTGCGCGAGCGCGGCATCCACTTCGTCGGCACCGGCATCTCCGGCGGTGAGGAGGGCGCCCTCAACGGGCCGAGCATCATGCCGGGCGGCTCGAAGGAGTCGTACGCCTCGCTCGGCCCGATGCTGGAGAAGATCTCCGCGAAGGCGGCGGACGGGACGCCCTGTGTGACCCACGTCGGCCCCGACGGTGCCGGGCACTTCGTGAAGATGGTGCACAACGGCATCGAGTACGCCGACATGCAGCTGATCGGCGAGGCGTACCAGCTGCTGCGCGACGTCGCCGGGTACGAGCCGGCGCGGATCGCGGAGATCTTCCGCACGTGGAACACCGGCCGCCTGGACTCCTACCTGATCGAGATCACCGCCGAGGTGCTGTCCCACGTGGACGCCGCCACGGGCCGGCCGTTCGTGGACGTGGTGACGGACCGGGCCGAGCAGAAGGGCACCGGTCGCTGGACCGTGCAGATCGCCCTCGACCTGGGGGTGCCGGTCTCCGGCATCGCGGAGGCGGTGTTCGCGCGGTCGCTGTCCGGGCACGCGGCGCTGCGCGCGGCCTCGCGCGGGCTGGCGGGACCCACACCGTCCCCGCTGGACGAGGCGGAGGCCGCCGCCTTCGCGGACCGGGTGGAACAGGCGCTGTACGCCTCCAAGATCGTGTCGTACACCCAGGGCTTCCACGAGGTCGCCGCGGGCAGCGAGGAGTACGGCTGGAGCATCGACCTGGGCCGGGTCGCCGCCATCTGGCGCGGCGGCTGCATCATCCGCGCGGCGTTCCTGGACCGGATCCGCGCCGCGTACGACGCCCGCCCCGACCTGCCGAGCCTGCTGTCCGACGAGACGTTCGCGCGGGAGATCGCGGCGGCGCAGGACGACTGGCGGGAGGTGCTCGTCGCGGCGACCCGGCAGGGAGTGCCGGCACCCGGCTTCGCGGCGGCGCTGGCGTACTACGACGCGCTGCGGGCCGAGCGGCTGCCCGCGGCGCTGACGCAGGGGCAGCGGGACTTCTTCGGGGCGCACACGTACCGGCGGACCGATCGGGAGGGGTCGTTCCACACGCTGTGGGGCGGGGATCGGTCGGAGGTCCCGGCGTAGGGTCCGGGCGTCCTCCGCCGCACGGCGGGTACGGGCCCGCGGCCGGTTCCCGCCGGGTTCCCCGCGCCGCTCCCGCGCCCCGGCGGGAGTCGCGGGGGGCGGTGTGGGTGCGGTGGGCGGTGTACTCGCGGTGGGCGGTCGCGGTGGGCGGTGTCCGTCACGCGCCCACCGCGACCTCCCGCTTCCTCCTGCCCGGGCGTGCTTCGGTCCGGCTCAGCTCAGGGGCGGGCCGGGTTCCGGGTTCGGGACCGGTTCCGGTCCCGGGGGAATCGGGGACGGCTCGGGCGCCGGCGGGACCGGGGACGGGCCGGGCCCGGGGACGGGCTCGGGCCCCGGCGGAGGCCCCGGCGCGGGAGGCTGCGGCGCCGGGTCGGGGCCGGGCACCGGGCCGGGAGGCGGCTCGGGCGCCGGCGGCGGCTCCGGGGCCGGGACGGGGCCGGGGGGCGGCTCGGGGGCCGACGGATCGGGTCCGGGGGTCGGCGGCGGCTGTACGGGATCGGGGTACGGGTCGGTCACGGTTGTCCTCCAGCCAGTCTGCGAACGGTGGCTCTGGACTACTCCCCCGCATACCCGGCGTCCGGTCCGGCACTCACCCGGGGGCGTCAATACGGCGGTCCAGGTGGGCTCACCCGGCGAGCGCCGCCTCCGCGGCCGCGGCGAGGCCCGGACGCGGGCTGGACAGGACGGGCACGGCGGTCGTCGTCAGCCGCTGCGCCGGAGCCATGGAGGCCTGGGCGAGCACGATCACGTCGGCACCAGCGGGGGTCAGCGCGTCGGCCGCCGCCGCCACCCGGCGGACGTACCCCTCGCTGTCGCCCGCCTCGAAGCGGGACCAGGCCCCGTCGACGAGCACGGTACGCACCGCGACGGCGCGTCCGGCGCGGCGGGCCTCCTCCTCGATCAGCCCGGCCGTCGGCCCCAGCGTGCTCTCCAGCGCGGCGAGCACCACGACGCGCGGGCCCGCGGCCACCGCGGCGGCCGCCATCGGGCGGTCGACGCGCAGCACCGGCACCCCGGCGGCGACTGCCGCCCCCTCCGCGACACCGCCGAGGGTCGAGCAGGTGCACAGCACCGCGCGGGCCCCCGCACCGGCGGCCCGCGCCAGCACCGCCCGCACCTCACCGGCCACGGCCCCGGGCCCGTCCCGCCGGGCCCGCTCCAGCAGGTCCTCCCGGACCAGGTGGCGCAGCCGCAGTCCCGGCCGGTCCGCGTCGCGGAGCGCGTCGAAGACCGGGACGTGGACGGGCGAGGTGTGCAGCAGGGCGAGCACGGGTCGGGCGGGGTTCAGAACCGCCCCGGATGGGCGGCCAGCCACTGCTTCGCCGCGCGCAGCAGCTCCGGGTCGGCCGCGGGCGCCTCCTCGGGGTGGCGTTCGGCCCACTTGACGACGTACGGGCACAGCGGGGCGACCGGGATGCCCTCGCGCTCGGCGAGGCCGTACAGCTCGCGCGCCAGCGAGCCCGCGATGCCCTTCCCCTCGTGGGCCGGCTCGACGATGGTGTGGACGGGGACCAGGGCGCGGGCCGGCGAGTCGAGCACGAAGTACTCGATGTGCCCGACGACCTCACCCTCGCCGAAGGCCTCCAGACGGCCCGCCGCCCGGTCGTCGCGGATCTCGGTCTCGCTCATGGCACGCTCCTGGTGCGTCGGTCAGCCCCGCACGGCCTGCGGGCTGCGCTGCTGGTCCGAGCCCGGCACCGGCTCCCCCGGGTCGCTGCCGAGATCCACGATCCGGTTGTCGCGGTCCACGTGCACCACCCGGGGCTCCAGCGCCCGGGCCTCGGCATCGGTGACCTGAGCGTAACTGATGATGATCACCAGGTCACCGGGGTGCACGAGGTGCGCGGCGGCCCCGTTGATCCCGACCACACCCGATCCGCGCTCCCCCTCGATGACGTAGGTCTCCAGCCGGGCGCCGTTGGTGATGTCGACGATGTGGACCAGCTCCCCGGGGAGCAGATCGGCGGCGTCCAGCAGATCCGCGTCGATGGTCACCGATCCCACGTAGTGCAGGTCGGCCTGGGTGACCGTGGCTCGGTGGATCTTGGACTTGAACATGGTACGCAGCATTGGGGCACTCCCACAAGTAGGCTCCCTGCCTGCGTTTTTGCAGGTCAAGGGCTGTTTGCACACCCTACAACGAGTCGCACGTTCGGGCAGCTTTCCCCGGGTTCTTCAGGACTCATGCTGACCACTTGCTGACTTTTCTGACACATCATCAGGTGGCTGAGGGAGGGCCTTCGCCCGCTCACCCACCGCGACGACCACACAAGCGTACGCAGCACCCTGCGAACGGCGTCCGTGATCACCGTCACTCTGGCGGCCTGGACCGCGGTCGGGAGCGAGGGCCGGTCGACGGGAAGCCGGCCTGCGCAGCGCACCCCACAGAACCAACAAAAAGATCAGTACTGGCGGGGTGGTGGGACGGGCGCACGGTGGCGTCACCGCGCGCCCGCGGCGTTCACGCGTCAGTCGAGGGTTTCGACGACCTCGCCGAGGTCGACGAACTTGAAGCCGGTGGCCTCGCGGTCGCCGTCGCCGGGGGTCTCCTCGCCGTCCTGGACGACGAGCAGGCCCTTGGGGTAGCGCGTGCCGAGCGGGGCGTTGAGGGCGGCGGCGCCGTCGCAGACCTCGGAGCCGTCGAGCGTGGCGGAGGCGGCGGCGATGCGGAAGGTGTTCTCGTACTCGTTGTGCTCGGCGCGCTCACGGTCGTACGCGACGAAGGTGTTGTCACCCTGGCTGGAGGCGAGCAGGTAACCGTCGCCGTCCGCCTCGGTGACCAGGGTCAGGCCCTCGACGTCGGCGCTGAGGTGCGTGCCGCCGAAGCCGGGGTCGGTGCCGGGCGCACACTCCTCGGTCTCCTCGTCGTACGTGCCCGGGACGCCGTACTCACGGACCTTGTCGATCAGGACCGGTGTACCGGTCAGAGCCGCGTCGATGCGCCAGATGCCCACGTCCTCCTGTCCCGCGTACAGGGTGCCGTCCGCGGGGTCGACGACCATGCCCTCCACCTGGGGCAGTTCGCCCGGCTCGGCGCAGGGCGTCCAGGAGGCGCCGTTGGGCATGCGGAACGAGGAGGGCAGGTCGAGGGTCCGGATCTGACGGTAGTCGACGGTGCCGGCCGGGGTGGCGATGAGTTCGAGCAGGGAGATCCGGGTGCGGTTGCGCTGGCTGACCAGGGCGTAGGAGCGGCCGGTGGCCCGGTCGGTCCAGGTGGCCAGGCCGTACGCGGTCTGCTGCTCGTTGATCTCGTCCTGGTCGGCGGAGAACACGGGCCGCGCACCCGGGTCGGTGATGTCGGTGAGCGGGCCGCCAGTCTTGTTCCGGTCGATGCGGTAGATCCGCAGCCGGTCGTTGCCGCGGTCGCTGACCACCGCGACGTCCGCACGGGTGCCGCCCAGGCGCAGGCCCTGCACGAGGTCGACGTTGTTGAAGCGACCGGGCTTGTCGTCGGCGCTCGGCCCGGCCGGCGCGGGGACGGACTGCATCTGGCGCGCGTCGAGGTCGTAGACCCGCAGACCACCCTGCTTGGCGGTCGCGATCACCAGGCTGCGGCCCGGGTCGGCGGCGTTGCGCCAGATCGCCGGGTCGTCCGCGTTGGCGTCGCCGCCGGCCTCGTCGTCGAACAGCGGCGCGGTCTCGGCCTTCGGCAGGACGGTGTCCACCCCGGACGCCTGCGCCGGGAGCGCGAACGAGGTCACCAGTGTCGTGCAGAGAGCGAGCGTGGAGGCGCGAACGGCCAGACGTATCGACATGTTTCTTCCTTGTATGCGGTGGTTTGCCCTGTCGGGAAGACATTCGCGCCCATGCCTGTCATGTCCGCGACGGAAATGTGGACGGCGGTTGAACACACCGCGAAACCCGCGGAGTGAGAACCGTGCCGTCCGCGCATGCGACGGCTCCTGTGGCCGGAGCACCCGAGGGGTGCTCCGGCCACAGGAGCACTGCTGGTGAGCGGGACCGGTCAGCCGATGGCGATCTGGTCGACCAGGAAGATGGTCGACAGGTAGGTGTCTTCGGTGCCGGCGAACTCCAGCTTCACCGTCTGGCCCTTGTAGGCGGACAGGTCGACGGTCTTCTGGACGTATCCGGAGCTCGCGTCGGCGTTGGAGTAGGTGGCCAGCGTGGTGCCGTTGACGTTGACCTTGAGGGTGTCATAGGCGGTGGAGCCGGACTCCTGGGTGGAGACCTTCAGCCAGAAGGTGAGCTTCGGGGTGCCGGTGGAGGGCACCGCGACGTTCGACTGGGACAGGGATTCGACGGCGTCGGCGCCGTAGCCCATCATCCAGGCGTACCAGGACCCGTCGCGCGCGGTCTGCAGGGACGAGTTGGTGATGATGTTGTCGCTCTGGGTCCAGCCGCCGGTGCCCTGCTCGAAGCTGCCGTTGGTCAGCGCGTTCCCGCCGGGAGGCGTGGTCGGAGAGGGCGTCGGGGTGGTCGGCGAGGGGGTGGGGGTGCCCGTGCCGGGGTCGGGCAGGGCGGTGCCGACGCTGACGGCTGCCCACGCCTTGGAGACGAGGTAGCGCTCCTGGGAGTTGGCGCCGTACAGGTCGGCGGCGGCCTGCAGGGTGGCGGTGCGGGCGCCGGCGTAGTTGGTGGTGGAGGTCATGTAGGTGGTCAGCGCCCGGTACCAGACCGCGGCGGCCTTGTCCTTGCCGATGCCCGCGAAGGAGTCGTTGTTGCAGGTGGTGCCGGTGTGCGAGCGCCCGCCGATGGTCTTCGCCCCGGTGCCCTCGGCGGCCAGGTAGAAGAAGTGGTTGCCGATGCCGGAGGAGAGGTGCACGTCCGCCGAACCGGCGCCGGAGTTCCAGCAGGACAGCGATCTGCCGTCGGCGGCCGGGTTGTCCATCCGGCGCATGTAACCGCCCGACATGTTGAGCTTCTCGCCGATGTAGTAGTCGCCCGGGTCGCCGGCGTTGCCGGCGGAGAACTCGACCATGGTGCCGAAGATGTCGCTGGTGGCCTCGTTGAGGCCGCCGGACTCGCCGGAGTAGGTGAGGTTGGCGGTGGCGGCGGTGACACCGTGGGTCATCTCGTGGCCGCCCACGTCGAGCGTGGCGAGCGGGGTGTTGCCGTTCTGCGAGGAGCCGTCGCCGAAGTACATGCAGAAGCAGTTGTCGTCGTAGAAGGCGTTCAGCAGGTTGGTGTCGACGTGGACGTAGGCGCGGGCGCCGCGGCCGTCGTTGCGGATGCCGGAGCGGTTGAAGGAGTTCTTGTAGTAGTCCCAGGTCTTCGCCAGGCCATAGGAGGCGTCCACGGCGGCGCTCTCGCGGCTGGACGTGGTGCCGTTGCCCCAGGAGTTGGTGGTCTTGGAGAAGGCCCGGGCGTTCTGCCTGGGGTTTGACTGGGGGCTGTTGTAGGAGTCGTAGACGATCGTGCCGCCGTGCGCGGGGTCGGTGAGGGTGTAGCCGCTGCCGGTCTGGGTGGTCTCGATGGAGACCTGGCCGACGGTGACGCCGTTTCCGGTGCCCGTGGCGTTCTGGTGCAGCTCGTACTGGTCCAGCAGCGCGCCGGTCGTGGCGTCGACGATCACCGCCTCCCGCGAGGTGGGGCCGGTCTCGCCCGCGCCGGTGACGGTCGAGCGGTAGGCGAGGACGGGGATCTTGCCGACCGCGTAGACCACCAGGGTGCTGTCCTTGCTTCCGGCCTTCGCCTTCTTCACGTGCTTGGCGTGCTTCACGGCCTTGGCGGAGGCGTCGGCGGCCGTGAGTTTCGGGGTGGTCCCGGCGACCCTGATCGCGCCCTGGTGCGCGAGGTCCGAGCCGGTGGTCGTGCCGTCTTCGGCGAGGTGGACCACCAGGTCGCCGCCGATCACCGGCAGTCCTCTGTAGGTGCGGTCGTAGCGCACGTGCCGGGTGCCGTCGGTGTCGATCAGCACGTCCTTGGCCACCAGGCGCTCGTCGGGGCCCAGGCCGAGTTCGCGGGCGGTGGCGGCCGCGTTCCGGTTGGCCGTGCGTATCGCCTCGCTGCGCGTGTCAGCCGTCATCGCCCGGAAGCCGGCGCCGGGTTGGGCGGCGGATGTGCCGGCGGCCGCGGTGGGCTGGGGGGCGGCGGTGGACTGGGCGGCCACCATGGTGACGGAACCCCATGCGAGGGCTGCCGCGACACCGGCAGCCAAGGCGTTTTTGCGGTACATGACAAATCCTTCCACCGGGCCTCGTCGGGGATTGCCGCACGACGTCACCTGGAGTGCGGGGGGTGTTCGGCGGCAGTTGGCTCGGTTGTGGCCATGAGGCTAGAGATGCGGAGAGCGGCCGACATCGGGGCAACCCCTTGATCTGGACGGGGGGGTCCGGCGGGCGCACCATGGCCCGATGCCAGACTCTGCGATGGGGATGAACGCGTCCCACGAGGCCGGTCCCGTGCTGCCGGTGGTGCCGGAAGACGTGGACGGCATCCGCCGGGTGGTCCTGTTCGGGCCGCCCGGAAGCGGCAAGACCACCGCGGCCGGTGTCCTGGGACGGCGGTCGGGCCTGCCGGTTCTCCGGCTGGCCCCGGGCCCACAGGACACCGGGATCCCGTACACCGGGCTGCTCGAACTCGCGCTGGCCTTCCCGGCCCTGCCCGCTTCACGGGAGCTGACGGCGGCACTCGACGAGACCGCCGGCCGGTCCGGTTCTCCGGACGATGCCGGTCGGGCACTTCGGCTGCGCCGCCTGACCGCTGATCTGCTGCGGGAGGCACCGCCCATGACGCTGGTGGTGGACAACGCCCAGTGGCTGGACCCGGCCAGTGCGGCCGTCCTGGGCTGGGCGTTGCGCCTGGCTCCGGACCTTCCCGTCATCGCGGCCGAGCGCACCTGGCGCCCGGGGGCCGGAAGCCACTGGTGCGGAGAGGACGCGTGCGCGGTACGCGTCCCGCCCCTGACGGCCCCTCAGGTCGCGACCTTGCTGTCCCCGTACCGGCTCGCCCCCCGCGAGGTCACGCGCATCCACGCGTACAGCGGCGGGAATCCGGCCCTGGCCCTGGCGCTGGCCGACGCCTCGCGCCCGCTCCCGGACCGGGACGGTGTCAGCGAGTCGGCCCTGCCGCCGACGGTCCGCCGACTGGTGGGTGAGTGGCTGGACGAGCTACCGGTCCAGGTACAGGAACTGCTGACGTTCGCCGCACTCGATGACCGGCCCGACCTCGAACTGCTCGGCCGCCTCGCCGGCCCGGCAGCCGAGGCCCTCCTCGCCCAGGCCGAGGCGGCGGGACTGTTCGACATCGGACGGGTGGACGGGAGCGTGCGGTTCACCGCCTCCGCGATCGGCACGGAACTCGTGGCCCGGCTGCCGGGCGAGGCGCGCAGGCTCCTGCACGCTCGCCTGGCCGAGGCCAGCCGCGACAGCGTCCGCCGCGACCGGCACACCGTGCTGGCGGCCGACGCCGACGATCCGCGGTCGGCCCGCCGCGCCGCCCGCGCCGCCGTACGCGCCCGGCAGCGAGGCGACCACGTGCTCGCGGCGGAGCTCTCCCTCCTCGCCGCCCAGCGCACCCCTCAGGACGACGGCGACCTGCTCATCGAACGGGCCCTGACCGCCGTACGCGACGCCGCCCACTACGGTGACCTCCCCCGCGCTCGGGCCGCCGCCCGCCTTGTCCTGGGCCAGGACACCACCCCGGACCAGCGCGTCGATGCCCTCGTCGCCCTGATCGACGCGAGCGGCCAGCACCTGTACAGCGCGGACGAACTGTTCGCCGCCGCACTCCGCGCGGCGGCCGGACGATCCGACCTCACTGCGCGGATCCTCATCCGCCAGTCCGTCTGGGCCAACGTCAACGAGGGCGACCCCCACCGGGCGTGTGCCCTGGCCGGCCGGGCCACCGCCCTCGCCGAGAGCGCCGGCGACACCACCACCGCCGTCATGGCCCTCACGATGCAGGCCCGCCTCCAACGCGTCCTCGGCCATCCCGACGCCGGGACCACGCTCAGCCGTGCCCTGTCCCTGCCACGCGCCGCCTCCATCCCCGTCAACGGCACACCTCAGCACCTCGCCGCCCGGCACGCCCTCTTCGACGACCGCCCGGACGAGGCCCGCACCGCTCTGCTTCCCCTGCTCGTCGAAGCCGAGCGGACGGGAGACGCCGAGGCGACCGTGGACGTCCTGCGCAGCCTCGCCGAGGCCGAACTCCGGGCCGGACGGTGCGCCAGAGCACTCGACCATGCCCACCGCGCGCAGGCGCTGACCGACGGGACCGCCCTGTCGGCCGCACCGGCCTGTTACACCTCCGCCCTCGTCGAGGGCGCCGCCCGGCGCACCGACCTCGCCCTCGTCCACGCGCGCCGCGGTGTGGACACCGCCCGGCAGGAGGACAACAAGGTCTTCCTCTCCCGCAACCTCTTCGCCCTAGGCCACCTCCTCCTGGCCACCGGCCGCCCCAAGGAAGCCCTGGAGGCCCTGGAGGAGGTGCGGGACCTGGAGGGACTTCAGCAGGTCCGCGACCCGTCCGTCCTGCGCTGGCATCCCGAGCTCGCCGAGACCCTCATCGCCCTCGGCCGCCTCGACCAGGCGCGAAGCCTCCTGGACGACACCCGCCGCACCGCGACCGACCTCGGCAGGGACACCGTGCTTCCCTCCCTCGAACGCTCCCAGGCGCTCCTGGACGCCGCCCGCGGCCACTACGACACCGCGGCCCGGCGCCTCACCGAAGCGGCCGACCGGCTCCGCCACCTTCCCCTCGAACGGGGCCGGACCCTCCTGGCGCTCAGCCACACCGAACGACGCGGACGCCGCCGCGCCAGCGCCCGCGCCGCCGCGCAAAGCGCCGCCGACCTCTTCACCGCCCACCGGGCACACCCCTGGGCCGAAACCGCCGCGCGCACCCTCGGCCGACTGGAAGACGCGCCCACGGACCACAACGACCGCCCCCGCCTCACCCCGGCCGAACAACGCTGCGCCGAACTCGCCGCCGCCGGAGTGAGCAACCGCGACATCGCCACCACCCTCACCGTCAGCGTCAAGACGGTCGAAGCGACCCTCACCCGCGTCTACCGGAAACTCGGCCTGCACTCACGCTTCCAGTTGGCGCACACCGTCACACCAGCACGTGAGTGACCCGCCCGTACCGCTGCGGGAGCCGCCGATCTCAGCCGCGTACCGGGCCACGACGTCGGGCGCGCACCACCGATCGAGTCCGCCGTCGGCAGGCGGACGGCCTCCGGGCAACGGCACGACGTCGTTTCGGGGTTACGGGGTGCCGGCACGCGCGGTCGCGCGGGTCCAGGTGTTCATGATGATGAAGGTCTTGGTGCCCTCCACCTTGCCGGTCCGGCGTACGGCGTTGATCACCTGCTGAAGATGCTTCACGTCCCTGACCCGGAGCTTGAGCAGAGCGTCGGAGGTGCCGGCGATGCTGTGGCTCTCCTCGATCTCCGGGATGCTCTCGGCGATGCCCTCGATCTCGTCACTGTCGGTCGCGCCGAGCAGGCGGATCTCGATGAACGCCTGGAGCATGCCCGCCCGGCTGTCCTCGATGACCGCGGTGTATCCGCGGATCACACCCGCCCTCTCCATACGCTCGATGCGGCGCGCGCACGGAGCCGCCGAGAGTCCCACAGCACGCGCGATCTCCGACACGGGCGCCCGCCCGTCCTTGCGGAGGATGTTCAGTATGTGACGGTCGATCGCGTCCACGGCCAACTCCCCGAATCATGCGCGTCACGCATAAGTCACGCGCCGAAAGCTCCACTGATCGTTACAGACCGAGTGCATCACGCTCAACATGTGCGTGATGATGCCCGGCCTATCGCCTGGGGAACGTCGCCCTGCCATCGTCATGGCGTCCGGGTGATCCCCGGCAGGAGGACCGCACCGGCCAACCCCTACGGCGCGGACTCCGACCAGGTGACAGGTGCGCGGGTATCCCCGGCACCCCGCGGCCGGCCCCACATCCTGGGGCCGGCCGGGCATCGAACCGGCTCGTGGTCCACCGAGCCAGCCACATGAGCTGGCTTTCAAGGACCGGACGCACGAGGGGGCGAAGGCCGGGCAACCGTAGGGCAGGCTCAGATCCAGCCGCGCTCCCGCGCCCGGACCCCCGCCTGGAACCGCGTATCGGCGTCCAGTGTGCGCATCAGAGCCGCCACCCGCCGCGTCGCCGTGCGTACGCTGACCCCCAACTGCCGGGCTATCGCTTGGTCCTTGAAGCCGGCGTGCAGCAGACGCACGAGCACCAGCTCCTCCTCGCTGGGCCCCGCTTCCACCTCCTCCACCTGAGGGGCGAGCAGGGGTTCGGCGCGTTCCCAGTACGCCTCGAACAGCTCGATCAGCCCGTCCAGCAGGCCCGACGGATGCACGAGGACGATGGATTCCTTGCTGCCACCGGTCAGCGGCACCATCGCCACTCTGCGGTCCACGATCCGCGCCTTGAAGGGGAGATGACGCAGCAGCCGTGACTTCTCGCCGAGCGCAGCGAGCCGCAGGACGGTCTCCATCCGGCCGGGCGGATCGATCGACTCCAGGCAGTACACGCCCCGGATGTCCACGCCGCGCTCCACCCATTCGCGGGTGGTCGTCTTCTCCTGCTCGTGGAAGTGCGGCTGACCGACCGCGTCCAGGTACGGCGGCTTGTCCAGCGTCCACAAATGGGTGGTGACGGACCGGTTCACCTCGTCGATCCGCCTGGCGATCGTCTCCGGGTCCGAGAGCACCTCCACCAGGGCTTCCGGGTCCGACTGCAGCTGATTGGCCCAGTAAAGGCGATGAAGTGCCGCTAGTTCCGCCTCCACCTCGCCGTACATCGTCTCCGCTTCGGACCGACGCCGGTGCAGCAGGGCCGAGAGCGCCGACCGGGGGCTTACCGCTTCCCAGCGGCCCCGGCCCACCCGCCGCACGAGGCCGAGGTCAGCCAGCCGCTTCAACGCCTGCCCGGTACGCGCCACTCCGGCGCCCGCGTTCTCCGCGAGATCGGCCACCGTGCACTGCTGCGCCGACAGCACCGCCCGGTACACGTTCTCGTCGAACGCGCTCACACCCACGGCTTCCAGCACAGCCAGCCCTCCTTGCCACACGAGATGACAGCACCGGGAGGCCCATGCCCCGGTGCGGGGCCGACCGGTCTTCCCACGCGTGGCGCGTTTGGTCACCACGCCAAAGACGCCATCACATTATCTGGACAGTCGGTATTCGCGCGGCGTTCACTCATCCCGGACTACCCGTCAGTCACCCCTGGTGCCGGGCGGTTCGGAAATTCCCGCCCCAGCGCACACCGCAGGCGAGCCCCCACGCTCGTCTCTCCGGCGTGCGTGGAAATCCATGAGGAGGGTCCGTGTCACTCCTGCCGCGTAGAACATCGCGCAACCGGCGAGCCGGCCTCGCCGGCTTGCTCACCACCGCCTTCGCCTCGCTCAGCCTTCCCCTCGCCTCGACCGCCACCGCCGTCCCCGCCGCCGCTCCGATCGCCGAATCCGCCACGGGCACCTACCTGGTCACCCTCGCCGGCGAGCCCTTGGTCACCTACGACGGCGGGGTGCGCGACCTCGCCGCCACGAAGCCCGCCGAGGGCGGCAAGCTCGATGTCGCATCGGCCGCCGCCAGGCGGTACCGCGCCCACCTGACGGACCAGCAGGTCCGCGTCGCCAAGAAGGTCGGCGCCACCGTCCGGCAGCACTACGCGGTCACCACCAACACCTTCAGCGCCCGGCTCGACGCCCGCCAACTGGTGCGCCTCGCCCACATCGGTAACGTCGTGCACATCGCCCCCGACCGCTTCCACCAGGCCACCGACGACCGGAACTCCACCGACTTCCTCGGACTCTCCGGCCGCAAGGGGCTGTGGAAGGCCCTCGGCGGGACCGCCGAGGCCGGCAAGGGCATCGTCATCGGCGACATCGACACGGGCATCTGGCCCGAGAACCCCTCCTTCGCCGCCCCGGCCCTGAGTTCCCGCAAGCCCGGCAGGACGGACCGCCACCGCCCCTACCGCGTAGGCACGACCACGGTGATGCACAAGGCGGACGGCGGAACCTTCAAGGGCACCTGCCAGACCGGCGACAGCTTCACCGCCGCGGCCTGCAACGAGAAGGTCATCAGCGCCCGCTACTTCGGCGAGGCATGGTTGGACGCCGTCCCGGAGTCCAACCGGGCCGGATACGTCTCCCCGCGCGACAGCCAGGGCCACGGCACCCACACGGCGGCCACCGCGGCCGGCAACGCCGACGTCCGCGCCAAGGTCGACGGTGAGGACCTCGGCACCGTCTCCGGCGTGGCCCCGGCAGCCACCATCGCCGTCTACAAAGCCCTCTGGCAGAGCAAGGACGGCCAAGCGGACGGCGGTCTGACCAGCGACATCGTCGCCGCCATCGACCAGGCCGTCGCCGACGGCGTGGACGTCATCAACTACTCGCTCGGCGGCACGTTCGAGAGCGCGTACGACAACCCGGCACAGGTCGCGCTCCGCAACGCAGCCGCGGCCGGAGTCTTCGTCGCCACCGCCGCGGGCAACTCCGGCCCCGGGGCGTCCAGCCTCGACAACACCGCGCCCTGGACCACCACGGTCGCCGCGGGCACCATCAAGTCGCACACCGGCACGGTGACCCTCGGCAACGGCGCGAGCCACACCGGCATCAGCACCACCGTGCGCCGGCAGGTCGGCCCCGCCCCGCTCGTCCGGGGCTCCGCGGTCCGGGTCCCCGACACCGTGGACGTCTACGCGGACTACTGCATGCCGGACTCCCTCGACCCCGCCCGCACGGCCGGGAAGATCGTCGTCTGCGAACGGGGCGTCAACGGCCGCGCCGACAAGTCCGCCGAGGTCAAGCGGGCCGGCGGCATCGGCCTCGTCCTGGTGAACCCCGGCAACGAGGGCACGGACGGCGACCTGCACAGCGTGCCGACCGTCCACCTCGACAACGCGGACGCGGCCCCCGTGCGCACCTACGCCGCCACGGACGGAGCCACCGCCACCCTCACCGAGGGAGGCGCCTCGGACGTCTACCCGCAGGTGGCCGGCTTCTCCTCGCGCGGCCCCTCGCTCACCGGCAACGGTGACCTGCTCAAGCCCGACATCACCGCGCCCGGCGTCACGATCCTCGCGGCCGTGTCCCCGGACGGCAACCACGGCCACGACTTCGACTACTACTCCGGCACCTCCATGGCCACCCCGCACATCAGCGGCCTGGCGGCGCTCTACCTCTCGGAGCACCCCACCTGGTCCCCGATGAGCATCAAGTCGGCCATGATGACCACCGCCGCGCCGACGAAGACCGCGGACGGCAAGAACAGCGACGACGCCTTCGCACAGGGCGCCGGCGAGGTGGACGCACGGGCCATGCTGCGGCCCGGACTCGTCTACGACTCGGGTGAGCGGGACTGGCTCGCGTACCTCGAGGGTTCCGGTGTAGACACCGGAACCGGCGTCAAGGCCATCGACCCGAGCGACCTCAACTACCCGTCCATAGCCATCGGCGACCTCTTCGGCAAGCAGACCGTCACCCGCACCGTCACCGCGACCACGGCCGGCACCTACCGAGCCCGGGTGGACCTCCCCGGCATCAAGGCCACCGTGAGCCCGTCCGTACTGCACTTCAGCCACCCCGGCCAAAAGCGGACCTTCACCGTCACACTGGACGTGACCACCGCGCCCGCCGGACGCGTCGACACCGGGGCCCTCACCTGGACCTCCGGCCGCACCACCGTCCGCAGCCCGATCGTCGTCACCCCGCAGATCGTCCGCGCCCCCGCCGAGATCAAGGGCTCCGGCTCCAGCGGCTCGACCAAGTTCCCGGTCACCCCGGCCACCAGCACCCTGACGGCCACCGCCTACGGACCGGTCACCTCGCCGGTCACCGAGGGCACCCTGACCCAGATGCAGCAGATCTCCTACGACGCCGAGATCCCGTCCGACACCAAGGCGTCGCAGATCACGGTCCGCTTCGACGCAGCGGACGACACGATCACGGGCGTCCTGTGGGGCAACAAGGTCGACGGGGTCCTTCAGGACGTCCAAGTCGCCGTCCCCGACAGTGACGGAACGGTCACCATCACCGTGCCGCATCCCACGGCCGACGCCCTCTTCGTCTCCCTGGTCGCCATGGGGACGGACGACGAGACCGTCACCCCGTACACCTATCAGGCGAACCACATCACCGCGGACAGCCCCGCCACCGGCAGGGTCACGGTCACGCCCGACCGGGCCCGCGTCACCCCCGGCGTGCCGACCGACCTGACCGCCGCCTGGTCCGGCGTCCCGGCGGACACCCGGTCCGGCGCCTGGATCGAGTACGGCAACGGGGCGGGCACCTTCCTGACCCTCAACTGAATCCCGGCACCCACCTGCGGGGGCGGCACGCACACGCGTGCCGCCCCCGCACACGTGCTGCGCACATGTCGGCTGCTTGAGCCGCGAGGTGTCGCCCGCGCCCCTGCGGACGATCTGCAGCTCGCCGTTGGAGAAGTCCATGACGGTCGTCGGCTCGGTCGGAGGACCTCGACCCCTCCGGCCGCCGCCCGGGCCCTGGAACCCGCACGGGTGGATCTGCTGCGCCTTGCAGCCCGTCACGCGCCTGAGTACTTCGGCTCTGCGCGTCATCCAGGCAGTGAGGAACGTCGCTTCGCTCCCGTGAGCGGGCTCCCTCGGGCGGGCCACTGCCCCGAGGGCCCGTCCGCGAACGCGGCCCGCCCGCCCGCCCGGAGCCGACCCGGTACAGTGCGCGGGACGGCAGCCCGGTCAGGGAGGGAAACGTGACCGACACCAGCAGCAGCCGACCCACCGAAGGTGAAGCGCCAGCGCCGCGGCCGAGCCGACTGCACCGCCTGATGCGCTACGTCCCCCTGATCGCCCCCGTCCTGCTGTGGGCCGTGCCGTGCTGGGTGCTCCTGCACACGGGCCAGCACTGGCCGCTGCCCGTCACGTCGGCCGGCACCGCTCTGTCCGCCCTCGCCCTCGTCGGCATGCCGCTCGCGATGGCACGCGGCCACGGCCCGCGCCAGCAGGACCGGGCGGCGATCGTCGGTGACACCCTGCTGGGCGCCGGCTGGGTCCTGTTCACCTGGTCCGTTCTGCTGGGCGTCCTCCTGCGGCTCGCCCTGACCGTGGCCGGCGTCGGCGGGAGCGAGGACCGGGCCCGCACCGTCACGTGGGCCGTCCTCGGCGTCACCGCCGCACTGCTCGCCTGGGGATACGCCGAGGCCCGCCGCGTGCCGCGCGTGCGCCGGCTCGACGTACGGCTCCCGCGCCTGGGAGCCGGGCTGGACGGCCTCCGCGTCGTCCTCATCACGGACACCCACTACGGCCCGCTCGATCGCGCCCGCTGGTCGGCGCGCGTGTGCGAGACCGTGAACACCCTGGACGCCGACCTGGTCTGCCACACCGGCGACATCGCGGACGGCACGGCCGAACGCCGCCGCGCCCAGGCCGCGCCCCTCGGGACCGTGCGGGCCACCCGGGCCCGGGTCTACGTCACCGGCAACCACGAGTACTACAGCGAGGCCCAGGGCTGGGTCGACCTGATGGACGAGCTCGGCTGGGAGCCGCTGCGCAACCGCCACCTGCTGATCGAACGCGGAGGCGACACCCTCGTGGTCGCCGGCGTGGACGACGTCACCGCCGAGTCCTCCGGCCTCGCAGGCCACCGCGCCCACCTCGCCGGAGCCCTGAAGGGCGCCGACCCCGACCTGCCCGTCCTGCTCCTGGCACACCAGCCCAAGTTCGTCGACCGGGCGGCAGCCGCCGGCATCGACCTCCAGCTCTCCGGCCACACCCACGGCGGCCAGATCTGGCCCTTCCACCACCTGGTCCGCCTCGACCAGCCCGCCCTCGCCGGCCTCAGCCGCCACGGCACCCGCACCCTCCTCTACACCAGCCGCGGCACCGGCTTCTGGGGCCCGCCGTTCCGCGTCTTCGCCCCCAGCGAGATCACCCTGCTCGTACTCCGCGGCCCGCACCCGCCCACGGCTACTCCATGATGGGAGCTCGGCTCGCCCTCGGCCGGGCCGGGAAGACGAAACGGTTCGGCGGTCCGATCGACTCGCTCGGCCTCGCGCAGCCCCGAAACCACGAAGTGACCGGTTCTCCGGACGTTGCTCAGTTCATGGGCCTATTCCGGCACGGAGGTCGGTTGGGCCTGGTGTAATCGGCGGCGAACGTCCGAGGATCAAGGGGGCCGGGGTATGCACGCCAAGGAGACGTTGTTCGCCGATCTCATGCAGGGCCGGGCCCAGCAGTTCCAAGTGCCGCTCTACCAGCGGACGTACGCCTGGACCGAGAAGCACCTCAAACAGCTGTGGAGTGACATCCTGGAACAGGCCAGGCTGCTCGGGTCGCCTGGAGAGAACGGGAGCACGCACTTCCTCGGTTCGGTGGTGCTCGCACCGTCACCGCAGAACGACGCGACGTTCCCGCGCTGGCTCATCGTCGACGGCCAGCAACGGCTGACCACGCTGTCCCTGGCCCTGGCCGCCATCCGGGATCACGTCGCGGATACCGCACCGGTCGAGGCGCAGCGCATCGGCGAGCAGTACCTGATCAACAAGTGGAAGAGCGGCAACGACCACCTCCGCCTGCTGCCGACCCAGGCGGACCGCCAGCAGTTCGCCGCCCACATCCGCGGCCCCCGCACCGACCTGGACACGGACAGCGGCGTCGCCACCGCCTACGCCTTCTTCCGCAAGAAGCTCGTCGAGGCGGACGATCCGGCGGCTCCGCAGGACGTCTACCGCATCGAGCAGGCGATCACCTCCCGGCTCGCGCTGGTGGCGGTGACCGCCGAGCGCGGTGACAACGTTCACCGCATCTTCGAGTCGCTCAACAACACCGGCCTCAAGCTGAGCCAGGCCGACCTGCTGCGCAACTACCTCTTCATGAAGCTCCAAGCGCGCGGCGAGCACGTCTACGAAACCTACTGGCTCCCCCTGCAGAGGAGCCTGAGCAACGACGAGCTGGAACAGCTCATGTGGCTGCAACTCGTACTCGACGGAGATGACCGGGTCCGCCGCCAGGACCTCTACGCAGCCCAGCAGAGGCACTTCGAGAACACGAAAGCCGGCGACGCGGAGATCGAGGCGTACATCAAGGAACTGCACCGTCGCAGCGCCCACTTCCGTCGGCTGCTGCACCCCGAGGAGGAGCCCGATCCCGGGGTGCGGGCTGCGCTCCGCCGCCTGGACGCGTGGCAGGCGGCCGTCACCTACCCCGCCCTGATGCTGCTGCTCGACCGGCGCGAGCGCGGGGAGCTGGACTCCGCCGGGACGGCCCGCGCCCTGGCGTACATCGAGAGCTTCCTCGTCCGCCGGATGATCTGCCGGGTCCCGACCAACAACCTCAACCGGATCTTCCAGGCCGTGCCAGGACAGCTCCCGCTCGACGTGCCCGTCACCGAGGGGCTGCACCGGCTCCTGTCCTCCGAGAACCGTTTCTGGCCCGACGACGCCGAACTGCGCGAGAAGATCAGGACGGCGCCGTTCTACCAGTACGGCCGGTGGCAGCAGCGCAAGCTGGTGCTGCAGCGGTTGGAGGAGAGCTACGGTCACCCCGAGCCGGTCGACTTCGCCGCCGCGCAGCTCACCGTCGAGCACGTCATGCCGCAGTCGCCCGGTGACGAGTGGCTGCGCGCCCTGGACGAGGAGACCGACGAGGGCGAAACCGCGGAGGAACTGCACGCCCGGTTCCAGCACACCCTCGGCAACCTGACGCTCACCGCGGTCAACGCGGAGCTGTCCAACCATCCCTTCGAGCGCAAGCAGGGCCTGCTGCGGGGCAGTCACCTGGAGATGAACCGCCGCATCGCCGCCACCGAGCGCTGGGGCGTGCGCGAGATCCTGGCCCGCGCCGACGAGCTCGCCGACCGCGCCATCGCGTTGTGGCCGGCCCCGCTGCGCGGAGTGGGCCGCGCGGAACGCAACCGCGACTGGCAACTCGCCCACCAGGTCCTCGCCGCGCTCCCCCACGGCACCTGGACCTCGTACGGCGACCTCGCCGCGTTCCTCGGCTCCGGGGCCCAGGCTGTGGGCAACCACCTGGCCAACACCCCCGGAGTGGTCAACGCGTACCGTGTCCTCACCTCTGAGGGCAAGGTTTCCGACGGCTTCCGGTGGGCGGCGCCCCAGGATGCGGGAAGTGACGACGTCCGGGCTCGGCTGGCCGCCGACGGCGTCCGCTTCACGGCCACCGGGGCCGCCGACCCGGCCCAGCGGCTCACCGCCGACGACCTCGCCGCGCTGCTCGCCGGCACGGACGACGACCGGGCGGACGGTGAGGACACGGCTCAGGACGGAACCGCGGGAGCGCCGGGCGAGGAGACCCGCGCCGAACGGTTCTTCCGCCAGCTCGCCGCCGACGACTCCCCCGAGACGGTCGAAGCGGTTCGCGTGCTCTTCGCCCACTGGGAGTCACTGGGAGGCTGGATCGGCCACGGCGCCGGACACGTCACCACGAGCGCGTACCTCATGCTCGGCGGGGCGGGCGGCCCCGGTCGCGGCATCTGGCCGATGACGCTCTACCCCGGCGCCGGACGCGGGGGTACGGCAGAGGTGGTGTTCCAGTACATGGCCGCGCGGGAGCCGTTCACCGACCGCGCCCTACGCGCCGAACTGCTGGCCCGTCTCAACGCCCTGGACGGTGTCGACATCCCGGAGGGCAAGCTGGAGCTGCGTCCCAACATCCGGCTGTCTCTGCTGGAGAAGGACCGCAACCAGGAACTGCTCATCGAGACGCTGACGTGGTTCCGGGACCGCTGGGAGGGCCGGGCCTCGTCCTGAGCGGTGCCGGCCGGGCGCATTCCCCCCACACCGAATTGCCGCCCGGCGGGTACGGCTCGCAGCCCCAGGCGTCGGCAAACGAGGCGACCAGGAACAGTCCCCGTCCGGACTCACCGTCGGAATCGACAGCCGGGGCCGGCACGGGGCGGCGCTCGCCCCGCGCGCCCCGTGACCTCGATTCACTGCGCGGTCAGCCAGTACTCGGCGGCATGGCGCACGGCGTGCGCGCCACGCGCGGTGTGGGGAAGGTACGGAAGTGGGCCGTGCCGACGATCGGTTCACCGGATGCAGTGACGGTCTCCTGATACACATCACCGAGGGTGACCGGTCCTCCCTACCGTGTGGTACGCAGGGGGACTGTCCCGGTGCGGACGGTGGAGTGTACGGACGTCCGGCCGTGACCCGGCCAGACCTTCGCCGGTTCATGTTCCGTACAGGGAACAGGGTGGTGGTACGGCATGGCAGCGCAGTCGGGCGCGGGGGTCCCCACGGGCGGCGAGGCGGAGGGGACGGACGAGGTCGCGGACCTGTTCCGCGCCCTGGGACGGCAGATCAAGGTCGCCCGGGAGCGGGCCGGGCTGAGCCAGAAGGAACTGGGCGACCGGATCGGGTACGGCGAGGAGACGATCTCGTCGGTCGAGCGGGCGCGACGGACGCCCCAGCCCGAACTGCTGGTCGCGGTGGGCCGGCTGCTCGACTGCGGCGGCCTGCTCGCGTCGGCCGCGGAGGACGTGGAACGGGCGAAGACCCGGCGCAGGGTGCGGCATCCGGAGTGGTTCCGGGACTACGCGCGGCTGGAGGCGGAGGCGGTCGAGCTGCACGATTACAGCTCACTGGCGATTCCCGGCCTTCTTCAGACCGAGGCCCACGCACACGTGGTGTTCGGCACGAGGAAACCGCTGTTGGACGAGGCGACCGTCGAACAACGCGTTGCCGCACGGCTGGACCGCCAGCAGATCTTCGACCGTTGGCCTCCACCGTTCGCTACCTTCACCATCGAAGAATCCGTATTGCGTCGCCCGCTCGGCGGGTGGCACGTTCATCGTGAACAACTGGGAGCGCTGCTGAAGTTCGGGAAGCTGCGCAGTGTGGAACTCCAGGTGTTACCGACAGAACGCAAGGAACACCCCAGCCTGGGTGGGCCCTTCATCCTGCTCACCCCGAAGGGCAAGCCGCAGGTGGCGTACCTGGAGGTGCAGCACGTCAGCCGTCTGATCACAGACCCCGACGAGGTACGTATCCTTGCCGCACGCTACGGCAGCATCAGGGCACAGGCGCTCACACCAGAAGAGTCACTGGCCTTGATCGAGAAGATGCTGGGAGACCGATGAACACTGAACAGCCCGCACGGCTGGACTGGTTCAAGAGCAGCCACAGCAGCGGTGAAGGAGGAGCGTGCGTCGAGGTCGCCGCCGACGCGACCGCGATACACGTGCGGGACTCCAAGGAGCGCGGCGGTCCTCGGCTCGCGTTCACCCGGAGCGCGTGGTCCGGGTTCGTCGCGGGCCTGGGGCGGGACCGGACCTGACCCAACCGTGGCCGGGACGTGAGGCTCCGCCCCGTCGCCACCTCCCCTCCGGTGGCGGCCCGTTGCGGTGAAGCCGAGCCGCTCGGATCGGCCGCATCCGGTCACCGTGCGCGATTGGCAACAGGGGCGCTCATGACACGGCCGGTGGCCGGGTGCGGCGCCTCGGTGACGACCTTGTCACCGGGACGGCACCGTTCGCTTGGTGCAGGAGGTGATCAAGGCTGTTTCCACGCGGTCGACGCCGTCGAGACGGCCGATGCGGTCGACATGTTGTACGGGCCGGTCGTGATGCCGACGAAGGCCGCCTCGGCGTCGGTGGCCAAGGCCGCCGGCAGCGGCGATGGTGCGGCGGTCCGGTAGCGGGAGGACCGGTTGCGCAGGGCACCGGTCAGCGGGGCCGTCGCCCGGGGCGGCTGCGCTTCAGGGCCGTACCAGGCGTCGCAGGGCCAGCCGTGCGAAAGGGGCATAGGCCAGGAGGGCGGGGCTCGGGCCGTGCATCGTCAGCGTCGTGGTGCTGCCGCGCACGTGGGCGCGCACCTCGTGGTGCAGGCGGAGGCGGACCGGCCCCCAGCGTACGCGCCAGGTCCAGGTGCGGCGGTGGTGGTCGACGGCCTCCACGACGAACGCGGCACGGATGCCCGCTGCCGACGCCACGGTCCCGCGCAGTCCGGCCCTCAGCCGACGGCCGGCGGCCTGGACGGCCTTGACCTGCGGGGACCACGAGGCCCACTCGTCGACACAGGCGTAACGCTGCCAGACCGTGTCCGGGCCGGCCGGACCGGTGGCGTGCAGGGTCAGACGGCCCATGACGATGCCGGCGGCCGCAGGGCGGGCCGGGTGGCCCAGGCGCGGATCACCGGGTCTGATCCCGCAGGTATTCGGTGAGGGCCACGCCCGGCCGGAACGTGGCGACACCGTCGGAGACCCGGAAGCTGCCGAAGCTGCCGAGGGTGACGGACTCTCGGGCCTTGAGTGCCTCGGCGATGGTTCCCGCCTCCTCCACGGTGCCGAAGAGCAGGTCGAGGATCCGGCTGATGTCCTCCGCGCCGAGCTGCCGGCCGCCGGGGCCGTCGGCGGCACGGCGAGCGGTCATCTCGGTGAGCTGCGTCTTGTCCACGTCAACGTTCCCGTCGTCCTGAGGGCGGTCTTCCCATGCGTCCACCATCACGGAAGGCGGGACCGGCCGCATCCCGCGACGCCGTGCCCGTACCGCCCGGCGGGCGAACAGCGGGGCCGGACGGGGGACCCCGCCGGACGGGTTCCGCCCGCAACGCGCACACGGCGTGCGCACGCTGCGGGCGACGATCCCACCGCGCGAGTGGACGGCGCGCGGAGTGCGCCGGGGCGGCGGGACCGGCCGGCTCAGCCGCCGCTCTTGCGCCGGAACGACCGCTGGCTGGCGGCCGGGCCGTGCGCGGCACGCACCTTCGACGCATCCGGGCCCGCGGCGACGTCGGCCCCCTCCGCCTGCGCCCCGCGCTTGCGCGCCAGTGCCTCACGGAACTTGCGCTTGAGGTCGTCGTTGCCGTCGCTCTCCGGCGCCAGGGAGGACGTCTCGGGTTCGGCCGGCTCCGCGCCTTCCGTGGTCGCGCGCTCTTCGGTCATGGTGACCTCCTGGGTTCGGGGGTGGGCAGGCACAGCTTGTCATGCCGGCCAGGGTGCGGGGCGGGGCAACATCCTTCGTTCCGATTCGCGGACGGTCGCGATGACGGACGGCAGAGCCTCTCGGTCGTTGCCGCTCACCTGGTCGCCGTCGTGCGTCAGGTCGCAGAGACCGGGTTCGCCGATGAGCGGTTCGCGCCGGCTTCGCTGCGAGAGGCGCGCGATGCATGCGCTGTGGCTGCGGTGCCTGGAACAACGACGTGGCGCCTTCGGCAGCCGGCCGCGTCATCGGCCAAGGTGGTCGAGCCTCGCACGTCGATCTGGCCGAGCGTCTGCGACGCCGGATGCGCACAGGGGCGTTCGCCGGCACTCGTGGCGTCAGGGCCTGGGGTCCTCCAGCTTGACGGGAGTGGTTTCCGCGTCGTGCAGTTCCGCGTCCGCCGGGGCGAACGTCTCGTGCTCTTCGACGACTTCGCCGTCCACGACGTCCGTCTCCGACACTCGGTGTGACGGATCCGCCAGGGGCAGGCCCGCGAGGTGCTTCTTGAGCCTCTTGGCCATCGGAAGGTAGGTCGCGAGAGTGAGCCCGCCGGACACGACGGCCCCGACGACGGGGATGGCCTTGGAGACGCCCTTCGCGAAGGACTGCGTCGTCATCTTGACACCGAGGTACTTCGCGACCTTCTTGACCATGGGGTAGACGACCCCATGGGTGAGTGCCTTCTTGGGCAGCTCCTTGGCGACCTGCTCCGCGAGCATCCCCGCGACCTTCCCGACAGCGGCGTTCGCCGACTGGGTGCCGAACATCGCGCCGAAGAACAGCGTGAGCATCCCCTTGGTCGCGTCGTCGACTTCACCGCCCTCGTCGGAGAACAGTTCGGGCCAGCTGTAGAGATAGGCGAGCTTCTGGGCGATGCGCAGCATGTGGCCGACGTACTGGGCCGTGTCGGCGGGCACTGTGGCGGGAAGGGCGAGGATGCCGGGTATGCCGGCGGCGGCCGACAGGGCACTGACTTTGGCGGTTTCGTAGCGGATGGAGTCGTTGGCGACCTTGTCGAGGAGTTCGACGGTGATGCCCGCGGCAGCGGGAGTCTCCTCTATCGCTCGTCGAACCTCTTCCTCGGAGCAGTGGCGAGCGAGCGCACTGCGGAGATACGCCTCCCTGTGGATCCGCACACCGGGGAGCTTCGCCGCCGCCAGCAGCACCGCGAAGAAGCGCGACTCGGGGTTCTCAACCTCTTTACCCTGCCTCATGGCAGGAACCTACAGCAGCTCCGAGTTGGACTTCGGCGGCGGGACATGTCTCCCCTGAACAAGACGCTCGCCCGCATCACGGCGGAACTCACCGCCCACGCCGCCCGCCACGCGCACGTCCCCGGCCGAGGGGGAAGGGGCGGCGAACTGCTGGGCAAGGGCATCGAGGGCGCCGCCGAGCGCTACCCGTGGTGCGGGAACCGGCAGGACGCCGCAGGCACCGCCGGGATCAGGACGGTTTCCGGGTGCTCGGGGGTTCCGTGCGCTCCTGCGGGCCCGCGTCGATGGTGAGGTAGGCGACGAGGAGGGCCGCGGTGAAGACGGCGGCGGAGGCGAGGAAGGCGCGGGTGTGGCCGTGGGTCAGGGCGTCCTGGACGTGGGCGACGAGGGCGGGGTCATGGGCGCGCGGGTCCGTGCGGTGGGCGGGGCCGGCGTGTGCGAGGCGTCGGTCGGCCGCGGTGGCGGAGAGGGTGGCGAGCGTGGCCAGGCCGAGCGCTCCGCCGATCTGCTGCGCCGTGGTGAGGAGGGCGGAGGCGCTGCCCGCGTCGCGGTCGTCGACGTCCCGTACGGCGGTGAGGGTGAGCGGTACGAAGGTGGCGCCGAGGCCGAGTGCCGTCACGAGCATGCCCGGCATGAGGGTGCCCCAGTACGAGGAGTGCGGTGTCAGCCGGCTCAGCCAGATCATGCCGGCCGCGGCCACGGCGAGTCCGGGGACGGCCAGTTCGCGCGGCGGGTGCCGGACCACGAGCCGGGACCCGACGGCCGCCATGAGGCCGATGCCGGCGCTGAACGGCAGGTAGGCGAGCCCGGTCCGGACCGGGCCGTAGCCCAGTACGTGCTGCATGTGGAGGGTCAGGAAGTAGAAGGTGGCGAACATGCCCGTGCCGACGAGGAACAGGGTGAGGTAGGTGCCGGCGCGGCTGCGGTCGCGCAGGACGCGCAGCGGCAGCAGGGGCTGCCGGGCGCGCGCCTGGGTCAGCGGGAAGACGGTGAGCAGCGCCGCGGCCGTGCCGAACGCCGTCAGGGTCACGGCGTCCGTCCAGCCGTCCTGTCCGCCGCGCGTGATGGCGTACACCAGGGCGAGCAGGCCGGCGGTGCCGGTCGCCGCACCCGTGACGTCGGCCTTGCCCCGTGTGCGGTCGGCCTCGCGCAGGACGACCGTGCCGGCCAGTACCGCGAGTCCGACGGGGATGTTGACGAGCAGCGTCCAGCGCCAGTCGAGGTACTGGGTGAGCGCCCCGCCGAGGAGGAGTCCGGCGGTGGAGCCGACGCCGGCCATGGCCGCGTAGGTGCCCATGGCCCGGTTGCGGTCGCGGCCCTCGGTGAAGTTCGTGGTGATCAGTGACAGGGCGGTCGGTGCGGCGATCGCCGCGCCGACGCCCTGCAGGGCCCGGGCGGCGATCAACGGTGCGGCCGCGGGCGCCAGCCCGCCCAGCAGGGAGGCGGACACGAACAGGGCGATGCCGAGGCGGAAGACGCGGCGGCGGCCGAAGAGGTCGCCGGCGCGGCCGCCGAGCAGCATCAGCCCGCCGAACGCCAGCGCGTACGCGTTGACGACCCAGGCCAGTTCACCGCCGGGGATGTGCAGGCCGGTCTGGATGCCGGGCAGGGCGATGTTCACGATCGTCGCGTCGAGCACCACCATGAGCTCCGCCGCGGCGATGACCAGCAGGGCCACGACCGGGTGGCGGCCGGCGGGCGGGGCGGGGGCGGCTGGGCCGGTGTCCGAGCCGGCCCGTGTTCCGAGGGACATGGAACCTCCAGGGGTGCGGCCTCCCCACTCGTGCGCCCCGGTTCCGGTGCGGGATGCCGCCGTCGTGAAAGGGCCGAAGAAGAGCGGGAGTCGAAGTGCGAGCGGATATCCTTCGGTGCTCGGGCGATCATCGGGGCCGGCAGAGGGAGACGTCTTGCGTGTGCGATGGGTGAAGGGAATCGCGCTGACCGCCACCGGTCTTCTCGCCGGTGCTTTCGGCTATGGGGCGGTGAATCTGGCACCCACGTTCTGGAAGGTGCCGATGGACATGCGCCTGTCGTTCCACGCCGAACTCATGAAGATGAACTCGCCGGTCATGCAGACCGCCATGGTGACCGCGATGCTCGGTTCGCTGGCGCTGGCGCTGATCACCCGGGGCCGGGAGCGGCTGCTGGCGGGCGGGGCGGCGCTGCTGGTCCTGGTTTCCTTCCTCGTCACGCGGTTCGGGAACGTGCCGATCAACGCCCGCATCAAGGAGTGGGCCGTGTCGTCGCCGCCGGCCGACCACGTGGAGATCCTGGAGCGGTGGGACATGTTCAACCGGCTGCGCACGCTGACCGCGGTCGCGGCGCTGGTGCTGCTGGTGATCTCGGCCGTCGGCCGGTTCGGGGACCGGCGTACGGCGGCGGAGAGCGAGGGGGCGGCGGCGTCTGCCGACCGTGCCGTGTGACGGGGCGCGGGGCGCCGGGGCGTGGTTCATCCCCGCCGCCCGCCCCGGCGGTGTTCCTCCGGCCGCCGGTCCCCCGTCAGCTGGCGGGCGAGGGCGTGTTCCGTCTCGGTCAGCGGGACGTCCGGGCGGAGCTGTTCGGGATGCCCGGGGGCGGGACCGGCGAGTTCCGGCGGGGGCGGGCACATGTACACCTCGCCGTACGCGATGAGCGCGTCCATCAGGAATCGCAGCAGGCCGCGCAGGGGTTTACGCATGCAGCCATGGTGGCCCGCACCGCGAAAGCGCCGATAAAGCGTGGATGACGCGGGGATCGGGCCGGCGCGGGGACGTCGGCATGGGTCCGGGGCGGGTGTTCCCCGTCGGAGAACGAACCCGCCCCGGACCCTGGTGTGAACGCTGTGGTCCGTCCTCGTCATTCCACGACGAAATCCGCCATCATCGCCATGTCCTCGTGCTCCAGGTTGTGGCAGTGGAGCATGTAGGTGCCCGGGTAGTCGGTGAAGCGGATCGCCACCTCCACCGCCTCGGTGGGACGCAGGTCCACGGTGTCCTTCCAGCCCGCGTCGTAGGGGCCGGGGTCGCCCTGGTTGCGGGAGAGCACCTGGAAGTGGTTCAGGTGGACGTGCACCGGGTGCTGCAGGCTCGTGGTGAACCGCCAGATCTCCAGCTGTCCGAGCTTGGGGCGGGCCAGCGCCCGGCCCGGCCGGTAGCCGTCGTCGTTGATGGTCCAGCCGTCCTTGCCCAGCCGGAAGTGGAAGTCGCGGGTGGTGACGGCCTTGGCCGGGTCGAGCCGTTCGATGCGCGCGAGCCGGTCGGGCACGCGGGAGTCGTCGGCGGCGGGGGCGCGGACGACGTCGAACGCCATGACGTCGTGGGCGGTTCCGTCGGCGAGCGTGTTCACCAGGCGGACGCGGGTGCCCGGCTTCCAGCGCGCGAAGTCGACGACCACGTCGAAGCGTTCGCCGGGGCCGAGGTGCACGGCGTCGTGCCGCACCGGCCGCTCCAGCAGTCCGCCGTCGCTGCCGATCTGGACGAACGCGTCACCGCCGGGCGGCTGGGGGTCGAACTCCAGGCGGTACGGGCGGGCGTTGGAGGCGTTGAGCAGCCGCAGCCGGTGCCGGGCGCCCTCGGTGCGGTGCACCGGCCACGGTGCGCCGTTGACCAGGACGACGTCCCCCAGCACCCCGTCCATGTAGTCCTCGGTCACGCCGGGGCGCCCGAGTCCGGGGTCGGCCAGGGGGTAGCGGAAGGAGCCGTCCTCCTCGAAGGACCGGTCCGTGATGAGCAGCGGGAGTTCACGGTCGCCGCGGGGCAGCGGCAGCCGGTCCTCCTCGTCGTCGCGGACCAGGTGGAAGCCGGCGAGTCCGCTCCACACCCCGAGACCGGTCCAGCTCATCCGGTGGTCGTGGTACCAGAGGGTGGCCGCCCGCTGCCGCATGGGGTAGGTGTACGTGCGCTCCGCCTCGGCCATGCCGCTGATGCCGCCGTGCCCGGCGTGTCCGGTGTGGCCGCCGTGCCCGGGCATGCCCTCCGTCATGGCCTTCATCGCCTGCTCGGCGCCTATCGCGCCGCCCGCGGGCAGGATGACGTCGATCGGGTAGCCGTCGCTGCCGGCGGGGGTGTGACCGCCGTGCAGGTGGACGACGCTGGGCTGGGGCAGTTCGTTGCGGTGCCGGACCTGGGTGCGCCGGCCCGAGCGGGAGACCACGGTGGGTCCGGGGAACGTTCCCCCGTACGTCCAGGCACGGGTGCGCAGTCCCGGCAGGATCTCCAGGTCGGCGACCTGCTGGGTCAGCTCGTACACGTCGGTGCCGCCGCCGCGGCGCACCGGGTCCAGGACGTCGGGGACCGGCAGCGGCACCTGGTACGGCTCGGGGAGCCGGGCGCGGGAGGACAGGATCCGGCCGGGGCTGGAGCCGTCCGCCCGGCGCAGGGCGCTGCCGACGAGGGGGACGGAGACGGCGGCGAGTGCGGCGGCGCCCACCGCCGTGCCGCCGAGGAACCGGCGTCGCCTCATGAGACGGTCTCCGGCTCGCGTCCGGCCTCGGTGGCGGTGCGGGGCCCGGCGGGCAGCGACATCATCCACGCCCGCATGACGAGCACGGTGATGGCGCACGCGATCAGCACGCCGAGCGTCACGTGCACGGCGACGATCCGCTCCATGCCGAGGAACATCTGCAGCACCAGCGCGACCAGCAGCGCCACCGAGGTGGCGATCGGCCGCACGGGCCCTCCTGCGCGCCGCAGCCAGATGGCCGTGCCGAACGTCAGGAGCGCGGCGACCATCAGCACCCCGGCGTTCATGTCGTGCATCTCCAGCGATTCGTAGTCGCCGCTGATGTAGCCTCCCGCGAGCCCGACCTGCAACAGCATGGCCAGGGCGAGCAGCGTGGCCGCGGCACGGTGGGACGCACGGGCTCGGTGCGCGCCCCGCGCCTGAGGGGACAAGTTCGTCATCACTCCGCTTTCTGGGCGGGATCGCACGACGGCGGACCACGGCGTGGGTCACGGGTCCGTCCCGTCACGGCCGCCGTCCGTCCCGTCCTCGAACTCTCCTGATGGGCGGGCGCGCCCGGACCGCAGGTTGCGCGGTACTCCGCGAGGCGCGACCACCGCGAGTCTCGCACCGTGGGACGGCGCTGTCTTATCCGGAATTGCTGCACTTGCCGTCAGGCCGTGGCCCTGACTCGGCGGTGCGCGGCGATGTCGTCGGTGAGGACGGTCTGGTGGGCCAGGCGCAGTTCGAGTCCGGGCTCGATGCCCAGGTCCTCGACGAGCCGGCCGCGGGTCAGCCGGTAGGCGGCGAGGGCGTCGCCGCTGCGGCCGCTGCGGTGCAGGGCGACCATGAGGCGGGCGCAGAAGCCCTCGTTGAGGGGTTCCTCGGCCACCAGCCGCCGCAGTTCGCCGACGAGTTCGAGGTGCCGGCCGAGCAGCAGGTCGAGGTCGACGCGCCGTTTGAGCGCCGTCAGCCACGCCTCGTCGTACTGCACGGCGGTGCCGATCAGCGCCGGGCTCTCGCGCAGGTCCTGCAGGGCCGGTCCGCGGCGCAGCGCGAGTGCCTCCCGGTACTGCCGTGAGGCGAGTTCGCGGTGTCCGGCGTCGGCGGACTCGGCGGCCAGTGCGCACATCCGGTCGAAGCAGACGGTGTCCAGGACCCCGTCGTTGATCTGGAGCTGGTAGCCGGGCGGGCGGGTGCGCAGTGTGCACCAGCGGCCGTCGAGGCCGTGCCGGACGAGGAACTTGCGCAACTGGGAGACGTAGACGCGGACGGCGGCCAGCGCGGTGGCGGGCGGGTGCTCGCCCCACAGTTCACCGATGAGGGTCTCGTTGGAGACGGTGGAGTTGGGCCGGATCAGCAGGGTGGCGAGCAGCTGCCGCAGTTTGCGCTGAGGGAGCGGTACCTCCCTGGCGTCCACCACGATCTCCAGGGGGCCCAGGAGCCGCAGCGCGACCGTGCGGGGTGTGATGTCCTGGGCGGCGGGTGCGGGGGCGGCGACGGTGGTCATGCGCGGACCTCCAGCCGGGGGTGGGCGCTGCGGAAGAACGCCAGCGGTGGTTCCTCCCGCAGCAGTCCGAGGTCGACGACCTCCCCGAGCACGATGGCGTGGTCGCCGCCGGGGACGATGCCGTGGACCCGGCAGTCGAGGTAGCCGAGCGAGTCGGCGATCAACGGCGATCCGGTCGCGCCGCTTCGGTGGGCGAGTCCGGCGAAGCGGGCGGTGTCGCGGGCGGCGAACGCCCGGCACAGCTCCTTCTGGTCGGCGGCGAGGATGTTCACCGCGAACGCCCCGGCGGCCTCCACCGCCGTGAGGGCCCGGGAATCACGGTGGACGCAGAACAGGACGAGCGCCGGTGTGAGGGACACCGAGGTGAAGGAATTCACGGTGAGTCCCGTGGGTTCCCGGTCCGCCCCCTGAAAAGTGATCACCGCCACGCCGGTCACGAATCGTCCGCACACTTCGCGAAGGGTCTCTCCGTCAACGGGTGCGGGGAGTTTTTCCTTGGCGCCGGGAACGGTCAGACTGTCCACTTCTACCCCCTGGGAATACCGCATAGGTCGTGTCGTACGGAGCACTGCACAGAACCTTGAGCGAGAGCGGTGCGGTGACCCGGAGCCTAACCACCGGGTGTTCGGATCGCCTACGTCCCAAGGGATGAGCGGGGACGGTACTTTCGTCCGACGGGCCCGTACCGCAGCACGGGCCGGTGTCGCATCGCCGCTGTTCGGACTGGTGCGACCGGGGGACGGAGCCGGCCCTCCCGCCGTGCCGACTGGGCAATCCAGGAGAGCCGGGCGCCTTGCCGGGGCGCGTCCCGCAAGGCGCCCGACCGGCTTTTCGCCGCCCTCATCGACGCTTTACCGGACCGCGTGACGCTGATGCGGCCGCTCCGAGCGGTGTCCTCAGACCGGAGGGAAAGAGAATGCGCAGCACTCTCATCGTGGCCCGCATGAAGCCGGATTCGGCGGCCGATGTGAAGCGTATATTCGCCGAATCCGACGCCGGAGACCTGCCTCGTCTGATCGGTGTGCGGGAGCGGCGGTTGTTTCGTTTCCACGATCTGTACATGCATTACATCGCGTCGGACGACGAGGTGCGCTCCTCGCTCACCGAGGTGCGGGACCACCCGCTGTTCCAGGACGTCACCGAGCGGCTCGGCGCGCACATCACCGCGTACGACCCGCGGACCTGGCGGGGTCCCGAGGACGCGATGGCGCACGAGTTCTACACCTGGCGAGCGGACGGCTGACCGCCGCGCGGCTCCCGGCCGCGCCGGCGACGACGCAGGAGCCGGTCCGGGGGGAGCGCGGGCACGAGGAGAGGAGGCCGGCATGGCTGCCGGCGACCGAATGACCAAGATCTCGGCGAAGGACGTCGCACCCAACCGGCGGCGGGGCGGGGACCTGCGCACGCTGCTGAGTCCCGCGACGGCGGGCACCACGTCCGGCTTCATGGGCGTGCTGACGCTGGAGCCGGGCGACGTGGTGACCGAGCACTACCACCCGTACTCCGAGGAGTTCCTGTACCTCGTGAGCGGCGAGGTCACGGCGCGGATCGACGGGGCCGCCGTCCCGCTCGCCGCGGGTGACGCGCTGCACCTGCGGAAGAACGTGCGCCACCGGCTGGAGAACCACGGGACGCACCCGGCCTTCGTGGTGTTCCAGCTGGGACCGCTGGCGCCGCGCCCCGAACTCGGGCACGTGGACACCGAGCCCCTGCCGGATCAGGAGTCCGTATGAGTCACCGCAAGGCCGTCGTCACCGGCATCGGCGTGGTCGCGCCCGGCGGCATCGGCACCAAGGCGTTCTGGAACCTGCTCACCGAGGGACGGACGGCGACCCGGGCCATCACGCACTTCGACGCCTCCGGGTACCGCTCCAGGATCGCGGCGGAGTGCGACTTCGACGCCGCCGCGGCCGGCCTCACGGCCGCCGAGACCGACCGCATGGACCGCTGCGCGCAGTTCGCGGTGGTGGCGGCCCGGGAGGCGCTGGCCGACAGCGGTACGGCGGCGGACGACGTGCCGGCGCACCGCATCGGTGTCTCGGTGGGCAGCGCGGTGGGCTCCACGGTGACCCTGGAGCGGGAGTACGTGCGGGTGAGCGACGGCGGCAGCCGCTGGGTGGTGGACGCCTCCGACCCGTACCCGCACCTGTACCGGGCGCTGGTGCCCGGCGCGCTCGGCGCCGAGGTGGCGTGGACGGCCGGCGCCCAGGGCCCGGTGCGGGTCGTGTCGACGGGCTGCACGTCGGGACTGGACGCCGTGGCGCAGGGAGCCCAGTTCATCGAGGACGGGCAGGCCGACCTGGTGGTGGCCGGTGCCACCGACGCGCCGGTGTCCCCGATCACCGTGGCCTGCTTCGACGCCATCAAGGCGACCTCCCCCAACAACGCCGACCCGGAGCACGCCTCCCGCCCGTTCGACCGGGACCGCGACGGCTTCGTCCTCGGTGAGGGCGCCGCCGTGCTGATCCTGGAGGAGGCCGGGGCGGCGCGCCGCCGCGGGGCCCGCGTCTACTGCGAGGTCGCGGGATACGCGCAGCGCGGCAACGCCTTCCACATGACGGGGCTGCGCCCGGACGGGGCGGAGCTGGCCGAGGCGGTGCGCGTGGCCCTCGACCGGGCCAGGCTGCCGGCCGCGGCCGTGGACTACGTCAACGCCCACGGGTCGGGGACCCGGCAGAACGACCGGCACGAGACGGCGGCCTTCAAGACGGCGCTCGGGGAGCACGCGTACCGGGTGCCGGTCAGCTCCATCAAGTCCATGGTCGGCCACTCCCTGGGCGCCATCGGGGCCCTGGAGCTCGCGGCGTGCGCGCTGGCGATCGAGACGGACACCGTGCCGCCCACCGCCAACCTCCGCACGCCCGACCCGGAACTTGGCCTGGACTACGTGCCGTTGTGGGCCCGTGAGCACCGCACCGACACCGTGCTGAGCGTCGGCAGCGGGTTCGGCGGCTTCCAGACGGCCATGGTGCTGACCGCTCCCCGCCCGGGGGTGCGCGATGCCTGACACGGTCACGGCCGGGCGGCGCGCCGTCGTCACCGGGATCTCGGCGATCGCCCCGTCCGGCACGGGGGCGCGGGAGTTCTGGCGGGCGGTGCTGGAGGGCCGTAACGCGCTCGGGCCGCTGAACCGGTTCGACGCGGACGGCTTCCCGGTCCGGGTGGCCGGGCAGGTGCCCGTCGGGGACCCGGTGCCGGGCGTCGATCCCCGGCTGGCCCTCCAGACCGACCGCTGGAGCCAGTTCGCGCTGCTCGCCGGGGAGGAGGCGCTGCGCGACGCGCGGGTGCGGCCCGGTGACCTCCCGCCGTTCGGTATGGGCGTCATCACGGCGTCGTCGTCGGGGGGCAACGCCTTCGGGCAGCGGGAGATCGAGGCGCTGTGGTCGAAGGGCCCGCGCCATGTGGGCCCCTACCAGTCGATCGCCTGGTTCTACGCGGCCACGACCGGCCAGTTGTCGATCCGGCACGGCTCCAGGGGTCCCTGCGGGGTCGTCGTGGCGGAGCAGGCCGGCGGGCTCGACGCCATCGCCCAGGCGAGGCGCGCCCTGGTGCGGGGCGATGCCGAGGTGGTCCTCACCGGGGGCACCGAGGCACCGCTCAGCCCGTACGCGCTGACCTGCCAGTCCACGTCGGGCCGGCTGAGCGGCAGCGCCGACCCGCAGCGCGCCTATCTGCCGTTCGACACGGCCGCCCGCGGTCATGTGCCCGGCGAGGGCGGAGCGCTCCTGGTGCTGGAGGCCGAGGACGCCGCCCGTGCCCGGGGCGCGGACCGGCCGTACGGGGAGATCGCGGGGCACGGGGCGACGTTCGACCCGCAGCCCGGACCGGTGCCGCGCGCGGCGGCGTCCGGCCCGCCGCCGGGGACGGCGTCGCACGGGCCGACGGCGCTGCGCCGGGCGGTGGAACTGGCCCTCGCCGACGCCGGTGCCGTACCGGGCGACGTCGACGTGGTGTTCGCCGACGCGGCGGGCGTCCCCAAGGCGGACCGCGCCGAGGCGCGGTGCCTGGCCGAGGTCTTCGGGCCGCGCGGGGTGCCCGTGACCGCGCCCAAGGCGGGCTACGGCCGGCTGTACGCCGGGGGCGCGCCGCTCGACGTGGTGACCGCGCTGCTCGCCCTGCGCGAGCAGGTCATCCCGCCCACGCCCCGCGGGATCGTGCCGGACGCGGATCACCGCGTCGACCTGGTGACGCGGCCGCGGGAGACGCCGCTGCGCACCGCCCTCGTGCTCGCCCGCGGCTACGGGGGTTTCAACTCCGCGCTCGTCGTCCGGGCGGTGGCCCGTTGACGGGCCGCCCCGTGGCCGCACCAACCCAGTCGCGTTCCAGCCGAGTCGTGAAAGGACGGGCAACCATGACCGTGCCGCCGCTCACCTACGAGGAGTTCCTGACGATCGTCCAGCGCTGCACCGGCGTTCCCGCCGAGGTGCTGCGGACGGACGACCCGACCGTGACCATCGAGGACATGGGGGTGGACTCGCTGGGTCTGCTCAACGTCCTCACCGAGGTCGAGAACCGCTACGACATCGAGCTCGACACCGAGGGTGTCACCTGCTTCCCCGAGATCCACACGCTCATCAACGACCAGCTCCGGCCGGCCGCCGCCCGCACCGAGAACAGCGTCGTCATCGACGCGCCGTTCGACCTGGTGTGGGACATGACCAACGACGTGGCGAACTGGCCGAGCCTGTTCAGCGAGTACGCGTCGGCCGAGATCCTGCGCCGCGACGGCGACACCGTGCGGTTCCGCCTCGCCCTGCACCCGGAGGAGGACGGCAAGGTCTGGAGCTGGGTGTCGGAGCGGGTCATGGACCGCGCGAACAAGTACGTCAAGGCGCACCGGGTCGAGCCGGGGCCGTTCGCCTTCATGAACATCCACTGGCACTACCGGGAGACCCCCGCCGGGGTGGAGATGCGCTGGGTGCAGGAGTTCCACATGAAGCGGGAGGCCCCCCTCGACGACGAGGGCATGGCCGCCCGGATCAACACCAACTCCCGGGTGCAGCTCGCGCTGATCAAGGAGCGGGTGGAGGCGGCGGCCCGCCGCCGCGCCGGGACGGCGGTGCGGCGGTGAGCGCGGTGGACTTCGGGCTGAAGGGCCGTCATGTGCTGGTCACGGGCGGCACCCGGGGCATCGGGCGCGCCACGGTGCTGGCGCTGGCCGCGCAGGGCGCGTCGGTGACCGCCTGCCACGTGCGGGAGGGAGACGCGGCCGGGTCGCTGCGGCGCGAACTGGACGAGCAGGGCTTCCAGGGGTCCGTGGTGCGGTGCGACATCGCCGACCCGGAGCAGGTGGAGCGGCTGGTGACCACCGCGCACGGCACCCACGGGGCCATCGACGCCGTGGTGAACAACGCCGGGGTGATCAGCCATCTGCCGCTGGAGCGGCTGTCCCCGCAGGAGTGGCACCGCATCCTCGACACCAACCTGACGGGGATGTACCAGGTGATCCGCGCGGCGCTGCCGTATCTCGCCGACGCCGCCTCGGTCGTCAACGTCAGCTCCGCCGTGGCCCACCACGGGATGCCCGGCGCCGCGCACTACGTGGCCTCCAAGGCCGGGGTGATGGGCCTGACCCGGGCGCTGGCCAAGGAACTCGGGCCGCGGGGGGTGCGGGTCAACTGTGTCGCCTCGGGCCTGGTGGAGACGGACCAGATGAAGGCGGTGACCGCTCAGGGGCGGGCCCGCTACGAGGAGATGATCTCGCTGCGCCGGCTGGGCCGGCCGGAGGAGATCGCGGACGTGGTGCTCTTCCTGGTCTCGCCCGCCTCCCGGTACGTCACCGGGGCCACGCTCGACGCCGACGGCGGCATCTGACCGGAAGGGAACCCCACCCGTGCTGCGCACCGTACTGGAGATGCGGGTCCACGAGGGCCGCGAGGACGAGTTCCGGGCCACCTGGCTGGAGACCGCACGGGCGGCGGCGCTGCTGCCCGGATGCGCCGGGCAGACCCTGCTGCGCGACCCGCACGACCCGCACCTGCATCTGATCATGGCCGACTGGGCCGACCGGGCCTCCCTGGAGGCCTTCCGGAACAGTCCGCAGCGGGCGGAGCTGAGCGCCCGGCTGGAGACCTTCCGCGCCTCCGCCCGCCGGCGGGTCCTGGAGACCGTCGCCCACATTCCCGCCCGGCCCACCGAGGAGAGGTAACCGTCATGCCCATACGTGTCATGGTGTCCGCCCGGATCCAGGAGAAGGACCGGGACGCCTTCGAGGAGGCGTACCGTTCCGTCACCGCCGCGGTCCGCGGCACCCCCGGCCACCTCCGCGACGAACTGCTGCGCGACGCCGAGGAGCCCGGCCGTTACGTCCTGCTCGCGGAGTGGGAGAGCGAGGAGGCGTTCCGCGCCTGGGAGGACGCCCCCGGCCACCGCGAGACGGCGGCGCCCATGTTCCCGTACTGGAGCGGCGGCGGCATCGAGCGGCGGATCTACGACCTGCGCGCCCGGCTCGACGGCGTCCCGTCGCACGGCTGAGCCGGACGACTGTCATGGCGACCAACCGAGAGGCGGCGACCATCCGCAAGGCCCTGGTGATCGGGGCCGGCATCGGCGGGCTCACCACGGCGGCGGGCCTGCTGCGGCAGGGCATCGAGACGGAGGTGTTCGAGGCGCGCCGCACCCCGGGGCTGCTGCTGACCGGCGGCGGCTTCATGCTCTGGCACAACGCCTTCCTGGCCCTGCGCAGGATCGGTCTCGACGAGGCCGTCGCCGCGGACTCCGTGCGGATGCGCTTCCACGAGTTCCGCTCCGACACCGGCAGGCGGCTGGCGCGCTGGCACCTGGACGGGCCGTCGGAGCGCTGCGGGGCGCCGGCCTGCGCCCTGCGGCGGTCCGCCCTGCACAAGGTGCTCACCCACGCCGTGGGCGACCACCGCATCCGGCTCGGTTCCCGGCTCACCGGCTGGACCGAGGACGACGAGGGGGTGACCGCGCACTTCGCGGACGGGTCCACCGCCCGCGGTGACGTGCTGATCGGCGCGGACGGGCTGCGCTCGACGGTGCGCGCGCGGATGCGGCGCGGCTTCGAGCCGCCCCCGCGGTACGCGGGCTACACGGCCTGGCAGGCCATCACCCGGCTCCCCGGCGAGTCCCTGGTGCCCACGGGCACGTTCTTCAACCTGTGGGGCAGGGGCGGCCTGCGGTTCCTGTACTGCCGGCTCGACGAGAACGAGGTCTACTGGGACGCCATCACCAGCGACCGGGCCGCCACCGGCCTGGACACCCTGCGCCACAGCCGTCGCGACGAGCTGGCCGCCGCCTACCGGCACTGGCCGGACCCGGTCGGGCGGATCATCGCCTCCACCGACGAGGAGGCGATCCTGCCGATCGCCGTCCACGACCGGCCACCCGGCGGCGGCTGGGCGCACGGCCGCGTCGTCCTGGTCGGGGACGCCGCCCACCCGATGACGCTGAACCTCAGCCAGGGCGCGGGGCAGGCCATCGAGAGCGGTGTGGCGCTGGCCGGCCTGCTCGGCCGGACCCCTCCCGACGAGGTGCCGCGGGCGCTGCGCGCGTTCGAGGCCGCCCGCCGGGAGCGGACCGCGGACATGGTCAGCACCTCGTGGCGGATCGGCACGCTGGGCCTCGTGCACAGCACCCCGCTGTGCCGGCTGCGCGACCTGATGATGTACGCCTTCTTCGACACCGTCGCCCGCGGCCAGAGCTACGGGCTGATGCTGGACGACCGGCTGGAACGCGGCCCGGTGCTGCCGGCGGCCGGCCCCGCCGGGACCCGGTGAGCGCGGGTCGTGCTCGCCGCCTCGCTGGCCGCCGTGCTCGTACTGTGCACCGGGGTGCTGGCCGGCGCCCTGGTCGCGGTCGAGCGGGCCGTCGTCCCGATGCTGCTGCGCCTGCCGCGCCGCACGTGGTCCGAGGTGCACCGGCTGCTCGACCCCGGGTTCGACCCGCTGATGCCCACGGTCAACAAGGTGGCGCTGGCCGCCGGGCTCGGACTGTCCTTCCTCGCCCCCTCGGCGGCCTCGCGGGCCGCGTTCGCCGCCGCGCTGGCCTCGGTGGCGGGTGTCGCGCTGGTGTCGGAACTGCGCAACGTGCGGATGAACCGGCGCATCGACGCGTGGGCCGAGGCCGGGGAGATCCCGGACGGCTGGGACACGCTGCGCGCCGACTGGGCCCGGGCCAACCGGCGGCGCACGGCCTGCGCGGTGCTCGCCTTCTGCGCGGCCCTCGGGGGCTGCTGGCTGGCCTGGGGATGAGTCAGCGAACGACCACGATCGCCAACGAGCCGAGGAGATGATCCGGTGGACGCGGCACATGCCGGCAGGACGCGCGAGGGCACGTCACCGCGCGGCGCGGTGACGGAGGAGGAGGGTGAGTTCGGCGGCCGGGTCGCACTGGTCACCGGCGCGAGCCGGGGGATCGGCGCGGCAACCGCCCGGCTGCTCGCGGCCCGGGGCGCGCGGGTGGCCGTCAACTACCACCGCAGCGCGGACCGGGCCCGGGAGGTGGTGGACTCGATCCGCCGGGCCGGCGGACGGGCGGTCGCGGTGCGGGCCGACGTCACCGATCCCGGCGAGGTCCGCGACCTGGTCGCCGATGTCACCGCCCGGCTGGGCCCGGTGGACGTGCTGGTGCTCAACGCGGCCGGTCTCGGCGCCCACGAGGCGCGGATCGCACCCGCGGCGGAGCTGGACTGGGCGGACCTGGAGCGGGTGGTCACCCAGCAGCTCAAGGCGCTCTTCCTCCCCGCGCGCGCCGTGCTGCCCGCCATGACGGAGCGGGGCACCGGATCGATCGTGGCGGTCGGGGCGGCGCTGGCCCGGCGGCCGGCGCCGCGATTCCTGCCGCTGGCGGTCGCCAAGGCGGGAGTGGCCGCGGCGGTGCGGACGCTGGCCCTGGAGGCGGGGCCGTCCGGTGTGCGGGTCAACGCCGTCGAGCCGGGGCTCGTCCTGACCGAGCTGGCGGCGCACATCCCCGAGCGGCAGCGCCGGGCGGCCGCCGAGCGGGCCGCGGTGCGGCGCAACGGGACGCCCGAGGACGTCGCCGAACTCATCGCCTTCGCCGCCTCGCCGCGCGCGTCCTACCTCACCGGCGGCTGTCTGCCCGCCGACGGTGGCACGGCGCTCGCCTGACCGGGCTTTTCCCCTGTTTATCCGGCTCTTTATCGGCCGCTGGTGTGCTGACGGGGCCGCTGAGAGCCATTCCCCGACAAGCGTCGCCAGGAAGACGCATCCGTGAGAGGAAGGGAAGAACGTGTCGAAGACCGAACGCAAGGTGGTCGACCGGGACCAGATCGAACCCGTCTGCTGGTTCGGTGAGGAGGGCCGGTTCCTGCTGAACGCGGAGGACACCGGGGGACTGTACAGCTTCTACCAGATCACCACCCGGCCGGGCAGCGGCCCGCCGCTGCACGTGCACGAGACGGCTGACGAAGCGTTCTTCGTCAACCAGGGGCGCTACGAGTTCGAGGTCGGCGGCGTCACGGAGGTCATCTCGGCCGGCACCGTGATCTACGGCCCGCGCGGGGTGCCGCACCGGTTCGTCAACGTCGGTGACGAGCCTGGTCAGTTGCTGGTCATCCACACGCCCGGCGGTGTCGAGCACTTCTTCCGCGGGCTGTCCGCGCTGGTCGCGAACGGGCGCCCGGACTGGGCCAAGATGCAGGAGCTGGCGACCAGTCACCGCATCCGCGGGTTCCAGCCGCCGCCCGGCGCCCACGGCGACCTGGGCGGCCCGCCGCCCGGCGCCCGAGGGGGCGCCGGCGCGCCTCCCGGCGCGGCCCGCGGCGCACGCGGCTGAGCCCGCTCGCGACGCGGGAACGCCGGCGCGGCGCGGGAAAGCGTTCGACGCCGGTGCCCTGACGCCGGTGCGTCGGTGCCGGTCCTCGGTGCCGGTGCGTCGGCGCCAGTGCGTCGGTGCCGGTCCTCGGTGCCGGCGCCTCGGTGCTGAGGCACCGGCGCCCGTGCCCGGCGCCGCTGCTCCGGCACCGCTGCTCCGGCACCGGTGCGTCGGCGTGCCCGCCGGCCGGTCCGGGGGCACCGCGGTGCCCCTCCCGTTGCACACCCCTGCCCCCTCTCCACTCCATCGACCAGGGAGGACCACATGCCCGGACCGCTGTCCGGCCACCGCCCCCGACCGCGCCTCGCCGCGCCCCGCCGTCACGACGTGATCATCCTGGGATCGGGCATCGCCGGCTCGACCCTGGGCGCCATCCTGGCCCGGCAGGGCGCGTCGGTCCTGCTGCTCGACGGTGGCACGCACCCCCGGTTCGCCGTCGGTGAGTCGACGACGCTCTACACGCTGAAAGTGTTCCGCCTCCTGGCCCGCCGGTACGACGTGCCGGAGCTGGAGCCGCTGACGTCGTACGAGGGGTGCCGGGACGAGATCGCCCCGACCTGCGGGACCAAGCGGCACTTCGGCTTCATCCGGCACGAGGAGGGCAAGGAGCCGGACCCCGCCGAGTTCCTGCAGTTCAGTCCGCCTTCGAAGGTGCTGCAGACCAGTCATCTGTTCCGCCAGGACACCGACGCGTACCTCTTCCACACCGCGATCGGCTACGGCTGCGACGTACGCCAGGCGTTCCACGTCGAGGACGTCGAGCTGGCCGAGGACCACGTGGCCGTGATCGGCCGGGGCGGGGAGCGCCACGAGGGCCGCTACCTGGTCGACGCCAGCGGCTTCCGCTCCCCCGTCGCGCACCGGCTCGGGCTGCGCAAGCCGCCGGAGGCCCTCAAGCACCACTCGCGCTCGATGTTCACGCACATGATCGGAGTCCGCCCGACCGACGCCTGCCTGCGCGTGGGTCCCGAGGACGCCCCGCCCATCCCCTGGGTGGAGGGCACCATGCACCACATCTTCGAGCGCGGCTGGTTCTGGTCGATCCCGTTCAACAACGCGCCCGGGTCGAAGAACCCCCTGGTGAGCGTCGGGCTCACGCTGGACGAGCGCCTGTACCCGAAGTCGGAGGAGCTCGGCCCGGAGGAGGAGTTCCGCGCGTTCGCGGCCCGGTTCCCCGCCGTGGAACGGCTGTTCACGGAGGCGCGTACGGTGCGGCCGTGGGTGTCGGCGGGCCGGATCCAGTACGCGTCGGAGCGCACGGTGGGTCACCGCTGGTGCCTGATGTCGCACGCGGCCGGCTTCATCGACCCGCTGTACTCGCGGGGTCTCACCAACACCGGCGAGGTGGTCAACTCGCTGGCGTGGCGGCTGCTGGAGGCGCTGGCCGACGACGACTTCGACGAGCAGCGGTTCCGCTACGTCGACGAGTTGCAGCAAGGGCTCATCCGTTACAACGACGAGCTGGTGAACTGCTCGTTCGTCTCGTTCTCGGACCATGCCCTGTGGAACGCGGTCTACCGCGTCTGGTGCGCGGCCGAGGTGCCGGTCAACCTGCGCTTCGACCGGTTCACCGAGCGGTTCACGGACTCCGGGGACGACGGGGTGCTGCGCGCGATGGAGCAGGCCGCGTACCCCGGTCTGCCCGTGCCCGGCTCGCACGGCTACAAGGCGCTCTTCGACGAGATGGTGCGGGTCTGCGACGCCGTCGACCGGGGGGAGCGCACCGCCGCCGACGCGGGCCGTGAGCTGATGCGGACCGTGGCCGACGCGCCCGTGGTGCTGGACCACCTGGGGCTGCGCGACCCGGACTGCCGGTTCGTCTACCCGAAGCCGGAGGACCTGCGGCGGATGGCGCACTGGCTGCGGCACGAGGGGCCGGACGAACTGCGCTACCTGACCACCGGGGTCGACGTGCACGGCCTCCCCCTGCCGTCGGCGGCGCACGAGGAGAGGGCACCGGTTCCGCAGTGAGGACGGCGTCCCACGCGTGACGGGACGGACGAGCGGGTGGCTCCCGGGGAACGGCCGGGGAGCCACCCGCTCGTGCTGCGCGGACAAGGGCCGGCCGAGGACCGGGCGGGCAAGTTGAGGACCGGCGGCCGAGGGCCGGGCGGACGGGCGCCGCGCTCGGTGGCGCCGGTGCCCGCGCGGGCCTCCGCCGGCTGCCGGGCGCGGCACGCGGACCGGGCGGACGGGCGCGGACCGGGCGGACGGGCGCGGACCGGGCGGGCGGCCGCGGCGCCCGCCCGGAGCCCCTGGGGGCGGGCGCGTCACGCGCGGTGGACGCGGCGGACCAGGGCGCGCACGACGGAGCGCGGCATGGCCCGCATCAGCGGCAGCCGGACGCGGTAGGCGAGGCCGGGGACCACGGACGGCCGCCCGGCCGCCACGGCCTCCAGGCCGGCCCGCGCCACCTGGTCCGGTGTCAGCCAGTCGATCTTCGGGAGGGTGTCGGCGGGCACCCCGGCCGCCTGGTGGAACTCGGAACGGGTCAGGCCGGTGTGCACGGTGGTGACGTGGACGCCGTGCCGCTCGACCTCCATGGCCAGGCTCTCCCCCAGCGAGGAGAGGAACGCCTTGGACGCGGCGTAGGTCGCGGAGCGCGGTTTGGGCAGCACGGCGACGAGCGAGGACACGTTCACCACGCCCCCGGCGCCCCGGGCGATCATGCCGGGCAGGCAGGCGCGGGTCAGGCGCAGCGGCACCACGGCGTTGAGCACCGCGGTGTGCAGTTCCCGTTCGGCGGGCAGCTCCGCGAACGCCCCGGAGCCGCTCGATCCGGCGTTGTTCACGAGCAGTTCGACGGGGTGCGCCGGATCGGTGAGCCGCTTCTGCACCGTCGCGAGCTGCTCCTCGTCGGTGAGGTCGGCCGCCAGCACCTCGGCCCGGACGCCGTGCGCGGACTCCAGCTCCGCGGCGAGTTCCCCGAGCCGGCCGGCGCGACGTGCGACGAGCACGACGTCCACGCCCGCCGCCGCGAGCCGGCGCGCGAATCCCTCGCCGATTCCGCTCGACGCACCGGTCACCATCGCCGTGCTGTAAGGGAATTCCCGCATGACGCCCCTCGATTCGTCCGGAAATTGAGCCACGCACGACGAGACTAACCGCATTGCCAGGGCGGCGGACGGGAATTCGGTGAGCCATTTACCGACCGGCGCCCATTTTATGGCCGCTTAACGGCCGATTCATCGGCCGGTGTTGCCATGCTGCTGCACACTTCGGCCGGTGTACGGCCACTTCATCCGCCGCCACCCGGAATTCCGCGGCCGGCGGCCAGTCCGCTCTCCCCACCGTCACCGAATGGCTGGTGCCATGACTTCATCCGCCTCACGGCCGAAATCCCCGCCGGCTGCGGCCGCCGCCGCGCCCGCGGCCCTGCCGGGCACCCGGCTGGACTCGCTGACCGGCCTGCGCTGGATCGCGGCGTTCGCCGTCTTCCTCAACCACCTCACCACCCTGCTGCCGCTGCCGCACACCGATGCCGTGTTCGCGCTGGGCGCCTCCGGGGTCACCTTCTTCTTCGTGCTCTCCGGCTTCGTGTTGACCTGGACCCGCCTCGAAGGCGACCGGGCCGGCGCCTTCTACGGGCGCCGCTTCGCCCGGATCTGGCCGGTGCTCGCGGTGGGCGCGCTGCTGCCGCTCGTGCTGCAGCTGCCCGGCGTGCCGGACGGCGAGACCGGCGATGTCGTCCTGATGGCGGTCTCCGCCGTACTGCTCCTCCAGGCGTGGGTGCCCGGCTGGATCCTCGGCGGGACCAGCCCGGTGACCTGGTCCCTGGCCTGCGAGGCGTTCTTCTACGCGCTCTTCCCCTTCGTCGGCCGGTTCACCCTGCGCCGTTCGCTGCGCTGGCTGGCCGGGGCGGCCGTGGCGCTGGTGCTGATCGGCTGGGGCATCAGGGTCTGGCTCTGGGAGGCGTACCCGCCGCAGGCGCGGCCCGCGTTCACCGGCATGGACGGGCTCATCTTCGGGGTGTACTCCCCGATCGCCCGCGTCTGGGAGTTCCTGCTCGGTGTGGTGGCCGCGGCGGCCGTCCGCAAGGGCTGGCGCTCGCCGCTGGGCACCGGGGCCGCCACCACGGTGCTGGCGGCGGGGCTGCTGGTGCTCTGGCTGCTGCGCGACGAGACGTGGCGTGCCTTCGTGGTGTACGACGCGCTGGGCCAGGTGACCGCGCCGCTGTACGCCCTGATGGTGGTCGCGGTGGCGCAGCGGGACTTGTCCGGCCGGTCCTCGTGGCTGGGCACACGGCCCATGGTCTTCCTCGGCGAATGGTCGTACGCGTTCTACCTGCTGCACTTCACCGTGCTGTTCGAGATCGCGTCGGCCGTCTTCGACCGGAACAGCGTCATCGAGTTCTACCTGAGGCCGGTCGGGGCGAGCTGGTCGAACGCCGGCTGGGCGCTGCTCGCCCTCGGTGTCACCACGGCGCTGTGCGCCCTCCTCCACCGGTTCTACGAGCGTCCGCTGGAACTGCGGCTGCGGGCCCGGCTCGGACGCAGGGACGCGCCGCGGGTCGAGTCCGCGGGTGTGCCGGCACGGGGGAACGCGGCGTGAGCGGCCCTGGCGAACGACACCGTGAGAGCGGGGGTGAGCGGCGATGACCACACGGGAACCGGGCTGCGCCGGCCGGCCGGGGGCGCTCGACGACCCCTATGACGTGATGTTCGTCGGGTGGTCGTTCGTCCGGAGCGGGCTGCTGAGCGCCGCGCTGGAGCTGGGCGTGTTCACCGCCCTGGCCGAGCGGCCGCTCGGTGGCGCGGAGCTGTCCGCCCGGCTCGGTCTGCATCCGCGTGCCGCCCGGGACTTCCTCGACGCGCTGGCCGCGATCGGGCTGCTGTGCCGGGTGGACGGGCGGTACGGCAACAGCCCGGCCGCGGCCCGGCATCTGCTGCCGGACCGGGACGGTTTCCTGGGCGGCTTCCTGCGGATGACCGGCGACCTGATGGGCGGCGGCCCGCAGGCGCTGACCGGGCTGCTGCGCACCGGAGACGCCCGCGGTCAGAACGCGGCCGGCGAGGTGCCGTTCACCCGGATCTTCCACGATCCGGAGCGGCTGCGGCTGTTCCTGTCGGCCATGGACGCCTTCAGCTCGGCGGTCGCCGAGGGGCTGTGCGCGTCCCTGGACTGGTCCGCCCACCGCACCTTCAGCGACATCGGCGGAGCGCGCGGCAACCTGGCCGCGCGCCTGGCCGCCGCCCATCCGTGGCTGACCGGCACGGTGCTCGACCGTCCTGCGATGCGGGCGCCCTTCGAGGACCTGGTGGCCGAGCGGGGCGTGGGTGACCGGCTGGCGTTCGTGGGCGGGGACTTCTTCGTGGACGATCTGCCCCGGGCGGACGTGCTGATCCTCGGCGGCGTGCTGCACGACTGGCCGGACGAGCGGCGGCTGGAGCTGCTGCGCCGGGCGCACGCCGCGGTGGCCGACGGCGGCTGCCTCGTCGTCTACGACACGATGCTCGACGATGAGCGGTCACGGCCCGAGTCCCTGCTGCTCAGCCTCGTCATGATGACCCAGTCCGCGCAGGCGAGCGGCTTCTCGGCGGCCCAGTGCCGGGAGTGGGTGGCGCGGGCCGGGTTCACCGTGCGGCGGACCGTCTCCCTGCCCGCGCTCACCACCGCGCTGGTCGCCGGCAAGGACTGAACCCGCCGCGCACGCCGACCGCTCCCGGCCCGGGACAGGACAGTTCCCGGGGCGGGAGCGGGCGCGTCCGTTCCGCGCCGGGCTGCTCGTCCTCCCGGCGCGGGGACCGCAATTCCGGCTCGAACGGACGGCACGGCCGGGCCCGGCGCCTTCCGTACACGCGCTTTCGCGACGCGCGCGACGGCCTCCGGCGGGCCCGGATTCGCCAATCTGGGATAAGCGCCGGTGTGGATCCGACGGACGTGTACCGCTCTATTCTGTCTGCAAGGTCCGCTCTGTCCAGGACACACGGGGGAATACATGTCAGGCTCGGCTCGCACCACGGTCCTGCTCGTCGATTCGCACCCCATTTCGCGCACCGGGCTGCGCACCATTCTCGAGGACTTTCCCGATATCCAGGTGGTCGGCGAGGCGGCGGACGGCACGACGGCGGCCGCCCGGTATCCGAAGCTGCGGCCGGATGTGGTGGTCATCAATTCCCACACGGAGACCGACGCGGCGGACGCCGTCCGCCGCGTCGGTGCGCTGGCCGTCCCCCGGCCGTCAGGCCGGGGGACGCCGACCATGCTGGTCCTGATCGACGATGTGGCCTCGGCGGCGGAGCGGGTCCCGCTGCCGGGGGCCAAGGGCCTGCTCTCCAGCCGCAGCAGTCCGCAGGAACTGGCCGCCGCGGTCCGCATCATGGCCACCGGGCGGTCGCTGCTCATGCCCACGGCCCGTCCTGATGCCCGCAGTTCCCCGCTGGCACAGCTCACGGACCGGGAGATCGAGGTGTTCCGGCTCCTCACCCGCGGATACACGAACGCCGAGATCTCCGCGGAACTGACGCTGAGCCAGAGCACCGTCAAGTCCCATGTCCAAAGAGCGATGGAGAAACTGGGATTGCGCAACCGTGTGCACGCGGTCATCTTCGCCTACGAGGAGAACATCATCCGTTCCGGTTCGTAGCGCCGAGCTGGGACAGGACCTTCCAGAGGTCGAACACATTGCGGTCCTCCACGACCAGGCCGTCCTCGACGCGCCACAGCTGCACTCCTTCGGAGGTGACCGTGCGCCCGGTGGGGGCGATTCCCGCGAACTCGCCCACGTGGGTGGCCCGGGTGGTGAACCAGGTGGCCACCCATGGTCCTTCGGCGATCTGGAGCCCGACCTCGACCGTGAGCCCGGCGAACGCCGCGTGCCGCCGCCGTACGCTCCGTCGGGGGCCCTCGGGGCCCACCGGCTCGCCGTCCAGCAGGAAACCGGGGGCGAAGACGCGGTCGGCCACACCGACGTTGCCGCGGGTCCAGCCCTCGTCGAACCAGTAGCGGGCGAGCGCCTTGTTGGCGTCCTGCACGGACGCGTCCCCCCGCACGGCCGGCCCCCTCACCGGTGGCCGGCCGTGGCCGGGGAGGGGCCGGCCGCCCGGCGCAGCGCGGCCAGGCTCTCCCGGCCGAGCGGGCCGAGTTCGGGCAGCGGGGACGCGGCCGCCCACTCCAGGAATGCCGCCATGTCCCGGCGGTCGGGGTGGATGAACCGGCGTCCGGTGTCCTTCCACCCGAATCCCGGCGAGACCGCCTCGCTCTCCCGTACGAGCCGCAGCACCCGGTCGGCGGCCGTGTCACCGTCGATGAGGTCCGACTCGTAGTCGAGGCAGGCTCGTTCGGTGCCCTGGAGCAGTTCCTTGAAGGCGTCGCTGTCGGGCCACCACAGACCGGTGTGCGGTGCCTTCTCCAGCCTGTCGAACACCGTGGTGTCCCGGTCCTCGCGGAACCGGCGCAGGGCGTTGTTGATGCGCAGGGTGCCGGGGGTGTTCCCGGCGCCCCAGACCCGGAAGACCGCGTCCCAGAGGCGGAAGTGGGAGAAGGCGATGAAGGAGCAGTTGACGAGGGTGTCGTTGTGGTCGAGCAGCCCCTGTTCCAGTTCCTCCACGTAGCGGAAGCGCTCCTCGTCGAAGTCGTCGTCGGCGAGGGCCCGCAGCACCCGCGGGGCGAGCGCGTTGATGATCTCGAAGGTGTTGGACATGCCGCGCGAGTAGAGCGGGTCCAGGAAGCCGGCGGCGTGCGACATCAGGCACCAGCGCGGGCCCACGGTGCGCCGCGATGAGTACTGGAGCCTGCCGGTCGACACCCACTCGCGGACCTTGCGCGCGCCCTGGAACTGGCGCTCCACGGCGGGGAACCGCGCGACGAGCCGGGCGAACTCCTCCTCGGGGCCGATGTCCTCCGGCTTGGGGTACAGCCGCGGGTCGAGCGTGACGCCGACGCTGCACAGCGGGTTGCGGGAGAGTTCGTGGTTGTCGAAGGGGATGATCCAGAACCAGCCCCGCTCGAAGAGGTGGTGCATGGTGCCCTCGTGCCAGGGCACCGGCGGGCGGGTGCCCTCGGGGGCCCGTACGACGTCGTCGAAGGGCCGTACCCCGATCATGTGGGTGAACAGCGAGCGTGAGTGGTGCCGGAACCGCGGCGGCTGCTCGCGCAGGCCGAACTGCTCGGCCAGCGGGGAACGGAATCCGCTCGCGTCGACGACGTAGCGGGCGCGGACCCGGTGTCCGTCCGTGCCGGTCAGGGTGGCCCCGGCGGCGTCGAACCCGGCATGGGCCACGCGCCACTGCTGGCGGGTCTCGCAGCCGTGGGCGACGGCGACCCGGAACAGGTAGGCGTCGCTGTCCTGCCGGAAGAGGTGGCTGGCCGAGGTGAGGGCGTCGGGGATGACGAACTGGTGGGCCTCGGTGGGGTCGGGTTCCCGGCCGGGGCGGTGCAGCATGAACCCGAAGTGCCGCTTGCGGCCGAAGGTGTTGCTGACCCGCTCGTTGATGGTGGTGGCGTCGGCCAGCGCCTCGAACTCCGGGATGTCGTACCGCTCGGCGAGCACCTGGAGCCAGGCGACGAGCTGGGGGATCATCGACTCCCCCACCGCGAACCGCGGGTGGGTGGCCGCGTCGGCGAGCAGCACCTTGGCACCACTGCGGGCCAGGACGGCGCCGAGGGTGGATCCGGCGATACCCGATCCGAGGATCACCACGTCGTAACTCGGCCGTTGTGTGGACACGTGTCGGTTCCCTTCGCAGTCGGCGGGTGACGGACGGCGCCGTGCGCTCACGTCCGCGCGATCACCCTCCCCCACGCCGATGAAGGCCGGAGAAAGCATGTGCAAGCCACCGCGCCGGGGCGCGGTGGCTCGCCCGGTCAGACCCGGCCCTGTTCCCGGGTCGTGGCGGCGGGGTCCGCCGGCGCGGTGCCCCGCCCGGCGGCGTCCTGGCCGGTCGGCGTGGGCCTTGGGCCGGCTGTCCCGGCGGGGGATGTGACGAGCAGCCGGCCCAAGGAGCGCGGGAACCACCAGTTGGACCGCCCGAGGAGGGTGACCAGGGCCGGGGTGAGCAGGCCCCGGACGACGGTGGCGTCGATGATGATGCCCGCCGCCAGCGCGGTGGCGAACACCTTCACGTCGGTGATCGGGAGGCTGGCCAGTGCGGTGAAGGCCAGGAACAGGATGAGCGCGGCGGAGGTGACGAGCCGCCCGGTGCGGCTGATGCCGGTCACCACCGACGGCACGACGGTGTCCCGCACCCCTTCCCGGCTCAGGTCGAGATGGGTCTCGCGGATGCGGTGCAGGATGAACACCTCGTAGTCCATGGAGAGTCCGAAGAGGAACGCGAACACCGCCATGGGGACCCAGATGGTGATGGCACCGACGGCCGGGGTGTCGAAGAGCAGTTCGCTGCCGTAGCCCTTCTGCCAGATGAGGACGACCGCGCCGTAGGCGGCGCAGGTGGACAGCGCGTTGAGCACCAGGGCCTTGACCGGCAGCACCACCGAGCGCAGGGTGCGGGCCAGCACGATGAAGGTGACCAGTCCGACGAAGAGCACGATGAGTCCCAGCTCGCCGTAGACCGCGTCGATGAAGTCGGCGTCCTGGGCGGGGCCGCCGCCGGCCAGCGTGCCCGGCGTCTGACGCGCGGTGCCGGTGAGTTCGGCGACCGTGTCGCGGCCGCTGTCGCTCGACGGGTCGTCGCTGGTCCACACGTCGACGATCCGCAGGCCGTCGCGCGTCCAGTCGGCCGGCGCGACGGAGCCGGCGACGCCGTCGATGCCGCCGAGCCTCTCCTTCATGGCGTCCGCGCCGTCCGCGCCCACCAGGACCTCGACCGGGCGGGCGATGCCCTCGCCGAATCCGGCGTCGACGATCCGGTCGAAGGACCTGGCGGGCTGTCCGCCCTGGGCGAGGGTGGTGGTGGCCGGCTGACCGAGACTCAGGTACAGCACGGGCGCGGCCAGGGCCACCAGGACGGCGCCGCTGAGCAGCGCGGACAGCGCGGGGCGACGGGTGGTCAGCCGGGCGATCGCGGTCCACATCCTGCTGTCGGGGCGGTGCCGGCGGCGCGGCCGGTCGAGCTTGTCGCCCCAGGAGTAGAGCAGCACGGGCAGCAGGGTGAGCGCCACGGCGACACTGACGAGCGGGATGAGCAGACCGGCGTAGCCGACGCTGCGCAGGAAGGGCACGGGCAGTACGACGAGGGCGGCGAGGGAGATCGCCACGGTGGCGCCGCTCAGCGCGACGGCCCGGCCGGCGCTGGCCAGGGAGCGCACGATGGCCTCCTTGCGGGCCTCGGGCTCGGGGCCGTCGGCGCCGGGCTTGGTGCGCTCCTCGCGCCAGCGGGTGACGACGAGCAGCGCGTAGTCGATCGCGATGCCGAGGCCGATGAGGGCCACCAGGTACTGCACGATGAAGGAGACGTCGGTGATGCCGGTGACCCCGCGGGCCAGCAGGAACGTGGTGGGGATCGCGGCGGCGGCCATCAGCAGCGGCACGATGGCCAGACCGCTGGCGAAGACCAGGGCCAGCACGACCAGCGCGCCCACGGCGCCGATCAGCGTCTCGTAGATCGGGCTGCGCTGGGCGCCGCTGTCCCGGCCGGAGAGCACCGGCTGTCCGGTCAGTTCGACCTGGGCGCCGGCGATTTTCGTCTGCTCGACGGTCTTCTTGATGGCCGGGAGGGACTGCTCGTACGGCGCGTTGGACGGGTTGGCCGGGGGGTAGACGAGTGCGACCGTGGTGCGCTTGTCCTCGGACAGCAGCGAGTCGTCGCCGGTGCCGGCGTACGAGACGCTGCGGCCGCCCTGCGGGGTCACCCGGGACACCAGGTCGCCCCACTGCCTGCGGACCTCGGCGCTGTCGGCGGTCGTGCCCTCGGGAAGGGTCACCACGAGCAGCAGCGGGGCGTTCTTGCCGCCCGTCTGGGAGAAGCGCTGGGCCAGCGCGTCGTTCGCTTCCTGGGCCGGCTTGTCCGGGAGCCGCGACTCGAAGGTGAGTCTGTCGATCGTGCTGCCCGACATGGCTCCCCCGGCGAGGGTGAGCACCACCCACACCAGGGCCACGGTCCACCGGTGAGCGAGCACCCACCGTGTCATGCGCTCCACGGCACCGACCTCCTGTAGTGACACTATTCTGTAGCGACGCTACTTATCGACGCACAAGGTAGCGGCCCGATCACCGCGCCGCAACCGGTGTGCGCCACGACGGCGGACGTCAACTCGCCCGGCAGGCACGACGGTTGGTGCCGGAAACAGAAGAGCTCCCCGTGCGGGAAACCGGGGAGGTCGTCCCGCACGGGGAGCTCTCGGGGAAGGAGGCGGCCGTCGGCGCGCCGGCGCGTCAGACCGTGTCCACCCCCCGCACCACGGAGACGAAGCGCTTGAAGTGCAGACCGAAGTACAGGGCGGACAGGATGGTCAGCGTCGCCGGCACGGACACCATCGGCCAGTCCAGCGACTCCGGGTGGGACAGACCGCGGTTGAGCAGCAGCAGCACCAGCGCGCCCAGCGTGCACAGCAGCCCGGAGAGCGCAGCGAGGGTGCCCGTGGTCACCGTGTCGTCGCGCCGCTCGACCGCCGCGCGGATGCCGGTGCCCCTGCGGAGCCCGGAGAAGGCGCCGGCCAGGCAGATCACACAGCCGAAGGCCACCAGCGAGATGCCCGTCAGCAGCAGCGGCGGGTGCCGCACCGCCCAGGGGCCGGCCGGCCCGCCGAGCAGCGCGGCCGCCCAGGTGGCCGCGAGCAGCGGCAGCACGCACACCGCCCGCAGCGACAGGCGCTGCGCGCTCAGCCGGAGCGTGGCGTCGTTGTACGCGCGCGCCACCTCCCCGGGCGGCCCCCACTCCCGTACGGCCCGCCGCGCGGCCTCCTCGGCGTCACTGCAGTCCTCCAGGTTGCCCTCGACCGCGCACTGCAGACCGTCCATCACCTCGTCGAGGATCGCGGCCCGGCGCGAGTCGTCGCCGACGAGGTGTTCCGCCAGCCGGTCGGTGTACCCCTCGAGGACCCCCGCCCCCATCAGGCCTCGCCTCCCAGGACGACGGAGATGACCGAGGAGACCTCCCGCCACGCCGTGCGCTTGTCGGCCAGCGCGCGGCGGCCCGCGGCGGTGAGGTAGTAGTTGCGGCGGCGCCGCCCGTTGTGGCGGGACCACTCGCTGCCGACGAGGCCGGCGGCCTCCAGCCGGTGCAGGGCCGGGTAGACCGTGCCCGTCGGCAGATTGATCGCGTCACCGCTGCGCCGCTTCAGCTCCTCGATCACCGCGTAACCGTGGAGTTCGCCGGGCTCCAGGACGGACAGCAGCATCCCTTCCAGGTTCCCTCTCAGGGTTTCCGCCTTCATGTCCGACCACACTACACATCGGGCACCGGGCCGGACACGGTGCGCGCGGGCCCGCCTGCCGCCGCTCGCGCACGGGCCGCGGCGGCCGCCCGGGGCCCCGGCCGCAGCCGGGCCGCGGACCTGGGGCGGCCGTTGGCGGCGGCGGCCGGGCGGTTCGCCCGGTGCGGGCCGGGCCCGGCCGCGCCCGGCCGGCGCCGTGGCGCGGGCCGGGCCCACGGTGCCGGGGCCGGTGACGCACCGGCCGGCTCGGACTCGTTCCTTCGGCCTTGCCGCGGCCTGGGGCACAGCGTCTCCTCGGGGTGGGCAGGGCACGGGCGCCGGCCTCCCGCGTCGCGTCGGCCGCCGCCTCGATCGTAGGAACCCCTCGCGCCGCGCCGCGACTTCGAGATTGCTCAGCCGCGGTGTTTTCCGCCGGCGCACGGGACGGGCCGGTCGAACGCCGTCGGCGTGAACACCGTGGCCCGCCGAAACCACGCGTACATGCCCGAGGTAATTGCCCCGCACGGCACACGACCGAACAAAGGTCACCCTTACCTCACAACCGAGTCGGCGTGATCCTTATGTCACGCTCACACGGCTCGTGGCGGACCCGCCCTCTCATTCACGGGTCTTTCCCTTCCTCCCTTCCCCACGCGGAAATCAAGCACCCTGTAAGCAGCGGCAGTCGAGCGGGCCACTGACGGGGGGCGATCGGCATGGCAACGGCGCCGGGTACGTCACGGCTCCCGGACGCGCGCGGCGTGGCGCCCGGACGCCTCCCCGGCCGCTTCGCTGATCAGCCGCGCTCCCCCGCCCCCGTGGAATTCGGTGCGGAAATTCCACGGCGCCGCTCCCCCGGGACGCCCACGACGAGTCGGAAAGGAACGAGGAAGACATGGCAGCACGCCGCGTCGAGGCATTGGCGCCCAGGTTCCACCCGTCGGTCATGCCGCCACACCACCCAGCCGTCAGAGAGGGAGCCCACCGAATGGAACACCTCGCGCAGGGCGCGGTCATCACCATCCGTGAACGGTTTTACGAACCTCTCAGTCTGGACGACCTGGCCCGCTCCGTGATGGTGAGCAAGTTCTACTTCCTTCGGGTATTCCGCCGTATCACCGGTGTGACCCCGGGCCGTTTTCTCAGCGCGGTCCGGCTGCACGAGGCGAAGCGTCTGCTGGCCGACACCCGGCTCAACGTCGCCGACATCTCGGCGCAGGTCTGCTACAGCAGCACCGGCACGTTCTCCCGCCGGTTCACCGCGTCCGTCGGCATCTCCCCCACCCAGTACCGCAGGATCGCCCGCGGGGAGTGCGGCGAGCACCCGGCGGTCCTCCCGCCGGCCGCGCCGGCCGGGCCGCTGGGTTCCGTGTCCGGCACCGCGCACGTCACGGGCACACCGCTCTCCCCGCTGTGCATCGGCGCCTTCGACAGCCCCGTCGTGCAGGGGCGGCCGGTGGCCTGGTCCATGCTCGACGGCGCCGGGCCCTTCGCGCTGAACAACGTGCCGCCGGGGCTGTGGTACCTGCACGCCGTCGCCCTGGGCGCCCACACCGCCGACGACTTCACCAGCGGGCGTCCGCTCCTGGTCGGCACGGTGGGTCCGGTACAGATCACCGGCGGCACCCACGTCCGCCTGGACATGGCGGTCCAGCCGGAGGACTGGACCCGTCCGCCGGTGCTCCTCGCCCTGCCCGGCCACGATCCGCTGCCCCGGCGTCCGTCCCCGAGACCCCTCCCCCGGCGGGCCGCCTTTCCGGCTCCGGCCCTCGGCTGCCGGCACGCCCTGGCCACCGCCTGACCGCGCCCGTCCCGCAGTCCGTGCCACGCGGGGGTGGCCGACGGACCGACGGCCGCGGGCGCTGGGGCCCGTCCACGAAGGACCTGACCGTTGCCGGCCCCGGTGGCGGTCAGGCGGCAGGCACGCCTGCACACCGCCGCGCCGACCCGTGCGAGCACCGCACCGGGCGGCTCGGGCCGCCGGCCGCGGCGGCCGGGTCCTCAGTCGCCGTGCACACGGGGCCCGGGGCGGGCGGCTCCGCCCGTGATCTCCACGGTGCCGTCCTCGCCGCGGCGGCCGAGGTAGGGCGACCTCGCGAGCGGTGCCGGGGCCGGCGGCTCGCCTTCCGGGCGGCCGCGCGCGCCCAGCCGGTCGAAGGGCAGGGCGGTGCCGGACGCCCACACCACGCCGGTGCGGCCGTCCTCGACCGGGCGCCCCTCGGCGTCGCGGATCGTGATCCGCACCCGCGGCACCTCGTGGCCGACGACCGCGGAGGAGAGCGGGGTGGCACCGTCCGCCGGGTGTTCGACGGCCGCCCACGGCAGCGCTCCGTCGAGGGGGGCGAACTCGGCGAGCAGACGGGTCCGGGGCAGCATCCGGGCGTGCCTGCGCACGAGTTCGCCTGGGCAGGGCTCGCCGACCAGCAGGACGGTGTGCGGCCGGGCCGGGGCTCCGGGTACGGCCGCGTCGAGCGCCGCGGCGTGGTCGGCGGGCCGCAGGACGACCGTGCCGGCGTGCTCCGTGGGCCGCGCGGCGAGCGTGACGCGTCCGGGCAGGGCGGACAGGGTCGCGCCGGTGCCGAACGCCCACCACGCCCCGGACAGCGCCTCCGGAGCGCCGGGCCGTCCCGTGACCGCCACGCCGGGGCCGGGGGAACCGGCCCGCCGGGTGCGAGCGGCCAGGGCGAGCAGCCACGCCCGGTGGTCGATCAGATGGCCCGTCCCGTCGGCGTGCTCGACGAGGAGGTGTGCCGCGTCCGTACGGCCGGAGTGGGGCAGCGACGCCTCCGGGCGGGCCCGTGAGATCCGCGACCACACCGCCGGATCGTCCAGCACCAGGGCGGGCAGGTCCCACCGCGCGCGCAGGGCGGCGCCGCAGAGCACCAGCGACGCGCCGCTCACCTCGGCGCAGCGCTCCAGGGCCGCCGGATCCGCGTCGCGCGGCACGGGCACGCACACCGCGCCCAGCTTCGGGACGGCCAACTGGGCCACCAGGAACTGCACATGGTCGGTGCAGTGCAGCAGCACGGGGTCGCCGAGCTGGACGTCCGCCCGCAGGAGTGCGGTGGCCAGCCGGGCGGCGTAGCGCTCCGCGCCCGCGTAGGTGACGCTGCGGCCCTCGTCCTGCACGGCGACGCCGGTGCCCCGGCGCCGGGCCATCAGGGAGAACAGGCCGTCGAGGGTTCCTCGGTGGTGCGGCGCGGCCGGCGGGCGGCCCCGGCCCGCCGGCCGCGTTCCGGCGGCCGCGCCACGGTCCGTCCCGTCGTCGGCCAAGGTTTCCGCTGCGCGCACTGATCCCCCCGGAAGATGCCGTTCCGCCACGGTCGTGCCCCCCGGGAGGCGGCGGGCCCCCGGCCGAGGCGTCCCCGGAGGGCAGTCTGCCGTGCGGCTCTGGGCAGCTTCTCGACAGATCCCCCAGCCCGTCTGCACCGGGCGGCGGACCACCCCGGACCACTGCCGGACCACTGCGGGGCCCGGACGGGGACCGGCGCCACGCGGGCGCGCCCGGAGTGCGGCCGTACCGCCCGGACCCGGACGGGGACCGGGGCCACGGGAGCGCCCGGTGTACGGCCGGTGCGCCCGGACGGGCGCGGGTGCGGACCCTTCGGTACGTTGCGGATATGGGGACCGATGTCGACGCCTTCCTGCGGCGGCTGGCTCAGGCGCTGAGGCCGCGGGCGCATCAGTCGGCCGACGTGCTGCTGCGGGTGCTGCGCGCCGAGCTGCCCGAGATGTGGAAGGACGACGAGCTGTCCCTGGTGGCCCTGGAGGAGACCGCCGGGCACGTCACCGCGTTCCTCGACATGCTGGAGCACGGCCTCGACATCAGCGAGATCGAGACCCCCGCCTCGGCGCCGGAGGTGGCCCGCCGATTCGCCCGGAGGGGCGTACCGGTCAGCACCCTCCTGCGGGCCTACCGCCTCGGGCATGTGAGCCTGCTCCAGATGATCCAGCGCGAGGCCACGCGGCTCACCGGCGACTGGGAGCTGATCAACGCCGCGGGGATGCGGCTGATCGCCACGGGTTTCGAGTACGTCGACCGCGGTTCGGAGCAGGTCGTCGCCGCCTACCAGGAGGAGCGCGACCGGCTGCTGCGGCGGCGGCTCCTGCTCACCAACGAGGCGAGCAGGCGGATCGGCACCACCCTCGACACCGTCCGCACCGCCCGGGAGCTGGCGGAGGTCGGCACGGACGACTTCGCCGACCTGGTGACCGTCGACCTCTTCGAATCCGTCCTCCAGGACGACGGCACTCCCCCGCCGGTGCTGCGGCGGGTCGCGCAGCACCCCGACCCGCAAGGCGGTGGCGAACCCGCCGTCGCCCCGGGCCGGACGCACACCTATCCGGCCGGGTCCGAACCGGCTCACGCGCTGGTCACGGGGCAGCCGCTGCTGCGCCACCGCACGCGACCGGACGCCCCGGAGCACGACGGCGGGCCGTCCGCGCCGGGCGCGCACACGGCGCTGCTGCTGCCCCTGCGGGCGCGCGGGAACACCCTGGGCCTGGCCCAGTTCTTCCGGGACCGCACCGCGGCGCCCTTCGACGAGGAGGACCTCCTGCTGGCGCAGGAGATCGCGGCGCGGGCGGCGGTGTCCATCGACAACGCCCGCCGGTACACCCAGGAGCGTTCCACCGCGCTCGCCCTCCAGCGCAGCCTGCTGCCGCGCCGTCCCGAGGCGCAGTCCGCGGCCGAGACGGCCGCCCGCTACCTGCCCAGCGGGTCCTGCGCGGGGGTGGGCGGCGACTGGTACGACGTGATCCCGCTGTCCGGCGCCCGGGTCGCCCTCGTGGTGGGCGACGTGGTCGGCCGCGGCCTGCATGCCGCCGCCACCATGGGCCGGCTGCGGACCGCCGTCCGCGCCTTCGCGGACATCGATCTGATGCCCGACGAGCTGCTCACCCATCTGGACGATGTGGTCATCCGGCTGCAGCGCGAGGAGTCGGCCGAGGACGGCGAGACCAGCGCCACCTGTCTGTACGCGATCTACGATCCGGTGTCCCGGCTGTGCACGCTGGCCAGCGCCGGGCACGTGCTGCCGGCCGTGGTGACCCCGGTGGCCGGCGGCGCCCCGGCCGGCCGGGCGGTCGACTTCCCGGAGATGCCCATCGGCCCACCGCTGGGCCTGGGCGGGCTGCCCTTCGAGACGGCCCAGTTCGAGCTGCCGGAGGGCACCCTGCTCGCGCTGTTCACCGACGGTCTCCTGGAGAGCCGCATCCGGGACGTGGACACCGCGCGCTCGCTGCTGAGCGACGTCCTGGCCCGGGCGCCGGGGTCGCCGGAGGAGATCTGCGACCGGCTGCTGGCCGCGCTGCTGCCCAGCCGTCCCGCCGACGACGTCGCCCTGCTGGTGGCCAGGACCCGGGCACTCGATCCCGGCCACGTCGCCGTTCTGGACCTCCCGTCCGATCCCGCCGCCGTCTCCGGGGCCCGTGACTTCACCACCCGCCGGCTGACCGCCTGGGGGCTGGAGGAGCTGGCCTTCACCACCGAGCTGATGGTCAGCGAACTGGTGACGAACGCGATCCGCTACGGCAAGGGCCCCGTTCAGCTGCGGCTGATCCTCCAGTCGACGCTGACCTGCGAGGTCTCCGACGCGAGCAGCACCGCCCCGCACCTGCGCCGCGCCCGGGCCTTCGACGAGGGCGGTCGCGGGCTGCTGCTGGTGGCCCAGCTCGCCGAGCACTGGGGTACGCGGCACACCCGGGAGGGCAAGGTCATCTGGGCGGAGCAGCCGCTGCCCGCCGAGGCCGGCGTCCCGGGCTGACGGCCCGTGCCGGGCCGGTGCGCCCGGCCGGCGCTCCCGGGCGCTGCCGAGTGGCGCGATCTCGTCTGTGTCCCCACCGAGCGGCCGCCGCACCCTGTACCGGTCCGGGGGCCCGCGGGGACACTCGCCGTGACGGCACCCCCGGCGCCGACGCGCTCGCCCCGCCGGCCGGCCCGGCCGGCGTGCCGGGGCGGGCGCGTCCGCCTCCCGCACGCGCGTGACACCGCCTTCTCGATCAAAGGGGATGGAATGAGCAGGTACGACTACGTCGTGGTCGGCGCCGGATCCGCGGGCTGTGTCCTCGCGGCCCGGCTGTCGGAGGACCCCGCCGTCCGGGTGGCCCTGATCGAGGCGGGCGGCCCCGACACGGCGCAGGAGATCCATGTCCCGGCCGCCTTCCCGCAGTTGTTCAAATCCGGCCTCGACTGGGACCTCGACTCCGAACCGGAGCCGGGGATCGGCGGGCGCCGCGCGTACCTGCCCCGCGGCAAGGTGTTCGGCGGCTGCAGCTCGATCAACGCCATGATCTACATCAGGGGGAACCGGGCCGACTACGACGGCTGGGCCGCGGCCGGGGCGACCGGCTGGTCGTACGCCGATGTGCTGCCGTACTTCAAGCGTTCCGAGGACAACGAGCGCGGTGAGGACGAACACCACGGCGTGGGCGGGCCGTTGACGGTCAGCGACGGCAGGTCCCGGCATCCGCTCGCGGCGGCCTTCGTGGAAGCCGCCGTGCAGGCCGGGCACAAGACCAACGACGACTTCAACGGCGGGACGCAGTTCGGTGTGGGGAGCTACCAGCTGACGCAGCGCGGCGGCCTGCGCTGCAGCACGGCCGTCGCCTACCTGCACCCCGCCCTGGCACGGCCGAACCTCACCGTGCTCTCCTCCGCCCGCGCCCACCGCGTGGTGCTGGACGGGGGCCGGGCGACGGGGGTGGAGGTGGAACGGGGCGGCGTCGTCGAAGTGGTCCGCGCCGAGCGGGAGGTGATCCTGTCCGCGGGCGCCTACGAGTCCCCGAAGCTGCTGATGCTCTCCGGGATCGGGCCCGCCGCGGCGCTCTCCGCCTTCGGTGTCGAGGTCGTCAGCGACCTGCCGGTCGGCCAGGGGCTCCAGGACCACTACGCGGCGCTGCTCAACTTCCGCACCGGCCGGGAGTCGCTGACCGGAGCGGCGGCCGCGGAGAACGCCGCGCTGCTGGAGAGCGCGGGGCGCGGCCCGCTGACCTCCAACATCGGGGAGACGGGCGGCTTCTTCCGCAGCCGGGACGGACTCGACGCGCCCGACGTGCAGTTCCACGCCGTCCCGGTCCTCTTCCACCAGGAGGGGCTCGGCCCGGTCGCCGAGCACGGCTTCGGCTTCGGTCCGTGCGTGCTCGCCCCGACCAGCCGCGGCGCGGTCACCCTGCGCTCCCCGCGCCCGGACGCCGCCCCGCGCATCGTGCACAACTACCTGATGACGGCCGAGGACCGGGAGTGTGCCGTCGCCGGTGTACGGATCGCCCTGGAGATCGCCGCACAGCGGGCGGTGTCCGATGTCGTCACCGGGCCGTACGACGTGCCCGCCGCGGACTCCGACGCGGAGCTGCTCGCCTGGGTGCGGCGGTCCGGGCAGACGCTGTACCACCCGACGTCGACCTGTGCGATCGGCGCGGTGGTCGACCCCGAGCTGCGGGTGTTCGGTGTGGCGGGGCTGCGGGTCGCGGACGCCTCGGTCTTTCCCACGGTGCCGCGCGGGAACACCAACGCCCCCACGATCATGGTCGCGGAGAAGGCGGCCGACCTGGTGAAGGGGGCCACGGGGTGAGAGGAAACCGCGCGGTGAGAGGAGCCGCGCGGTGAGCGGAGCCGGTGCCGGGCCGGTGTTCCCCGGCACCGGCGGCCGGACGACGAGTACGGCCGGCCACGGCGGAGGGCGCGCCGCGCAGGCGCGGGGGCGGCGCCGCGGGTGTCAGGGGGTCCCGGGACCCCCGGGCGCCGTCCCGGAACCGGAGGTCGGCACGGCCCGCGCTCCGGCCGGAGCCATGATGTGGAACAGTCCCGTCCAGCGGTCGTCGTGCAGACAGGCGTTCAGCGGCTCGACCAGGGCCGTGTGAGCGGGGTCGGTGCGCCACCGCCCGACGGCCTCGGCGCTCTCCCACTCGCTGGTGAGCAGCCACTGGGCGGGATCGTCGAGGGAGCGGCACAGCTGCTCGCCGAGGTGGCCGGGGAAGCCGCGGGCCCGTTCGGAGACGCCCTGGTAGGCGGCCACGAAGTCCGCTTCCCGCCCGTCCCGCACCCGGAGCAGCCGGACCACCCGTACGGGGGCCGTCATGACGGGTCGAGGACGACCGGGAGCTCGGCGACGCCCCGGAAGGCGGGGAACGGCACGGTCAGCCAGGGCACGTCCTCGGGCGCCGAGGCCAGCGTGACGCGGGGGAACCGGCCGAAGAGCGTGGTGAGGGCGAGGTGCATCTCCAGGCGGGCGAGCGGCGCGCCGATGCAGTAGTGCGGGCCGAAGCCGAAGGCGAGGTGGTCCGCCTGGGCGTTGGGGCGCTCGACGTCCATCCGGTCCGGGTCCTCGAACACCTCGGGGTCGCGGTTGGCCCCGGCGATCGACACCTGGACCAGTGAGCCCTTGGGGATCAGCGTGTCGCGGATGACGACGTCCTCCTTGGCGTAGCGGAAGGTGCCGTTCTCCACGGAGGTCTCGAACCGGAAGATCTCCTCGACCGCCGCGGCCATCGACTGCTCGTCGCGCAGGGCCAGCCGCTTCTGCTCGGGCTGGGTGAGCAGGTGGAAGAGGGCGTTGCCGAGCTGGTACGCCGTCGACTTGTGGCCCGCGAAGAGCAGCACCCACGCCGTGGAGACCAGTTCGTGGTCGGTGAGGGCGCCCTCCTGGTCGTGGGCCTCGACCAGGGCGCTCAGCAGGCCGTCGTCCGGCTCCCGCCGCTTGCGGGCGATCAGGTCCACCAGGTAGTCGCGCAGATTGCCCTCGGCCACCTCGAGCCTGGCGCGCGCCTCGGGCCCGAACCCGGTCTGCGCCACGGTCGCGGACCACTCCTGGGCCTGCTTGCGCTCGTTCTGCGGGACGCCCAGCAGTTCGCAGATGACGTGCAGCGGCAGCGGGAAGCAGAACTCGGGGAGCAGGTTGACGGGCCGGGAGGCCGGGCAGGCGTCCAGCAGGTCCTCGGTGATCTGCTGGACGCGCGGGCGCAGCGACTGCACCCGCTTGGGCGTGAAGGTGTTGCCGACGATCCTGCGCAGCCGGGTGTGCTTCGGCGGGTCGGAGAAGAGCATGTTGTCGTCCAGCGCGATGGACGAGTCGCCGAAGATGCGGTGATAGGCGTCGATGGCGCCGTACATGTCCTTGCTCAGCCGCGGGTCGGCCAGCGCGGCGCGGGCGTCGTCGTGCCGCGTGATGAGGTAGGTCTCGACGCCGTGCGGCGGCGACATCGGGCACACCGGCGCGGTCTCCCTGAGCCGGGCGTAGACGGGATGCGGGTTGGCGCGGAACTCCCGGCTGCAGGAGGCGGCCGCCGCCGCGGCCTCCTCGGATGACATTTCCTCGGATGCGAACGCTTGCGTCATTGACTGCTCCCGGGTGTCGCGGGGTGGGCTCCGTCGAGTGCCACGTTTTCCCGCGGCGCGCGTCCCGGCAAACGCGGCTGGTCCATCCGGGTCGGGTCGCCGGAAATGCGTGTGGAATTTCCCCGTTGACCCGGCCGGCCCAGTCAGGGGCGTGCCCGATCGCACGCGCAAGTACCGCTTGATAAACACGGATTGACACACATGAACAGGCAGGTGCCCGAATTCCCCGGACCCGGGCACCGCCGGATGGGCAGGAATCTCAGTGAGCGGACGCGCAGTCGAATCTGCACCAGTACTCATCGTAGGCGGATCGCTGGTGGGTCTTTCCACCTCCGTGTTCCTCGGCCGCCTCGGCATCGAGCACATGCTCGTGGAGCGGCACGCCGCGACGTCGACGCACCCGAGGGGCCGCGGGAACAACGTCCGCACCATGGAGCTCTTCCGTACCGCCGGGCTGGAGGCCCGCATCCGGGCCGCCGCCTCCACCCTCGCCGGGAACGACGGCGTCCTCCAGGTCGACACCCTCACCGGCAGCCAGCGCCGCTGGATCATCCGGGACATCTCCGGAGGCATGGACGTGTCCCGGGTCAGTTCCTCGGACTGGTGCCTGTGCAGCCAGAACGACCTGGAGCCGGTGCTGCTGGAGCAGGCCCGCCGCGAGGGGGACATCCGCTTCAACACCGAACTGGTCTCCTTCGAGGAGGACGAGCGGGGAATCCGGGCGCTGATCCAGAACCGGGAGACCGGCGAGACCTCCACCGTGGCGGCGGACTACCTGGTGGCCGCGGACGGCCCGAGAAGTCCGGTGCGCAATCGGCTGGGAATCGCCCAGTCGGGCCCCGGTGAGCTGTTCCACAATGTCAGCGTCACCTTCCGCAGCCGGCGGCTGAAGGATTACACGGGCGGCGAGCGGTTCGTCGTCTGCTACATCACCGACCCGCGGGGCGAGGGAGCGCTGCTCCCGGTGGACAACGAGGAACGGTGGGTCATTCACGTTCCCTGGTTCCCGGAGCGCGGGGAAACCCTCGAGGATTTCACCGAGGAACGCTGCGCGAACCACGTCCGGGCCGCCGCCGGCGTGCCCGATCTCGATGTCGAGATCACCGGAAAGGCACCCTGGCACGCGTCGAAACGCGTCGCCGACAGCTACGGCCGGGGCCGGGTGTTCCTGGCCGGTGACGCGGCCCACGAAATGCCGCCCACCGGCGCGTTCGGCTCCAACACGGGAATCCAGGACGCCCACAACCTCGCCTGGAAGCTGGCCGCGGTGCTGCGCGGCTGGGCCGAGCCGTCGCTGCTGGACAGCTACGAGCGGGAGCGGCGGCCCGTCGCCCTCACCACCAGCACCCGGGCGTCCGCGCAGGCGGTGGAGGAGGAGCACCCGGGTTTCAGCTCCGCGGCGACCCGCAACAACGACCCGGAGGACCTGATGACCGTGGCACTGTGCTACCGGTACGCCTCCGACGCGGTGCTGGGCGCCTCCCCCGACCTTCCGGTGGTCCCCGAGACCTTCCAGCTCGGCGGCGACCCGGGCACCCGTGCCCCGCACATGTGGGTCACCAGGGACGGGGCACGTATCTCCACGCTGGACCTGTACGAGCGGTCGTTCGTGCTCCTCTCCGGGGCCCAGGGCCACGCCTGGCGCGCCGCCGCCGCGCAGGCCGCCGCGAACCTCGGCCTGCCCGTGGAGTGCCACCTGGTCGGCGACGGCCCCGAGTGCGACCTGGTCCCCGAGCCGGACACCGACTGGGCGAAGCTGCACGGCACGGCCGAGGACGGAGCCGTCCTGGTCCGCCCGGACGGCTTCGTCGCCTGGCGGGCGCACGCCGAACTGCCGCACGCCGATCGGATGCTGACGACCGCGCTGCAGACGGTCCTCGGCCGTCTGTGAACCCCCACCGCCGAGGAGGACAGGGCAGATGAGCACAGCACGAGACGACACCCCCGCCGCGGGCCGGATCGACGTCCACCACCACTTCACCGCGCCCGCCTGGCTGGACTGGGCGGAGGAACGCGGCATCGCCGACCGCGAGAAGCTGCCCTGGTGGACGCGCTGGGACCTGGACACCGCCCTGGAGGTGATGGACAAGGCGGGCATCGGCACCGCCGTCATGACGGTGGCGATGCTCGGCCGGCTCCGCGAGCGCGCGGAGCGCCAGGAGAGCGCGCGGGTGGCCCTGCGGGCGGCGGCCGAGGTCGTCGAACGCCACCCCGCGCGCTTCCGGTTCTTCACCCCGGTGTTCCTGGACGACCTGGAACTGTCCTCGTGGAGCCTCGCGTACGGCCTCGACGAGCTGGGCGCCGTCGGCGTGAGCACCCGGACGAGCATGGACGGCGTCTACCTCGGCGACCCGTCGCACGACCGGCTGCTGAGGGAACTGGACGAGCGGCACGCCGTCGTCAGCACCCACCCGATGGAGGTGCCGGCGGGCAAGCCGGGGAGCGGGAGCGCGGGGCTGCCCGGCATGCCGCCGTTCGTCTGCGACTTCCTGGTGGACACCACGCGGGCCGCGATCAACCTCATCAGGAACGGCACCCTCGACCGCTACCCGAACCTCACCTTCGTCCTCCCGCACGGCGGAGGATTCCTGCCCTACGTCGCCGACCGGCTCGACCTCTTCGGCGGGCACCTCACGCCGCCGATCGAGCCGGGCCGGGTGCGTGACTACCTGCACCGCTTCTACTACGACACGGCGGGGCCCATGTCCCCGTCGGCCACGCCCACCCTGCTGGCCGCGGTGGACCCGGGCCGCATTCTGTTCGGCACGGACTGGCCGCCCACCCCGGGCCATGTCGTCGCCGGCGTCACCGCGCCCGCGCTGGACGCCGACCCGGCGCTCTCCGACGACCAGCTCCGGGCGATCAACCGGGACAACGCGCTGCGGCTCCTCCCGGCGCTCGCCCGCTGACCCGCTCCGCGCCCACGAGGAAGAAGCGAAGAAGAAGGGCCGCTGTCTCCGCCTCCTCGGCGGTGGGGACAGCGGCCCTTCCTCGTTCGCTCACCCGGTGGCGTCCCGCTCCCAGCGGTAGAAGCACTGCGCCATCGCGTCCTTCGGACCGCGCCAGGTCTGCGGGTCGTAGGGGCTGACGAAGGGCTCCAGCCGCTTGCTGATGTCGCGGAAGTCGGGGTGGTCGGCCACCCGCGCGATGGCGGGCGCCGGGTCCTGCTCGGCCTCGATGAGATGCATGTAGACGTCGCCGAACTGGAACAGCGAACGCCGGGACACCCCGATGAGGTGCGGGAGTTCGCCGCGGTCGGAGGCGGCGAAGACCTCCGCGATGTCCGGCGCCGAACCGGGCGCCATCCGGGCGACGATCAGGGTGTGGTGCATGGGTTTCCTTCCGTGGCCGCGCCGCTCAGGCCGGCGAGACGGGTGCGGTCCGCCGCTCGCCGGCGGCCTGCTCGATGCGGTCGCGGATGAGGGCCATCTGCACCGGGGAGTTGCGGTTGATGATGCCGGTCATCCCGGCGTCGTCGACCGGGGCGTCGGGCTTCATCGCGAAGTCCTGCGTCCAGCGCATCCGAGTGCCCTCCGGGGTCTCCTCGTACTCCCAGAGGATGTTCATGTACTCGAACGGTCCGGGTTCGATCCGGCGGGCGCGGACGACGAGCTTCTCGCGGTCGGTGACCCGCTCCGACACCCAGCTCCACACCTTGCCGTTCTCGTCGGGGTGCATGGTCAGCCGGAAGGTGACCGTGTCGCCGTCCCGGGACAGCACCTCGCAGGCCGCGTACTCGCTGAACAGCTGCGGCCAGCGCTCGAGGTCGTTCGTCATGTCCCAGACGAGGTCGAGGGGCGCTGCGATGGTGATCTCGTTCTCGGTGTGCCCGGCCATGTCAGCCTCCCGTCGTGAGCGCGCCGTTGACCAGGTCGAGGAAGTCGCGCGGCGTCTTGCAGCGCTCCGCGTCGGTGGGCAGGGCACGGCCGTGCCGGTTCTCCAGTTCGCCGACGATGCCGAGGAGGCCCAGGGAGTCGACTCCGAACTCGGCGAACGGGGTGTCCACCCGGGAGGCGAGGTCCTGCGCGTCGACGGTGACGCCGGCGGCCTTCTTCATCAGGGCGGACAGTTCCTGGACGGTCAGTTCCGTGTTGCTCATGCGTGTTCTCCTTGTCGTAGTACCAACGCCGCGTTGGACCCCATGAGGCCCCGGCTGAGGATCAGGGCCGTCCGCAGTTCGGCCGGGCGCGCCGCGGCGGTCACCAGGTCGATGTCGTGGCAGATGTCGAGGACGCCCGGCGTCGGCGGCACCTGCCCGTGCTCCATGGCCAGCACCGCGGCGGCGATGTCCAGCACGGGCCCGCCGCAGTAGGCGCGCCCGAAGCCGGCCTTGGGCGCCGTGACGGGCACCCGGGTGCCGTGCCGGCCCAGGGCGTCGGCGAGGGCCAGCGCCTCGGCCCGGTCCGCCTCCGGTGTGCCGAGCGCGTCGGCGAACACCACGTCGATCTCCTCGGGTGCGCAGCCGGCCTCGTCGAGGGCTCCCCGGATGGCCCGGGCGAGTCCCTCCCGGGAGCGGTCCCAGCGCGAGGCGCCGGTGAAGGTGGCGGCGTGTCCCGCCACGGTGGCGCGGACCGCCGCGCCACGGCGGCGGGCCCGGTCCGCGTCCTCCACGACCAGCACGGCTCCGCCCTCGGCGGGTACGAAACCGCGGGCGCCGGAGGTGAAGGGGCGGTAGGCGACCGCCGGGTCCTCGGCGGTGCTGAGGTCCGGGTAGCCGAGCTGGCAGACCATCGAGTACGGGGCGAGCGGCGCCTCGGCCGCCCCGACCACCACCACGTCGGTCCCCCGCCGCACGGTCCGGCCGGCGTGCGCGACGGCGTCCAGGCCGCCCGCCTCGTCGCTGGCGACCACCCCGCAGGGGCCCTTGAAGCCGCCGCGGATGGAGATCTGGCCGGTGCTGGCCGCGTAGAACCAGGCGATGGACTGGTAGGGGCCCACGTAGCGGGAGCCCTGTCCCCACAGTTTCTGCAGCTCGCGCTGGCCGAACTCGCCGCCTCCGGAGCCGGCCGCGGTGACCACGCCGACGGAGTACGGCGATTCGGCCGCCGTGCCGCTCAGCCCGGCGTCCTCCAGGGCGGCGCCGGCGGCGGCCATCGCGAAGTGACTGAACCGGTCCGTCTGGACCAGGAAGGTCTCCTCGATGAGCGACGAGGGGTCGAACCCCCGGACCTCGCCGGCGACACGCAGCGGGAGGTGCCCGCAGCCGTCCCGGGTGATCCGGTCCAGGACGCTCACGCCCTCCCGGACGGACTTCCAGTACGCGTCCGTCCGCAGCCCGTTGGGCGCGACCACCCCGATGCCGGTGACCGCGGTGCGCCCGCTGCGCTCAGCACTCATCGTGTCCTCCCGCCCGTGCCCGTCAGCAGCACCGCGGACTGGAACCCGCCGAAACCGCTGCCCACCGAAAGCACGTTGTCGAGCTTGCGGGGGCGTGCGGTGCGTGGGACGTAGTCCAGGTCGCACTCGGGGTCCGGGGTCTCGTAGTTCGCCGTCGGCGGCACCACCTGGTGGGCCATGGCCAGCACACAGGCGACGACCTCGATGGCGCCGATCGCGCCCAGCGAGTGACCCACCATGGACTTGATCGAACTCATCGGCGTGCCGTAGGCGTGGGCGCCCAGGGAACGCTTGACCGCGGCGGTCTCGTGCCGGTCGTTCTGGCGGGTGCCCGAGCCGTGCGCGTTGACGTAGTCGATCTCCGTGGGGTCCACCCGGGCCTGGTCGAGCGCGGAGTCGATGGCCCGGGCCATCTCCAGGCCCTCACTGGTGAGCCCGGTCATGTGGTAGGCGTTGCCGAAGGTGGCGTAGCCGCCTATCTCGCAGTAGACGCGCGCGCCGCGTGCCCGGGCGTGTTCCAGCTCCTCCAGGACGAGGACGGCGGCGCCCTCCCCCATCACGAAGCCGTCGCGGTGGGCGTCGAAGGGCCGGGAGGCGTGCGCCGGGTCGTCGTTGTTCGGCGACGTCGCCTTGATGGCGTCGAAGCACGCCATGGTGATCGGGGAGATCGGCGAGTCCGACGCCCCGGCGACGCAGATGTCGGCCCGGCCGTCCTGGATGGTGTGGAAGGCGTAGCCCACCGCGTCGAGTCCCGAGGTGCAGCCCGTGGAGACGGTCTGCACCGGGCCCTGCGCGCCGAATCTCTCCGCGACGACGGAGGCCAGGGTGCTGGGCGAGAACGCCAGGTGCAGCTGCGGCTCGGCGGCACGGTGATCGACGTCCCAGCGCTTCCCGCCGCCGCTGACCAGGACGTAGTCGTGCTCCAGGCGGGTCGTGCCGCCGACCGCGCTGCCGAGGGAGACGGCGACGCGCCACGGGTCCTCGGCGGCGAGGTCGATGCCGCAGTCGGACACGGCCTCGTCGGCGGCGGCCAGGGCGAACTGGATGTAGCGGTCGGCGCGTTCGGTCACCTCGGGCCCGAGCCCGTGGGCGAGCGGGTCGAAGTCGCACTCGGCCGCGATCCGCGAACGCAGGCCCTCGGGGTCGAACAGGGTGATGCCGCGGGTGGCCGTGCGGCCGTCGGAGAGGAGGTCCCAGAACGCCGGTACGCCGATCCCGCCGGGGGCCACGACACCGATGCCGGTGACCGCCACCCGCCGCGGGGTCACGATGGCGCCCCGTGTCGTACGGGCTGCGCGCCCGCCTCCTGGACGAGCGGGTGCGGCGCGAGCTGGTCGGCCTGCTCCAGGACCTCCGTGTCGACGTGGCCGAGGCGCGGCTCGGGCGCCAGCGGACCCAGGTGGAACACCATCCGGGCCTCGGTGTCGCCGACGTTGCGGAAACGGTGCCGCATGTTGATGGGGATCATCAGGCCCTGCTCACCCCGCAGGGAGCGGGTCTCGCCGTCCAGGTCGACCTCGAGATCGCCCTGGACGACGTAGATGAACTCCTCCGAGTACGGGTGGTAGTGCTCGCTGATGCGCTCGCCCGGCTGCATGATGGCCAGGCCCATGAAACCGCTGGTGGACCCCACGGTGACCGGGGTGAGCAGGGTGCGCAGGTCGCCGCCGCGCCTGCGGTTGGGCTCGGTCTCGCTCAGGTCCACGATGCGTGGGCGCGTTGTGTCCATGTGCCGTCTCCAGGTAGATGAGGCAGGGGAAGTGATGATCCGCGCGCTGTCAGGACTGCGCAGCCGTGCGGTCGGTGATCAGCGTCATGCCGGCGTGCGCCAGCAGGCGCGTCGCGTCCCGTTCACCGGTGACCGGGGCGTCCATACCGAGCGCGCCGCCGTCGAGCAGGCGGGCCAGCATGGCGGCCTTCCGCGGGCCGTGGATGCCGAGGACCTTGAACGGCTCGGTCTCGGGATCGCCCGACACGTCGATGAGCCGGACGACGATGTCGTCCCGCTGGAAGACGGTGCTGCGGTGCACCGGGCTCCCGGGGTCGTCCGCCGCGGTCTCGTCCTCCTGGGAGAGCATCCGGGCGAGGGCCGTCCCGCAGTCGTGGCGGGCCGGGTAGAACAGCGCGAGCCGCCGCAGGCCGGCCGGTTCCGCTCCGCCGCGCGAGACGTGGTGCACGGGGGGCATGGCCGCGCGGGTGAAGAAGGCGCGCGCGGACTCGGGATCGGTCAGGTCCCGGTCCTGTTCCAGGTAGGGGTTGATGGCCTCCTCGACGGCCCGCACCTCGGGCTGCCGTGAGACGTGCCGCAGCGCGGCCATCAGGTCGCCCTCGACCTCGACGGTGCGCACGACCCGGTTGCCGTGCATGAACAGCGTGGTGCGCAGCAGCCGCGTGGAGTCGTCGACGCGGGCCTTCGGCGGCGCGTACCCGGCCAGGACCTCGGCGACCTTGGACTCCGAGCCCGGCTTGACGGTGAAGGTCAGCGCGTGGCGCGTCACCCCGTCGCCGACCCGGACGGGGCCGTGCGCTCCGGCGGCGCGGGCCGCGGCCTGCTGCGGACCGCCCGTCTCACGGACGATGGTGTAGCGCTGCGACCGCAGGTCACGGACGCAGCTCTGCATGGGCTTGACCGTCTCCAGGTGGTGCTCACTGCTCACCCAGGCGAGGTAGGGCGGGGCGGCGGCCCACTCGCTGGTGATGACCCACTGGGACGGGTTGTCGACGGACTGGCAGAGCTGGTCGCCGATGTGTCCGGAGACCTCCACCATGCGCGTGCGCATGTGCTCGTACGCGTCGAGGAACTGCGACTGAGCGCCTTCGTGGAGGTCGACGAACAGTATGACTCGCAGCCTGGAGCCGTCGAACGCCGACTGGGACACGCGCTTCGATGTGCTCATCCAGCAGGCCCTTCCCTTCGCGAGAGCAAGTGGAGGCCGTCGTGCCCGGCAGCTCGCACGGCCGTCGGCCTTGAGCCTTCATCGTGGGTCGGTGCTGCCGACCGCGCGAGCCACGCGTGCCAATTGAGGGAACTGGTGAACGCCCGTGGGCCGGCCGCCCGGCCCCGCTCACCGGGACGATGCCGCCCCTGACGCCTCGTCGGACGCGCTCGGCCCGGTGCGCGGCCGGCGGCGCCGCCGGGCGGCCCGGCCCGGCGGCGGGGGCGACGCCCCGCCCGGCGGCCATGTCCGGCCCTGCCTCGCGGCCGGGAGCGGTCCTCTCGTGTTCTCGCCGGCGAACGCTTATTTCCGGCCGGGCCGGGCACGCGGTGCGCTGTACGACCCGAGCCGAGCCAACCGAGGACGGTGGGCGATGACCGAGTACGAACGTTCCCGCACCATGCCGGCCCAGCCCGAGCAGATCTTCGACCAGGCCGCCGATGTCGGCCGGCTGGACTCCTGGCTGCCCTCCGCGGTGCACGTGGAGCCGGTCCGGCTGCCCGCGGTGACCGTGCACGAGGACCGCACCGACGAGGACACCGCCGCGCTGCTGCGCGCGCAGCCCGACCAGATGCGGCTGGAGTGGGGCACCCGCGACCAGGGCAGCTACGCGGGCTGGCTCCAGGTCGCGGGGATCGGCAGCGGGGCCAGCGAAGTCACGGTGCACCTGTCGTTCTTCGACGAGGGCCACGACCCGGGCGAGCAGGCCGTGCGCGACGCCCTCGACGGCAGCCTGCGGCGCCTGGAGGAGCAGGTGCGGCTGCGCGTCGACGGCTCGGCCGGCTGAGCGGGGGCGCGGTCGTGATGGCCCGTGTCCCGCGGTACAACGTGGCCGCCTCCGGCCAGTGGACGGACGAGGAGGAGGGCCGCCGCAGACTTCCGGCCGGGGAGGTCCACGCCTGGGAGCCCGGCCGCAACGAGACGGTCTGCGGGCTGTCGCTCAGCCGGTCCCGGCTGGCCCGCTTCCCCCATGTCGCCTGGCAGGACGTCTTCCCCGAGTCGGGCGGCGCGGCGGACCGGGTGCGGCGCGTGTGCCCGCGCTGCGCCTCCGCGGCCGGCCGCCGCGGCCCCGACGCCCGCCCCCGCTGGCGCCGGGTCGACCCCCGGCCCTGAGCGGCCGGGCCCGGGAACGCCGGGCACGCACGACACGGCACCGGCCCCCGGTCGCACACCGGCGCCCCTCCCCCTGCCACGGCGGACCGCCCTCTGGTCCCCGCCTCGGGGAGCCGGCCGTGGTCCGGCCCCGCCTGCGCGCAGCGGGACACACCGGCGCATGCCGGCGCACCCACCGGCACACCCGTCGGTGGGTCATGACGCTTCGCGGTGCAGGACCAGCAGGGCGATGTCGTCGGCGCGCTGGCCGGTCGGCACCTCCTTGTCCAGGAGATCGTCGATGAGGGCCTCCAGGTCACGGTCGTCGGCCCGCGCCAGGTGGTGACCGAGGCGCGCGATGGACCGGTCGAGGTCGACGCCGGGCGTCTCGATGAGGCCGTCCGTGTAGAGCAGCAGTGTGGCGCCCGGGGGGAACGGGATCCCGGTGACGGGGAAGCCGGCGTCCGGGAGGATCCCGAGGAGCGGCCCGGGCTGCACGTCGACGGGCCGGGCGGTGCCGTCGGCCAGGCGCAGCAGCGGCGGCGGGTGGCCCGCGCTGGCGAGGGCGGCGTGACCGCGGGCGAGGTCGAGGTGGGCATAGAGGCAGCTGGTGAACAGCTCGGGGGCGAGGTCGGTGAGGAGCCGGTTGGTGCCGTCGAGGACCTGGTCGGGAGTGGTGCCGACGGTGGCGTGGGCGTGCACGCCGGTGCGGACCTGGCCCATGAGGGCGGCGGCGGCCACGTTGTGGCCCTGCACGTCGCCGATGACGGCCGCCGCGGCGGTGCCGCCGAGCCGGATCAGGTCGTAGAAGTCCCCGCCGATGTCCATGCCGCGGGTGGTGGGCAGATAGCGGGCGGCCACCCGCAGCCCGGCCACCGCGGGCAGGGTGCGCGGGAGCAGCGCCTGCTGGAGGCCGTGGGCGAGTTCGTGCTTGGTGTCGTACAGGCGGGCCCGGTCGAGGGCCTGGGCGATGAGCCCGGCGAGCGAGGTGAGGACGGCGCGCTCGTCGGCCGGGAACCGGCGCGGCTCGTCGTACGACAGGATGCAGCAGCCGACGGGCCGGCCCGAGATGACCAGCGGCAGGAAGGCCCAGGCCTGTTTGCCGCTGACCGGGGTGGCGTCGGGGTAGACGCGCCGCATCTCCTCCGCGTCGGAGAAGAAGGCGGGGATGCCGCTGCTCATCGCCCGGCCGGCGGGGGTGAAGCCGGTGGTGAGGGGAAGGGCGTCGAGCCGCTCGATGGCCTCGGGCGGGTAGCCGCGGTGGCCGGTGATGCGCAGCCGGCCCCCGTCGGCGGTGGAGAGCACGAGCCCCGTCGCGCCGAACGCGGGCATGATCTGGTCGGCGATCAGGTCGATGACGTCCCGGACGCCGACGACCTCGGTGAGCGCGGCGGCCAGGTGCATCACGTGGTAGAGCTGACCGGCGCGGGTCGGCGTCACGGTGCGGGTGGACCGCCGGGGGGCCGGCGCGGGCGGCAGCGCCGTGCCGCTCGGCACGATGCGGACGCTGATGCCGCTGGCGTCCGGGTAGAGGTGCAGCTCCAGCCAGGTGTCCGGCGGGCGGCAGGCGGCGAACGAGACGGGTTCGCGGCTGAGCACGGCCGCCCGGTACCGGTCCTCGTAGGCGGGGTCGTCGAGCCAGCGCAGCGACTGCCAGGGCCGGGTGCCGAGCAGCTGGTCGGCGTCGCGGCCGAGCAGTGTGCAGGCGCCGGAGCTGAGGTAGGTGAAGCGTCCCTCCAGGTCCAGGGCGCAGCTCCCGCCGGGCAGGCGCTCGACGAAGTCGGCGGCGGCCAGGACGGGGCCGCCCGCCGAGCGGTGGCCCGCCCCGGTGGGGACGACCCGCGGTCCGCCCCGGGCGGCGCCCTCCTCCAGGAGACGGGCGAGGGTCCGGCAGCTCGACTCGATGTACCGCCGTTCCCGCCCGGTCATGTACGCGGGCCGGTTGGCGGGCCACATCAGCAGCAGGGCCCCCCACCGGCGGCCGCCGGCGACGGGAGCGGCCGCCAGCGCGAGGGGGTACGGCAGCGCCATCGCGGTGCGCGGGTAGGAGTGGGTCATCTCCTCCTGGCTCCCCACCCACACCAGCCGGTCCTGGCGGACGGCGTCGGCCACCGGAGCGGGTGCCGCGACCGCCACCCGGCTCCAGGGCGCGGCCAGCTCCGCGGTCGCTCCGGAGAGCAGGGTGAGGCTGAGCACCTGCCCGTCCGGTTCGAGGAGGTACAGGGCGCCGATGGACGCGCCGATCTGCCGGACCGTCTCCGCGAACGCGGTGTCCAGTTCGCCGTGCTCGGTGGCCGGATCGATCGTGCTGCCGCCCATACCCGGACGCTACGCCTGTGGACGGCGGTCGGCACGCCGTCCGTCGCGGGCGGCGTGCGGCGGGCGGCGGGCGGCGGGCAGCCGGCGGCGGGTGGCGGGCAGCCGGTGGCGGGTGGCGGGTGGCGCGGACGGTACGAGCCGGACGGAGCGCCGGTCACGGGCGGGACGATGCGCCGCTCACGGACCGGCGCGGGCGGCCACGGGCCGGCCGCCGCCCGAGGGGGTGCCCCCGGTCATGGTGATCGGTCAGGACGCCGCGGCACGTGCCGGGCTCAGCGTGTGGCCGCGGTGACCGGGCCGCGCTCCGCGAACTGGGTGCGGTACAGCTCCGCGTAGCGGCCGCCCGCCGCCAGCAGCGTCTCGTGGGTGCCGCGTTCGACGATCCGGCCGTCCTCCAGGACCAGGATCCGGTCGGCGGTCCGCACCGTCGACAGGCGGTGGGCGATCACGATCGCGGTCCGGTCGCGCAGCGCCTCGGTCAGCGCCTCCTGGACGGCCGCCTCGGAGGTGTTGTCCAGGTGCGCGGTGGCCTCGTCCAGGACCACCACCCGCTGGCGGGCCAGCAGCAGCCGCGCGATGGTCATCCGCTGGCGCTCGCCGCCGGAGAGCCGGTAGCCGCGCTCGCCGACGACCGTGTCCAGTCCGTCGGGCAGGGCGCGCACGAGGGAGTCCAGGCGGGCCCGGCGCAGGGCGTCCCACAGGTCGTCGTCGGCGGCGTCCGGCCGGGCGAGGAGGAGATTGGCGCGGACCGTGTCGTGGAAGAGGTGCCCGTCCTGGGTGACCAGGCCGACCGTGCCGCGCAGCGAGTCGGCGCTCAGCTCGCGCACGTCGGTGCCGCCGACCCGCACGGCACCCGCGTCGACGTCGTACAGCCGGGGCAGCAGTTGCGCGATCGTCGACTTGCCGGCGCCGGAGGAGCCGACCAGGGCGACGGTCTGGCCGGGTTCGGCGCGGAAGGAGACGCCGTGCAGCACCTCGGCGCCGCCCCGGGTGTCCAGGGCGGCCACTTCCTCCAGGGAGGCGAGGGAGACCTTGTCGGCGGACGGGTAGCCGAAGCGGACGTCGTCGAACTCGACCGAGACCGGGCCGTCCGGCACCGGGCGGGCGTCCGGCCGGTCCTCGATGAGCGGCTTCAGGTCCAGCACCTCGAAGACCCGCTCGAAGCTGACGAGGGCGCTCATCACCTCCACGCGGGCCCCGGCGAGCGCGGTGAGCGGGGCGTACAGCCGGGTGAGCAGCAGGGCGAGGGCGACGACGGCGCCCGGCTCCAGGGCGCCGCGCAGGGCGAGGGAGCCGCCGAGGCCGTAGACCAGGGCGAGCGCGAGGGCGGAGACCAGGGTGAGGGCGGTGATGAAGGCGGACTGGGCGGTCGCGGTGCGGACGCCGATGTCCGCGACCCGGCGGGCCCGCTCGGCGAACTCGCGGGACTCCTCCTCGGGGCGGCCGAACAGCTTGACGAGGGTGGCGCCGGGCGCGGAGAACCGCTCGGTCATCCGGGTGCCCATCGCGGCGTTGAGCGCGGCGGCCTCGCGCTGCATGCGGGCCATCCGGCGGCCCATCCGCCGGGCGGGCACCACGAACACCGGCAGCAGCACCAGGGCGAGCAGGGTGACCTGCCAGGACAGGGTGAGCATCACGGCGAGCGTGAGCACCAGGGTGACCACGTTGCTGACCACGCCGGACAGGGTGTTGCTGAACGCCCGCTGGGCCCCGATGACGTCGTTGTTGAGGCGGCTGACGAGCGCGCCCGTGCGCGTGCGGGTGAAGAACGCGACCGGCATGCGCTGCACGTGGTCGAACACGGCCGTGCGCAGATCGAGGATCAGCCCCTCGCCGAGTCTCGCCGACAGCCGCCGGCCGAGGATGCCGAGGGCCGCCTCCACGACCGCGATCAGCGCGATGAGCAGGGCGAGCCGGACGACGGTGCCCCGGTCGCCGTCCGACACGAGTGCGTCGACGACCTGCCCGGCGAGCACGGGGGTGGCGACGGCGAGCAGTGCGGTGGCCACCCCGAGCAGCACGAACAGGGCGATGCGGTGGCGGTGCGGGCGGGCGAAGGCGCCGATGCGGCGCAGGGTGGCGGGGTCGAAGGGACGGCGTTCCTCTTGGGCGTTGAGGACGCTGTGCAGCTGTGTCCAGGCCGTGGTCTCCATGCTCATGGCGCCGACGCTAAGACCTCGACCGGGCTTCAGGTCAACAACCGGGGCACCGTGGGGTCCCGCCCCCGGGCGCGGGACCCGCGCGCCGGGCCACCCACCGACCCGCACCCGCGACCGGCCGCACCCGCGGCACCGCCCCGACCGCACCCCTACGGCACCGCCCGAGGGCGCCACCCCGGGGCACGTCACCGCGTCCCGTCCGGCTCACCCGGCGGTGCGCCCCCTCACCACGGCACGGCGCGCCCGTCGCGGAAGAAGCCGCCGGTCGGGCCGTTGTCGGGGAGGGTGGCCGCCCAGACGACCCCGGCGGCGCCCTCGGGAACCGGCCGCCCGCCGCCGCCCATGTCGGTGGCGGTCCAGCCCGGGCAGACCGCGTTGACCAGCACCCCGCGCCCGCGCAGCTCACCGGCGAGCAGCCGGGTGAGGGCGTTGAGGGCGGCCTTGGAGACGGCGTAGGCGGGGGTGCCGCCGGTCATGCCCTGGAGGGAGCCGGCCTCGCTGCTGACGTTGACGATCCGGGGGTGCGGGCTGCGCTCCAGCAGCGGCAGCAGGGCCTGGGTGACCCGCCAGGCGCCGAACAGGTTGGTGTCCAGGGCTCGCTGCACCTCGCCGAGGTCGGCAGTGCGGGCCCGGGCCCAGCTGTCGTAGAGGATGGCGGCGTTGTTGACGAGGACGTCCACCCGGCCGAGTTCCCGGGTGACCCATTCGGCCATCGCGTCGACGCTCGCCGCGTCGGCGACGTCGAGCTGGACGGGCACGACACGGGTGCCGCCCGGGTCGAGGCGGCCGGCGGCGGCCCGGCCCTTGGCGAGGTCGCGGGAGCCGAGGACGACACGGTGGTCCCGGTCCGCGAGCTGCCGTGCCACTTCGTAGCCGATGCCGCGGTTGGCGCCGGTCACCACGGCGACGGGCGGGCCCTGCGGGGTGCCGGTGCGTCGCGCTGCCACGGGATTCCTCCTGTCGTACGGGACAGTGCGCACCGTAGCGTGCCACCACCGGCGCCCGGGAAGGGCTGCCGCCGTGCCGGTCCGCACTGTCCGACGTCGTCCTGCCACCACGGCGGTCCCGGCCGTCCCGCGCTCCGCGGGGCGGCACGGGCCGGTGTCAGCGGACCGCCACCCGCACCGGTCCGCCCGCCGGATCGACCCGGTGGGTCCAGTGGGCCGGCAGTGTCAGGGACCGGCCGGCGGCGGCGCCGCGCACGCGCTGCCGGTGCAGGACGCGGCCGCCCTGGGTGATCTCGAGGAGCGGGCGGGTGAGCCGGGACGCCGTGCGCAGGGTGTACGGCAGGGCGTCGGCGGGGGTGACGCGGCTGGGGGTGATCCAGCGCAGCGGCGGATCGACGGTGAGCGGCACCCCGTCCGGCCGGGGGGCGCCCGGCCCGGCCGCCGTGCCGGCCCCCGGCCCGGCCGCGGCGAGCGCGGCGGTGACGGCGGCGGCGGCCAGCGCGCCCTCCCGGGCCGCCGTGGCCGCCCGCTCGACGGCGTGCAGCAGGTTGCCCGCGGCGAACACGCCGGGCCGCGAGGTGCGCAGGGCGCCGTCGACGGCGGGGCCGCGCGTGCGCGGGTCGAGGACCAGGCCGCCGCGCCGGGCGAGTTCGTGCTCGGGCACGAAGTCGCCGGTGAACACGACGGTGTCGCAGGGCAGTACGGCCGTACGCCCGTCGTGGTGGCGGACGCGGACGCCGGACAGGCGTCCGTGGCCGAGGAGTTCGGCGACCACGGCGCCGGTGAGCAGCGGGACGCCGCGGCGCAGCCGGGTGTCGAGGGCGCGCGCCGGTGCGGTCCGGTGCGTGGGCAGGTCGGTGACGAGGGCGACGACCTCGGCTCCGGCGCGGCGCGCGGTGTCGGCGGCGGCGTAGGAGACGTCCTCGGCGCCGACGATCACCACGCGGGTGCCGATCGGCTGCCGGTGGAGGTGCACGGCCCGCTGGAGTTCTCCGGTGGTGTAGACACCGGCCGGGCGGGTGCCGGGGACCAGGCGGGCCGCGCGGGGGCGTTCGCGGGCGCCGGTGGCGAGGACGACGGCCCGTGCGCGGAGTATCTCGGGGCCCTCGGGGCCGACCGTGGCGAGGTCCAGCGGACCGGCCCAGTCGAGGGCGGTCACTCCGGTGCGGACGACCGCCCCGGCGCGGACCGCGGCCTCGGCCAGTTCCCGGGCGAGGCGGGGTCCGGTCAGCGGACGCCGCCACGAGCCGAACCCGCCGTGCGCGCAGGTGCGGGGAGCTCCGCCGGGCGTCCGTTCCCGCTCCAGGACCTCGATGCGGCCCGCGCCGCGCGCGGCGAGCGTCGCGGCGGCGGTGAGCCCGGCGGGTCCGGCGCCGACGACGAGCACGTCGACCTGGCGTACGGCGCTCATGTGCCGCCCGCCTCGGCCGGCGCGCCGGGGGCCGGCGCGGCGTCGCGGCGGCCCGCCTCGAACAGCGCGCGCACGGCGGCCCCGCAGTGGAAGCCCTGGCAGCGGCCCGCGCGGGCGCGGGTGCGGCGGCGCAGTCCGTCGAGGGAGCGCGGCGGCACGGGGCCGGCGAGGGCGTCGCGGATCTCGCCCAGGGAGACCCGTTCGCAGTGGCAGACGAGGGTGCCGTAGGACGGGTCGGCGGCGATCAGGTCGGCGCGCTGGTAGGGGCGCGGGAACGCCTCGCCGAGGTTGGGCATGCGCACCGGCTCCAGGTCGCGCGCGGGGCCGGGGTCGAGGCCGGTCTCCCGCAGCAGGTCGAGGGTGTGTTCGGCCAGGGCGAGGGAGGCGGTGAGGCCGGTGGAGCGGATGCCGCCGACGGTGACCAGTCCCTGGGCGGGGTGGGCGCGGACCCGGTAGTCCTCGTGTCCGGTGGCGGCGCGCAGCCCGGCGTAGACGGCGGTGACCTCCTCGTCGAGCAGGGCGGGCAGGACCCGGCGGCCCTGTTCGCGCAGGGCGGCCAGGCCGTCGGCGGTGGAGCCGGTGGCCCGCTTGTCGTCCAGGTCCTCGGCGGTGGGGCCGAGCAGGACGTTGCCGTGGACGGTGGGGGCGACCAGGACGCCCTTGCCGAGGGCGGTGGGGACGGGCAGCAGGATGTGCCGGACCAGGGAGCGGGCGAACTTGTCGTAGACGATGAGCTGGCCGCGGCGCGGGGTGACGGTGAAGTCGTCGAGGCCGAGCCGCCGGTCGAGGGTGTCGGCGTGCAGTCCGGCCGCGTTGACGAGCCGGTGGGCGCGCAGGGTGCCCCGGGTGGTGGTCAGCTCGTGGACGCCGTCCCGCCGGGCGGCCTGCTCGACGCGGCACTCGAGGTGCAGGTGGACGCCGTTGCGGACGGCCTGGGTGGCGTAGGCGAGGGTGGTGGTCCAGGGGCAGACGATGGACTCGCCGGGGACGTGCAGGGCACCGAGGGCGCCCGGTCCGAGGTGCGGTTCGCGCGCGTACAGTTCGGCCGGGCCGAGCAGCCGGGTGTCGTGGCAGTCGTTGCGCGCGGCCTTCCCGGCGAGCCGGGGCAGGGTGGCGAGCTGTTCCCGGTCCCAGGCGACGAGCAGGGCGCCGACCCGTTCGACGGGGATGCCCGACTCGGCGGCGTAGGCGGTGAGCAGCCGGGCGCCCTCGCGGACCAGGCGGGCCTCCAGGGAGCCGGGGACGGCGTCGAAGCCGGTGTGCAGGATCGCGGTGTTGGCCTTGGAGGTGCCCTGGCCCACGTCGTCCTGCGCCTCGACGAGCGCCACCCGCAGCCGCGGGTGCCGGGCGAGGGCCCGGGCGATCGCGCTGCCGACCACGCCCGCGCCGACGACGGCGACGTCGTACGGCTGCGGGGGCAGTGGTCCGCCGGTGGTGACGACGGTCATGCGGGCGCCCCGTCGAGGAGGGCGGCCACGGCGGCGCGGAACCGGGCCCGGCGTTCGGCGGCCTCGTCGGGGCCGATGCGGGGCTCGTGGACGGCGGACGGTTTCCAGTCCGGCAGCGCGTCGGCGAGGCCGAGCCCGGGGGTGGCGCCGAGCCGGGCGAGGGCGCCGGCGCCGAGCGCGGTGGCGTCCGGCAGGGCGGACACCTCGACGGGGCGTTGCAGCAGGTCGGCCTGGGTCTGCAGGAGGAGCGCGGAGCGGGTCAGGCCGCCGTCGACGCGCAGGGTGTCCAGCGGGGTGCCGAGGTCGGCGGCGGCGGCGTCGGCGAGTTCGGCGACCTGGGCGGCCAGGCCCTCGCACAGGGCGCGCACCAGGTGGCCCGGGCCGGTGTCGAGGCCGAGTCCGGTGAGCGAGCCGCGCAGGTCGCCGCGCCACCAGGGGGCGGCGAGCCCGGCGAGGGCGGGCACGAAGGTGACGCCGCCGCTGTCGGGCACGCTCCCGCCGACGGGGTCGAGGTCGGCGGCGCCCTGGATGACGCCGAGGTCGGTGAGCCAGCGGACGGCGGAGGCCGCGGTGTAGACCTGCCCGTCGAGGCAGTAGCTGGTGTGTCCGGCGAGCCGCCAGGCGACGCAGCTCACCAGGCCGGAGGTGCCGCGGCGGGGCCGGTCGCCGGTGTGGGCGAGGAGGAACGCCCCGGTGCCGTAGGTGCACTTGGCGCCGCCGGGGGTGGTGATGCGCTGGGCGAGCAGGGCGGCCTGCTGGTCGACGGCGAGGCCGGTGAGGGGGACGGGGGCGCCGAACGCGGTGGTGGTGCCCACCTCCTGGGCTGCGTCGACGACGTCGGGGAGGCGTTCGCCGGAGAGGCCGTACACCTCCAGGGCCCGGGGGGACCAGGCCGTGCGGTCGAGGTCGAGCAGCTGGGTGCGGCCGGCGGTGGCGGCGTCGGTGACGTAGGCGCCGGTGAGCCGGTGGACCAGCCAGGTGTCGCTGGTGGTGACGACGCCCTCGGTGGTCAGGTGCCGTCGTATCCAGGCCATTTTCGGCGCGGCGAAGTACGGGTCCAGCGGCAGTCCGGTCAGCTCGCGCAACTCCTCGGCGTGCTCGGCGAGTTCCGCGCAGAGCGGCTCGGCGCGGCGGTCCTGCCAGACGAGCGCGTCGGTCAGCGGGCGGCCGGTGGCGGGGTCCCAGGCGAGGACGGTCTCGCCCTGGTTGGCGAGGCCGAGCGCGGTCACCGGTTCTCCGGCCTCGGCGAGTGCCCGGTTCCCGGCCGCGACCACCGAGTCGTACAGCTCGGCGGGGTCGGCCTCGACCAGGCCGCCCGGCAGGAAGCGGGGGCGGACGGCGGCGAAGCCGGTGCCGAGGATCCCGCGCTCGGGGCAGATCACCAGGGCCTTGGTGCCGGAGGTGCCCTGGTCGACGGCGAGCACCGGTCCTGTCATCGCGTCTCCCGCGCCGTGGTGATCACGGGGCGACAGCCTGCCGCCGTCGGCCACACCGCGTCAAGCGCCGCTGACCGACGGTCAGCACACGGGACGGGGCGGTGGCCGTTTCCCGGATGGCGAAACCGGCGTCTCATTCGGAACTGACGCCTCTATAGTGACGGCCGACCGAACACGATCTCCTCAACCGCCGCTCGGGGGAGGGCTGTTGTCACACCGATTTGTCACCCTGACCCGCCCGTTGACCGGGGCGGGAGGGTGATGGCCAGAGACGGAGCACGACCCGCCTACGATCCCGCCGGACCCGACACCGCCCTGCGCGCCGCCCTCCAGGAGGTGCGCGCCGGACGGTGGATGTCCATGCGCACCCTGCTCGCGGAGACCGCGTCGTGGGGGCAGTGGACGCAGCGCACCCAGGTCCTGGCGGCGGCCGCCGCCGGTACGGACGTGGTGCGGGCCTGGCTCGCCGAGGAGCCGCACAGTCTGCCGGCCGCCCTGATGCACGCCCGGGTGTCCGTCGAGCGCGCCCTGCGGGCCCACCGCGAACGGCACGGACGCACCACGGAGTTGTGGCACGACGCGTGGCGTGCGTGTGACGCGCTGACGCGTGCCGCGCCGCACGACCCGGTTCCCTGGGTGTGCCTGCTGGCGCTGTCCCGGCTCGACGAGGAGCAGCGCTGGGCGGAGCACCGGGTGGCGCCGCCGGAGCCGATGCTGCCGCCCGGCCCGTGGGGTCTGCTGGCGGAGGCCGACAAGCGCGACCCGTACAACCGCGAGGCCCACCACCGGATGCTCCAGTTCCTGTACGGCCGTTCGGTGTCCGGGCGGCTGGCGGAGGCGGTGGGCTTCGCGCACTGGGCGGCCGACGCCGCACCGCCGGGCTCGCCGCTGCACCTGCTGCCGCTGTACGTCCGGGTCGAGCGCTACCGGCGCGACGGCGGGCGCGACGCCGCACTGGACCTGCACTGGGTCGCCGAGGACGCCTCCCGGGAGGCGCTGCGGGCGTTCCACGGCTGGTTCGAGCCGGCCCCGGCCGCCGAGCGCGGCCCGCTCGACCTGAACCACCTCGCCCACGCCCTGTGGGGGGCGCTGCGGTTCGCCGAGGCGGACCGGGTGTTCGACGCGGTCGGCCCCTACTGGACGCCGCTGCCGTGGGCCCACCGCACCGCCGCGCCCGGCGACCACGCGCAGGCCGCCGAGGTGTTCCAGCAGGCCCGCGCCCGCAGCAGGTCGGGGGCCCGGCGCCCCTGACGTCCCCCGTTCCCCCGTCTTCCAGGAGGTTCCGCATGTCCCGCACCACCCTCGGCGTCCAGCAGCAGGACGAGGAGCAACGCCTGCGCGAACTCGGCTACCGGCCGGTGCTGGCCCGCCGGATGGGCGGCTTCGGCAACTTCGCGATCAGCTTCTCGGTGATCTCGATCCTGTCCGGCTGCATGACCCTGTACGGCTTCGGCATGGGCGCGGGCGGCCCCGCGGTGATGCTGTGGGGCTGGGCGGGCGTCGGCCTGTTCGTGCTGTGCGTGGGCCTGGCGCTGGCGGAGGTCACCAGCGCCTATCCCACCTCCGGCGCGCTGTACTACATGGCGGACCGGCTGGGCGGCCGGCGCTGGGGCTGGTACACGGGCTGGCTGAATCTGCTCGGTCTGCTGGGTGCGATCGCCGGCATCGACTACGGCGCCGCCCTGTTCACCGGCGCGTTCCTGAACCTGCGGTTCGGGTTCGAGCCGACCCCCGAGAAGACGATGCTGATCTTCCTCGTGATCCTGCTGCTGCACGCCGTGCTGAACCTGTTCGGGGTCCGGCTGGTCAGCGTGCTCAACTCGATCAGCGTGTGGTGGCACCTGGCCGGGGTCGCGCTGATCGTCGGCGCGCTGGCGATCGTCCCGGAGCACCACCAGTCGCCGTCGTTCGTCTTCACCGAGTTCGTCAACGACACCGGGTGGGACAACCCGCTGTACGTCGCCGCGATCGGCCTGCTGCTCGCCCAGTACACCTTCTCCGGCTACGACGCCTCCGCCCACCTCTCGGAGGAGACCGCCGGCGCGTCGGTGGCGGCGGCCCGCGGCATCGTCCGCGCCATCTGGGCCTCCTGGATCGCCGGGTTCGTCCTGCTCGCCGGGCTGACCTTCGCCATCCAGGACTACGACGCGACCCGGGCCAGCGAGACCGGGGTGCCGCCCGCGCAGATCCTGCTGGACGGGCTCGGCACCAACGGGGCGAGCGCGCTGCTGCTGGTGGTGATCGTGGCCCAGTTGTTCTGCGGCAACGCCGAGGTCGCCGCGGCCAGCCGGATGGTGTTCGCGTTCAGCCGGGACGGGGCGCTGCCGGGCTCGCGGCTGTGGCGGAAGGTCAGCGTGAAGACGCAGACGCCGGTCGCCGCGGTGTGGCTGTCGGTGGCGGTCGCCGCCGTGCTGGCGCTGCCGTCGCTGTACTCGGCGACCGCGTACGGCGCGGTGACCGCCATCAACGTCATCGGCATCACGCCGGCGTACGCCATCCCCATCCTGCTGCGGCTGCGCGCCGGGGACCGGTTCACGCCCGGCCCGTGGCACCTGGGCCGGTGGAGCAGGCCCATCGGCTGGACCGCGGTGGTGTGGGTGGCGTGTGTGACGGTGCTGTTCTGCCTGCCGCAGTCCTCGCCGGTCACGGTCGACACGATGAACTACGCGGCGGTGGCCCTCGCCGTCGTACTGGCGCTCGCCACGGTGTGGTGGTTCGTCGCCCGCCGTTCGTACGGAACGCCGACGACCGCGGCCTACGGATCGGACCGTGACCAGGCGGAACTCGCCGAGAACATCGTCTGAGGGGGGTGCGGCCGGAACCGGTCCCGGTACGAACAGGAGTGCCGGATACGGCAGGATGAACGGTCGCACATCCCGAAAGCGAGCAGGTGACGACGTGACGAGACCTCACATCCGGCCGCCGGCGGCCCCGTTTGCCGCGGAACGTCCCTCCGGAGGTGACCGATGACCCGCGCGCTGACCCTCGACGACCTCATCCTCGCCGGCATCGCCCTGGCCGCGGGGCTGCTGGCCGCGTTCGTGCTGCGGCTGCTGCTGCGCTGGCTGGGCAAGCAGGCCGACCGCACCCGCTGGAACGGTGACGACGTCATCGTGGACGCGCTGCGCACGGTGCTGCCGTGGGCGGCGGTGGCCGGCGGGGCGGCGGGAGCGGCGGCGGCGCTGCCGCTGACCCGGACCGTGCAGCACCACACCAACCAGTCCCTGACCGTGCTGCTGATCTTCGTGGTGACGGTGGCGTCGGCCCGGGTCGTGGGCAATCTGGTGCGGTCGGTGGCCCAGTCCCGCTCGGGCGTCGCCGCCTCCGCCACGATCTTCGTGAACATCACCCGGGTGATGGTGCTGGCGCTCGGCTTCCTCGTGGTGCTCCAGACGCTGGGCATCTCCATAGCGCCGATGCTCACCGCGCTCGGGGTGGGCGGTCTGGCGGTCGCGCTGGCCCTCCAGGACACCCTCGCCAACCTCTTCGCGGGCCTGCACATCCTCGCCTCGAAGACCGTGCAGCCGGGCGACTACATCCGGCTCAGCAGCGGCGAGGAGGGCTACGTCACCGACATCAACTGGCGGCAGACCACCATCCGCAACCTCTCCAACAACCTGGTCATCATCCCCAACGGCCAGCTCGCGGGGACCAACATGACCAACTACAACCGGCCGGAGCAGGAGCTGACCATCATGGTCCAGGCCGGGGTCGGCTACGACAGCGACCTGGAGCAGGTGGAGCGGGTGACCTGCGAGGTGGTCACCGAGGTGATGCGGGACGTCACCGGCGCCGTCCCGGACCACGAGCCCGCCGTCCGCTTCCACACCTTCGGCGACTCGCGGATCGGGTTCACCGTGATCCTCGGGGTCGGCGAGTTCAGCGACCAGTACCGGATCAAGCACGAGTTCATCAAGCGCCTGCACCGGCGCTACCGGGCGGAGGGCATCGCCATCCCGGCTCCCGCCCGCACGGTGACCCTGCGGCAGGGCACGGTGTCCATCCCGCAGCAGCGCGACGGCGCGGAGGATGCGGGCGGCGTGTCCGCCGCCCGCCTCGACTGAACCGCCGCGGCGCCCCGCGGGCTCAGGCGTGGATCACGTGCAGCCGCAGCGGGGCCTGGTACTCGCCGGTCAGCGCGAACAGCCGGGTGCCGTCCGGGGACCAGGTCAGCCCGTGCGGGCGCAGGTACCGGGCGGTGCCGGGGTCCAGGTCGACGGCCCGGGAGGGCGCGCCGGCGCCGGGGTGAGGTAGCGCGCCATGCACGCGGGGGTCCTGGCCTGAACCGTTTCCGGTCGGACACCCGCGGATCCGGACCCGGACCCGGCCCCTGTCGATCCGGAGCCGATCACGAGATATCTTGATGTCGAGCAATGTTGCAGACGTGGAGCGGAGCACCCGGTGACTGACTCGACCATCATCTATACGCACACTGACGAGGCCCCGGCCCTGGCGACGTATTCCTTCCTGCCGGTGGTCAAGGCGTACGCCTCGCAGGCGGGTGTCGCCGTGGAGACGCGGGACATCTCGCTGGCCGGGCGCATCATCGCGGTGTTCCCGGAGTACCTCACCGAGGACCAGCGCATCCCGGACGCGCTGGCCGAGCTGGGCGAGCTGGCGAAGACGCCCGAGGCCAACATCATCAAGCTGCCGAACATCTCGGCGTCGATCCCGCAGCTCAAGGCCGCCGTCGCCGAGCTGCAGGCCCAGGGCTACGCGCTGCCGGACTACCCGGACGACCCGAAGACCGACGAGGAGCGGGAGATCAAGGCCCGCTACGACAAGGTCAAGGGCTCCGCCGTGAACCCGGTCCTGCGCGAGGGCAACTCCGACCGCCGCGCCCCGGCCTCCGTGAAGAACTACGCCAAGACCCACCCGCACCGCATGGGCGCCTGGACCGGCGAGTCCAAGACGAACGTGGCCACCATGGGCGAGAACGACTTCCGCTCCACCGAGAAGTCGGTCGTCATCGCCGAGGACGGCGCGCTGCGGATCGAGCTGGTCGCCGAGGACGGCACCACCACCGTGCTGCGCGACTCCGTACCGGTCCTCGCCGGTGAGGTCGTCGACGCCTCCGTGATGCGGGTCGCCCACCTGCGCGAGTTCCTGGCCTCCCAGGTCGCCCGCGCCAAGGCCGAGGGCGTGCTGTTCTCCGTGCACCTGAAGGCCACGATGATGAAGGTCTCCGACCCGATCATCTTCGGCCACGTGGTCCGCGCCTTCTTCCCGAAGACCTTCGAGCGCTACGGCGAGACCCTGGCCGCCGCCGGCCTCTCCCCGAACGACGGCCTCGGCGGCATCTTCAAGGGCTTGGAGTCGCTGCCCGAGGGCGCCGAGATCAAGGCCTCCTTCGACGCCGAACTGGCCGAGGGCCCGGCCCTGGCGATGGTCGACTCCGACAAGGGCATCACCAACCTGCACGTCCCGTCGGACGTCATCGTCGACGCCTCCATGCCGGCGATGATCCGCACCTCCGGCCACATGTGGGGCCCGGACGGCCAGGAGGCCGACACCATCGCGGTCATCCCGGACTCCTCCTACGCGGGCGTCTACCAGGCCGTCATCGAGGACTGCAAGGCCAACGGCGCCTACGACCCGTCCACCATGGGCTCGGTGCCGAACGTCGGCCTGATGGCGCAGAAGGCCGAGGAGTACGGCTCCCACGACAAGACCTTCGAGATCCCGGCCGCCGGCACCGTCCGCCTGGTCGACCGGTCCGGCGACGTCCTCATCGAGCAGCCGGTCTCCCAGGGCGACATCTTCCGCGCCTGCCAGACCAAGGACGCGCCGATCAGGGACTGGGTGAAGCTCGCCGTCACCCGCGCCCGCGCCACCGGCGACCCGGCGGTGTTCTGGCTGGACGAGACCCGCGCGCACGACGCCAACCTGATCGCCAAGGTCGAGCAGTACCTGCCGGAGCACGACACCGAGGGCCTGGACATCCGCATCCTGTCCCCGGTCGAGGCCACCAACCTGTCGGTGGAGCGCATCCGCCGCGGCGAGAACACCATCTCGGTCACCGGCAACGTCCTGCGCGACTACCTGACCGACCTCTTCCCGATCCTGGAGCTGGGCACCAGCGCCAAGATGCTGTCGGTCGTCCCGCTGATGGCGGGCGGCGGCCTGTTCGAGACGGGCGCCGGCGGCTCCGCGCCGAAGCACGTCCAGCAGCTGGTCAAGGAGAACTACCTGCGCTGGGACTCGCTCGGCGAGTTCTTCGCCCTGGTGCCGTCCCTGGAGCAGTACGCCGCGTTCACCGGCAACAACCGCGCCAAGGTGCTCGCCGACACCCTCGACCGGGCCACGGCGACCTTCCTCAACGAGGACAAGTCCCCGACCCGTCGCGTCGGCGGCATCGACAACCGCGGCAGCCACTTCTACCTGTCCCTGTACTGGGCGCAGGAGCTGGCCCGGCAGACCGACGACGCGGAGCTGGCGAAGGCCTTCGCCCCGCTCGCCGAGACGCTCGCGGCGAACGAGCAGAAGATCGTCGAGGAGCTGAACGCCGTCCAGGGCAAGCCGGCCGACATCGGCGGCTACTACCAGCCCGACCCGGCCAAGGCCGCCGAGATCATGCGCCCCTCGGCCACCTGGAACGAGGTCCTGGCGTCCCTGAGCTGACGCTCGCCCCGCACGGGACTGCCCGTGACCGCCCCGGCCGGCACACCGCTCGGCCGGGGCGGACCCGTCTCCCGCTCCCCTTCCGCCGTCCCCCGCGTCCCCGGAGCCGCCCCGTGTCGTCCCGTCCGTCCTTCGAGCTGCTGCCCGGCGCCGACGAGTCGCCCGTGATCCTGCACGTGCCGCACTCCGCGCGGGAGATACCGGCGGACGTGCGGGCCGGGATCGTGCTGGACGACGCGGCGCTGGAGCGGGAGCTGGACCACATCGTCGACGCGCACACGGCGCGAATCGCGGCGCGGGCGGCGGACCTGGCCGGCACCGGCCCCTGGAGGTTCGTCAACCGGCTGGCGCGGCTGGTCGTGGATCCGGAGCGGTTCCCGGACGAGCGGGAGGAGATGCTCGCCGTGGGCATGGGGGCCGTGTACACCCGGACCACGCACCAGGAGGTGCTGCGGGCCGGCGGCCACGACCCCGGGCCGCTGATCGAGCGGTACTTCCGGCCCTACGCGCGGGCCATGTCCCAGGCCGTGGCCGGGCGGCTGGCCGCGACCGGCCGGGCGGTGATCATCGACGTGCACTCGTACCCGAGCGAGGCGCTGCCGTACGAGCTGCACGGCGCGGGGCCCCGCCCGCCCGTCTGCCTCGGCACCGACTCCTTCCACACGCCGCCCGCGCTGCTCGCCGCCGCGCGCGCCGCCTTCGGGGCGGACACCGCGCTGGACAGCCCGTTCAGCGGGACGTACGTACCGCTGGAGTACTACCGGACGGACCCGCGGGTCCAGGCGCTGATGGTGGAGATCCGCCGCGACACCTACATGACGGAGCCGGGCGGCCCGGCCGGGCCCGGGCTGGAGCGGCTGGCGGACGCGCTCGCGGCGCTGGTCACCGCCGTATCGCGCTGAAGCCCCGGGCGCGCGGCACGGTCAGGCCCGCATCCACTCCGTCACGACCACCTCCCCGCCGGTCCGCAGCCGCAGGGCGAACGGACCGGTGCGCGGCAACTCGCCGGCGAAGCGGCCCATGGTGTCGGCGGTGAGAGTGGCCGGCGCGGCGGGGTGCGGTCCGCCGAGGACCTCGATGCGGGCCGGTTGCGGCGGCAGCAGCTGACCGATGAGTCCGTGCGCGGTCACCTCGACGTCGACGCTCAGCTCACCGGTGCGGAACGTCAGCATCCGCGGTACGTCGGTCGCGCCGCGCACCGGGATGGCGTCCACCAGGGAGTCGAAGGTCAGCTCGGCGAGCCGGGCGTCGAGGTCGTGCAGGGCGTAGGCGTCCACGGCCAGCCGGCGCAGCTCGGGCGGGACCGGGTCGAGGATGGCCGCGGCCTGGCGCAGCTCCTCCTCCAGCAGTCCGGCCCCGAACTCCGCCTCGTCCAGGACGTCTTCCGCGCCGAAGCCGTCGCCGGCGCCGGCCGCGCGGTGCTCACCGCTGTCGCCGCTGCCGCCGCTGTCGCCGTTGCCGGCGTTGTCGATGTGGTTCACGATGCTCCCCGTGCGTCGAGTCGGGCCCGCAGCCGGCGCAGACAGCGCTGGCGCAGCGGCCCGATGCTGCCGACGGCGATGCCCAGGGCGGCGGACACCTCCTGATAGCTGGGCGGCGGCGAGGCCATCAGCACCCGCAGCAGCTGCCGGCACCGCTCCCCCAGCTCCTCGAACTCCTGCCACAGCCGCCGGACCCGCTCGCTCTGCGCGGCCGCCTCCTCGGCGTCGAGCAGCGACTGCTCCGGCGTACGGTCCTCGCTGACCCGGTCCAGGAGTTGCGGGTCGTCGGTCGGCGTCAGCCGCTGCCAGCCCCTGATCACCTTGAGCGATTCGTTGCGCGCGGTGGTGGCCAGCCAGGAACCCGCCTTGTGCGGTTCGCGGATGCGGCCGAGGTGCTGGGCGAAGCGGAACCAGACCGTCTGGTAGACCTCGTGCGCGTCGGCGTCGGAGAGCCGGTGGGCGCGCACGACCGACCACACCAGCGGGCTCAGCCCCTCCACGAGCGCCTTCCAGGCCGCCGCGTCGCCGTCGACGGCGGACTGGACGAGCGCGCCGACATCTGCACGGTCCACGGCCCCACCCCTCGTGTACGGCAAGTCATCGTACGCCGTGGCGGGGACTGCTCCGGTACTCACGCGACCGCCACCGGCGGCTCGGCTGGCACGGCCCGCCAGGTGGGCGGCAGCAGCGCCGGCACGTGCGCCCCGCGCACCTCCGCGAACTCGGTGTCCGCCGCGAGCAGTTGCCTGCGCGCGGCGCGCGGGTCGGTCTCCTTGTGCGCCGTCATGTGGGCGGCGATCAGCCCGGCGACCACGGGCGTCGCGAACGAGGTGCCGCTCCACTGCGCGAGGCCCTGGAACATCACCTGGTCCGGCTTGGCGAGCGCGGTCTCGTCGCTGAGCACCCCGGTGTGCCGGGGGAACTGGCAGGTGCAGCCGTAGCCGAAGCCGTAGCGGCAGGCGTCGTACGTGGAGTGCTGGTACACGTAGGGGACCGGGGCGGCCCAGCCGGTCAGGGGGCCGGTCAGGCGCTCGCCGGGGGCGTAGACCTTCACCCAGCTCCCGTGGTTGCTGAAGCAGGCGCCGAACTCGCCGTCGCCGCGCAGCGCGCCGACCGACAGCACGCTGTCCTGCCACTCGGGCAGGTCGGCGTAGGCGGCGGGCCAGAAGGGGGTGGCGCTGGCGTTGTTCCCGGCGCAGGCGACGAGCAGGGTGTGCTGCTCACGCAGTTCCTCCATGAACGCCTGGACCCCGAGGAGTCCGTCGGTGCGGCCGTTGGAGGTGCCCGCGGAGAGGCTGAGGATGTCGGGCCAGCCGCTCGCGTCGACGGCCTCGAAGAGCTTCTCGCCGAACTCCGACTCCAGGATCGCCCCGGCGTCGTTGAGCGAGTTCCGCACGGTGATGCCGGTGTTGGGCGCGACGGCGGCGACCAGCCCGGCGATGAACGTGCCGTGGCCGACGTACTGCTGGAGGACGCCCTGCTCGTCGGTCTCCTGGAGCTGGAGGTCGCCGTCGGTGTGGGCGAGCAGCGGGTACGAGCGGAAGTCGCTCATCAGGCCCGTGTCGACGACGAGGACACCGACGGCGGTGTCCGGGTCGTACGAACCCTGCGCGGGCGCCGGGTTGGGCGGCTCGTGCAGCGGGGCGGGGGCGGGTTCGTCGCCGGGGCAGGCGTTGACCGCGATCGACACCACGTGGTTGCGGCTGACCAGCCGGCGGCCCGCGCGGCCCTCCGTCTGCCGCAGCGCCCGCAGCGCGCCCGCCACCGCCCGGTCCGCGCCCGGGGCGCCCTCCCCGGGGTCGCCGACCTGGATCCGGGTGATGCCGGAGCGGTTCCGCCGCGGGCTCGCGCGGCGCACCGTGTCCGGGGTGAGGTCGGGCGCCTGGGTGAAGAAGGTGCGCACGGCGTCCTCGACGATCTGCGCCTCCTCGCCGTCGCGGGCGAGGACGACCCCCTTCTCGTAGAGGAACTCCGCGGAGTCGTCCGGTCCCATGGCGAGCGGGACGTCCCGCATCGCGCGCTGGATCTGGTCGAACTGTTCCCGGAATCGCTGTGGTGCCATGGCGTTCTCCCCCTCGTTGTCGCGACGTTCGTCAACTAGAGCCGTGATGCCGCCGACTGATACAGAGACGGATCGGTGGACCGTGGTTCCGCGCGGCGGCGGCCACTACCATCCGTGGGGTGAGAGCGGGAAGCGACTCGGTTCTCGAACTGCTGCCGATGGTGTTCGCCGCCCCGAACGAGGCGCTGGCCCGGGCCCGGGAGGTGCTCGCCACCGGTTGCTCACCGCTGCACGCCTCCGTGGCGCACCAGGTGATCGGCATCTGGCAGCGGGACTTCGGCGATCTGCGGATCGCCCTGCACCACCTGCGGCGGGCCCGCGACCTGGCGGCCCGCGCGGACTCCGCGGAGCGGGAGGCGGACGTCCTCGGCACGCTCGGGGTGGCCCTGGTGCACGCGGGGCGCACGCGGCAGGGCCTCGCGGCGTTCGACCGGGGCGTGGCGCGGGGCACGGGGCACACCCGGGCGCGGGTGCGGTACCGCCGGGCGTACGTGTGGTGGGTGCTCGGCCATCACCGCGAGGCGCTGGAGGACGTACGCCGGGCGATTCCCGTGCTGCGGCAGGCGGACGACGTGATCTGGACCGCGCGGGCGCTGACGCTGCGGGCGACCGTGCACCTGGCGCTGGGCGCGGTGGAGCGGGCGGACGCCGACTTCACGGCCGCGGAGGCGCTGTGGGAGACCACCGGCCAGGAGCACGACAAGGCCGACGCGGTGGAGAGCCGGGGGCTGGCCGCGTTCCGGTCGGGGGACGTCCCGGCCGCGCTGCGGCTGCTGGACGAGGCGGAGGAGCGGTACGCCAAGCTGGGCACGCCGACGTTCATGCTGAACATCCGGCGCTGCGAGGTGCTGATGGCGGCCGGTCTGGCGCCGGAGGCGCTGGCCGAGGCGGACGCGGCGATCGCCGTCCTGGACGGCATGGGCGGGCAGTCCACCCGCAAGGCCGAGCTGCTGCTCGCGGCGGCCCGCGCGGCCCGGCTGGCGGGCGACCCGCACACCGCGATCGCCCGCGCCGCGGTGGCCGTGCGGCTGTTCGCGGGGCAGCGGCGCACGTGGTGGGAGACGCACGCCCGGCTGGTGCTCATCGAGGCGCGGGTGGCCGCCGGGCGCTGCTCGGGCCGGCTGGTCGCGGACGCCGCCGCGGTGGCCGAGCGGCTGGCCTCGTTCGGGGCGCCCGCCGCTCCGGAGGCGTCGCTGCTGGCGGGCCGGATCGCGCTGGCCCTGGGCTGGACGGCGGACGCGGAACGCCATCTGGCGGTGGCCGCGCGCAGCCGGCACAGCGGGCCGCCGCTCGCCCGGATGACGGGATGGGCGGCGCAGGCGCTGCGGGCCCGGGCGGCCGGTTCGGCGCGGGGCGTGCTGGAGGCGTGCCGGCGCGGACTCGACGTCCTCGACGACCACCGCATGACGCTCGGCGCGTCGGAGCTGCGGGCGCGGGCCACCGAGCAGGGCGCCGAGCTGGCCGCGCTGGCCCAGCGGGCCAGTGTCGCCGGGGGCGGGCCGCGCCGGCTGCTGGTGTGGAGCGAGCGCTGGCGGGCCACCGTGCTGTCGGCGCCGCCGACCCGGCCGCCCGCCGATCCGGCGCTGCTGAGCGGGCTGACCGCGTTCCGGGAGATCGCGGCCCGCGCGGAGGCGGCCCGCTGGGAGGGCCGTCCCATACCGGCGCTGGAGCGGGAACAGCGGCGGCTGGAGCGGGAGGTGCGGTCCCGGACCCTGCACATCCGCGGGGACGCGCCCGGTGACGGGCACCGCTTCGACGTGGCCCGCCTGCTGGCGCGGCTGGGCGGGACGCTGCTGGTCGAGCTGGCGGTGCTGGACGGGCGGGTGCAGGTGCTGCTGTGCGGGCGGGGCCGGGTGCGGCGGTTCGAGGGGGGCCTGCTGGCGGAGGCGGAGGTGGAGGCCGAGCACGTACAGGCCGGTCTGCGGCGGCTGGCGCATCCGGGGGCCGAGGGCCGGCTCCCGGTGGTGGAGGCGGCGGGCCGCCGTCTGGAGGAGCTGCTGCTCGGGCCGGCGGCCGCGTGCCTGGGTCCGGGGCCGGTGGTGGTCGTGCCGCCCGCGCGGCTGCACCGGGTGCCGTGGGCGCTGCTGCCGTCGCTGCGGGAGCGGGTGGTCAGCGTGTCGCCGTCGGCGAGCAGCTGGCTGCGGGCCCGGGAGACGGAGCCGCCGCGGGGCGGCGGGCAGGTGCTGGTGCGCGGGCCGGGCCTGGCGACCGGTGGCGCGGAGGTGCCGGAGGTCGCCGACCGGTATCCCGAGGCACGGGTGCTGGAGGAGGAGGACGCGCGGGTGCCGCGGGTGCTGCGGGAGCTGGACGGCGCGGCGCTCGCCCATATCGCCGCGCACGGCACGTTCCGTGCGGACAGCCCGATGTTCTCGTCCCTGCGCATGGCGGACGGCCCGCTCATCGTCCACGACTTCGAGCGTCTGGACCGCAGCCCGTACCGGATCATCCTCTCCAGCTGCGACACCGCCCGGCTCGCCTCGGTGGGCGCGGACGAACTGCTGGGCCTGGTCACCGCGCTGCTGCCGCTGGGCACGGCGGGTGTCGTGGCGAGCAGCGCGCCGGTCAACGACGCGGCGGTGGTCCCGCTGATGCTGGCCCTGCACAAGGGCCTGGGCGCCGGGCTGTCCCTGGCCGAGGCCCTGCGGGACGCCCGTGCGGCCCTGCCGGGGGATGCCCTGCACCAGGCGACGGGGTGGGCGTTCACGGCGTTCGGGGCCGCCTGAGCGCACGGTGGCCCGCGAGCACCGGCAGGTGGGCCGCGGGCACCGGCACCGTGCATCGCGGGTACCGGCAGCGTGCATCGCGGGTACCGCTGGACCGCGGGCGGCGTCACGGCGCACGACGCGTACCCCCGGACCGCGGGCACCGGCACCGTCCATCGCGCGCGTACCGCTGGACCGCGGGCACCGGCACGGCGCACGGCGCGGTTGCCCGGCCCGTGCACGGCTTCGTCCGGGGATCGTGCGGTCGCGGCCGCCCGTTCGCTGGTGACCACGGTCGCCGGGTTCCGGGACGCCCCCGGGGCCCGGCCGGTCACGCGGTCCGTGCCTCCGGCAGGTCCACCAGCCACGGCAGCGAGCCCCGGTCGCCGGCGCCGAGGCGGGCGTAGGCGCTGTACAGGTGGTTGCCGACGGTGCGGACCGACAGGGTGAGGCGTTCGGCGATCTGCCGGTTGCTGAGGCCGGCGGCGGCCAGGGTGACGATCTGCCGCTGCCGGGCGGTGAGTTCGCCCAGCACCAGACCGGACAGGGCGGGCGTGCGCGCGCCGGGGCAGCGGCGGGCCAGGGCGACGGCGCGGGTGCGGGCGGTGCGCGCGGCGCTCGGGTCGCGGTGCACCGGCACGGCCTGGGCGTACGCCTCGGCGGCGAACAGCAGCAGCCCGCGCTCGGCCAGGCGGGCGGCCACCCGGTCCAGGGCCGGTCCGTCCCGCCGGGCCAGGGCGGCGGCGTGCTCGGCGAGGACACTGTCCGCGGGCAGCCGGCCGAGGACGGTCTCGGGGGCGCCGAGACGCACCGCGTCGTACAGCGCGAGGACGTCCTCGCCGGGGATCTCCCGGCCGGCGTCCGCCTCCTCCGGTTCGCCCCGGGCCGCGGCCAGCCAGGTCGCCGTGGCCCCCCGTGCCGGGCGCCCGCCGAGGGCCTCGTACGCCGCTGTCGCGTCCCCCGACTGCGCGGCGGCCAGCGACAGTTCGGTACGGCAGGACAGGTCGTCCGGGTCGTGCCGCAGCCCTTCCCTGGCCCAGGCGGCGGCCTCGGGGAGCTGTCCGCGCAGCCGGGCGTGCCGGGCGCGCACGGCGGCGTGCCCGCCCGGCACCGGACGGCCCTCCGCCGCCAGCCACTCCCCCACGGGCGCGGTCCCGCCCCGGACGTCGGCCGCGGCGATCGACCGTGCGAGCGCGGCCGTCTCGGCCTCCAGGGCGGAGCGGCACCTGCCGGGTGGGCCGGCCAGCCGGTGGGTCCGCAGCCGCCCGGCCGTGGCGCGCAGCGCCGGGCCGTGGAGGGGGTGGGCGAGGCGCAGTCCGTGCCGTTCGTCGAGGCTGACCAGCCCGGCCGCCTCCAGGCGTTCGAGCACGTCCGGGTCGAAGGCGTCGGCGCCGGCCGGCAGCGGCTCGGCGAAGGCCAGCCGGTCCAGGGTCTCGCGCTCGGCGGGATCGGTGCGGTCCAGCACCGGCGCGGCGTGCGCACGCACGGCCGGGGTGACCGGGACGGGGCCCCGCCAGGCCCACTCGTCGGTGCCGGGTACCCGGGTGAGCAGCCGGTCCTCGCGCACCGCGCCCAGCAGGTCGCGCAGCAGCCGCAGATCGCCCCCGCACAGCCGGTGCAGCCGCCGTGCGGTGAGCGGTTCCAGCGGGCGGCCCGCGGCCGTCGCGGCGAGTCGCGCGGTCTCCCCCGGTGGGAGCGGCCGCAGGGCGAGCCGGGGCAGCAGTTCCCCTGTCCACAGCCGGGACACCGCGCCGGGCGCGGGCGCGCCGTCGGTGGCGACGACCACCAGCCGGGTGCGGCCGTGCACGGCGAGCTGGTGGACGAGGGCGGCGGAGGCGTCGTCCAGCCAGTGGGCGTCGTCGACCAGCAGCAGCCGTACGCCCGACAGCAGCCGCAGCGCGCGGTGCAGGGTGACGGGCTCGGGCAGCAGGTGCGCGAACGCGGCGAAGGGGATGTCCCGGGAGTCGGGGCTGCCGGCCACCCGGACCCGGTCGGTGCCGCGGGCGACCTCGGTGACCAGCCGGGTCTTTCCCACACCGGCCGGTCCGGTGACCACGATGCCGGGGCGGCCGGCCGCGAGCGAGCGGCGGACCAGGTCCAGTTCGTCCTCCCGCCCGGTGAACGGCCAGGGCAGGTGCAGGGTCTTCGCGTCCTGTTCGTCAGTCATCACATCAGCAGGAGCCGCGGTACTCACTCCTGATACAGGGCCGGTTGAGTAGACCCCGACTCAGGCGCCCGGGGGCCGCGCGACGGCAGTCTGGGTCCATGACCGCACGCTACTGCTCCCTCGCGCAGCAGCCCGCCCCCGCCTTCGCGCCGGGGCTGGCCGCCGAGCGGGTCGGTGCGCTCGTCCGGGGCCACCGGATGTGGGTCAACGGCACCGTGCTGCACTACTACTTCTTCGACGGCGACGCCGAAGGCTCCGTCATCGCCGTGCCGGGGACCGGGGAGACCCGGCGGGTGCCGTGGGCGGGCGCGAAGGAACAGCAGGACGTCGTCCGGGAGTGTTTCGACGAGTGGCAGCGCCTCGGCATCGGGCTGACCTTCACGGAGGTCGGCGACCGGTCGGAGGCGGAGCTGCGCGTCGGGTTCCAGCCCGGTGACGGATCCTGGTCGGTCGTGGGCCGGGACGCCCTGCGGGTCGGACTGCACGAGCGCACCATGAACTTCGGCTGGGACCTGACCGCGCCCGGGGAGCGCGCCACGGCCCTGCACGAGATCGGCCACGCGCTGGGCATGACGCACGAGCACCAGAGCCCGCACGCCGGTATCCACTGGGACGACGAGGCCGTCTACGAGGAGCTGGCGGGCCCGCCCAACTACTGGAGCCGGGACCGGACGTACGTCAACGTCCTGCGCAAGCTGGAGCGGGACGAGGTGAACGGCGCGGTGTGGGACCCGCAGTCGATCATGGGGTATCCGTTCCCGCCCGGGCTGATCCTGGAGCCGGAGCAGTACCGCGGGGGGCTGCTCCCGCCGGGCACGCTGTCCGCGGCGGACAAGGAGTTCGCCCTGCGCTGGTACCCGCCGGCGGGGGCGCCGCGGCCACCCGCGCTGGTGCCGTTCCGGTCGGCACCGCTGCGGCTTGCGCCCGGCGACCAGGCGGACTTCACGGTGGAGCCGCCGGAGACCCGGGAGTACACGGTGGGCGTCTTCGGCGCCGCCGACACCGTCGTCGTGGTGTTCGAGGAACGCGACGGCGAACCGCGCTACCTCACCGCCCAGGACGACGGCGGCACCGCCGGCAACGCCACCGTCCGGGCCCGGCTCGTCAAGGGCCGCCGCTATGTCGTCCGCGTGCGCCTGTACTGCGCGTGGGGTTCGGGAGAGACGGCCGTCATGTGCTGGTGACGGTCCTGACCACCGCGCGGACGCGAAGACCACAGTCCGGCACCGGGGGAGCGGCCGAGCGCGTCATCCACGGGGGAGATGACGCGCTCGGCCACGCCGTTCCCGCGGATCGGGCGGACGTCGAGGACGCGGAGAGCGGAGCCGGTCGCGCGGAGTGACTTCGCGGCTGCGGAAGGGCTGAAGCTCACAAGCCCTCCCCGCCGTCGGCGAGACGGCGACGCCATCAGAGGTGGGAGCGCCACCGACGCCGGTCGGCGAACGGATCCGGCACAGTGCGCCGGAGGTACGCGGCGTCCAGGGAGGCCACCCGACGCGCCAGTTCCTCGCGGGCACGGGCCGGCAGTACCCGTGTCCCGGCTGGGGCATGATCCCGGAAACGATCAGGGGCCTTGTTCCACATCACGTGGTCCAAGGCCCCTGAGCTGCGACTACGGAGCGGGCTCCAAGTCGGGACGACAGGATTTGAACCTGCGACCCCTTGACCCCCAGTCAAGTGCGCTACCAAGCTGCGCCACGTCCCGGCGGCAGACACGCGGTGTCCCGCGTGATCGTGCAGGTCAACCCTACCCCATGTGGGCGGCCGGTCACTTCCGCAGTGCCTCCTTGCGCAGCAGGTCGAGCATGCCGGGGGTGTTCTCGGTGGTGCGCACGTCGACGAAGGCGTGGACGTGCGCTTCCCCGGTGGCGTGCCGCAGCAGGGCGTGGGCGAGGTCGGCGCGGGAGGTGTAGCGGCCCGGCAGGCGCCGGGTCGCCAGCCGGTAGTCGCTGACGGTGTCCGTGTCGAACAGTCCGCCGGGGCGCAGCACCGTCCAGGCGAGGCCGCTGTGCCGTACGGCGTCCTCCATGCGCCGCATGTCCGCGTAGACCGTGCGGCCCAGGACACGGGTGACGAGGGGTTCCATGACCTTGCGGAAGAAGAGGCCCTCGCCCGGTGCCTCGGTGCCGAAGAGGAAGGTGGAGGTGACGGCGACCAGGCGGGAGACGCCGTGCCCGGTCATGGCGCGGGTGATGTGGGCGAGGCCGGTGGAGTAGACGGTGACGGGCCGGCGGCCGAACGGTACGCCCAGGGCCGAGACGACCGCGTCCTGCCCGGCGACGGCCCGGTCGACCGCGTCGGGGTCGAGGACGTCCGCCACGGCCACGCGCAGTGCGGGGTGGGTGAGCGGGAAGCCGTCCGGGCGGCGGGTGACCGCGGTGACGAAGTGGCCCGCGGCGAGGGCCTGTTCGGTGGTCCGGCGGCCGGTGGAGCCGTGCGCGCCGAAGACGACGATCTTCACCGGCGGACTCCCCCGGCCGGGGCCGGAGCGGCGGGACGCCGGGGCCGGGTGTCAGAGCGGTTCGCGAGCCGTAAGCGTGCTGTCATGCGGCGAGGGTGTCATCCGGTGGACGGCGGTCGTGGGCCGGGGGGTGCCCGGACGCTGCGACCGTCAGGCGGCGCCAGGACGCACAGCCCACGGCGGTCGCCGGCCGGAGGTCCGGACGGTGCGGCCGTCAGGTGGTGACAGGGCGCTCAGCCGGTACGCCGGGTGCGGTACAGCTCGGACACCAGTTCCAGCACCGCCGGGCCGGCCGGATGCGGGTCGTCCCGCCACCAGGCGAGGCGCACGGCGACCGGCTCGGCGTCGCGCAGCGGGCGGTAGACCACGCCGGGCCGCCGGTACTGGTGGGCGGTGGACTCCGCCGTCACGCCGACGCACCGGCCGGTCGCGATGACGGTGAGCCAGTCGTCTATGTCGTGGCTCTCCTCCGTCGCGGGCCGCAGTTCCGGCGGCCACAGCTCCGGAGTGGCGGTACCGGTGCGCCGGTCCACCAGCAGCACACGGTCGGCGAGGTCGCTGAGCCGCACCGAGCGGCGCCGGGCCAGCGGATCGTCGGCGGCCAGCGCGCACAGCCGCCGCTCCAGGCCGGCGATCGACGAGGCGAAGCGCCGCTCGTCGAGGGGCCGGCGCACCACCGCCAGGTCGCACATCCCCTCCAGCAGTCCGGCCGTGGGCGAGTTGACCCGCACCAGGTGCAGGGCGGTCTCCGGATGGGCGGCGCCCCAGCGGCGCTGGAAGGGCAGGGTGTGGCGGCCGAGCGCCGCCCAGGCGTAGCCGATCCGCAGCTCTCCCCCGCCCTGGCCGGCGTCCCGGACCAGGTCCTCGACCTCGGCCAGCACCCGGCGGGCGTGTGCCACCACCCGCTGTCCGGCCGCCGTCGGCGTCACCGCGCGGGAGGTGCGCCGCAGCAGCCGGACGCCGAGGGCGCCCTCCAGCGCGGCGAGCGTGCGCGAGACGGCCGCCTGGGAGACACCGAGCGCGATCGCGGCGTCGGTGAAGGTGCCCTCGTCGACGATGGCGACGAGGCACCGCAGGTGGCGGAGTTCGAGATCCATGCGTCCAGCGTATGGGTGCGGTCAGCCATGCATTGTGCGCAAGGAGCCGGCGGGGCGCACGATGCGGCGCATGGACACGGTTTCCGCACCGCGGGTGCCCCGCGCCGCGCCCCCCTCCCCGTCGGCCGCGGGCCGGCGGCTGACCGGTGTCGCCGCCATGCTCGGCAGCGGTCTGTCCAACCAGACGGGCGCGGCCGTGGGCGCCCTGGCGTTCCCCGTGCTGGGCCCGGTCGGGGTGGTCGCCGTACGCCAGTACGTCGCCGCCGCCGTGCTGCTCCCCCTCGCCCGGCCCCGGCTGCGCTCGTTCACCTGGCGGCAGTGGTGGCCGGTGCTGCTCCTCGCGGTGGTGTTCGGCACGATGAACCTCAGCCTGTACAGCGCCGTCGACCGGATCGGCCTGGGACTCGCGGTGACCCTGGAGTTCCTGGGCCCGCTGGGCATCGCCCTGGCCACGGTACGCCGCCGGCTGGACGCCTGCTGCGCGGTGCTCGCCGCGGCCGGCGTGGTGGTGCTGATGCGCCCGCAGCCGTCCGCGGACTACGCCGGGATGGGGCTGGCGCTGCTGGCCGCCGCCTGCTGGGCGTCGTACATCCTGCTCAACCGCACCGTCGGCACCCGGCTGCCCGGCGCGCAGGGCGCGGCCGCCGCGGCCGGGGTGTCGGCCCTGCTGTTCCTGCCGGCCGGGCTGCTGGTGGTGGTCCACCGGCCGCCGGGCGCCTGGGCGGCGGGCTGTGCGGTGGCGGCCGGGGTGCTGTCCTCTGCGGTGCCCTACCTCGCCGACCTGCTCACCCTGCGCCGCGTGCCGGCGAACACCTTCGGCCTGTTCATGAGCGTCAACCCGGTGCTGGCCGCCTTGGCGGGCCGGCTCGTCCTCGGCGAGGGAATGGGCGTGTGGGAGTGGGCCGGGATCGCGGCGGTCGTCACGGCGAACGCGGTGAGCATGGCCGTCCCGCGCGGCTGAGCCCGGCCGGGGCACGCGACGAAGTGTCCGGCCGGCGGGGCGTATCCCGCACACTCTGTCGGCACCGGGCCGGGGGCGGGGCTGGCTAGGGTCTGCCGTATGAGCCACAGTTTCGTCGTCCACGTACCCGACGCCGATCTCGTACCGGAGCCGCTGGAGCCCGGGCAGATCCTCTCCGGGACGCCCGAGGTCACCGGGAAGGTGGTGTGGGAGTCGGCGGACGGCCGTCAGGTGCGCGGGATCTGGCAGATCACGCCGGGCGTGGTGACCGACACCGAGGCGGACGAGCTGTTCGTGGTGCTCAGCGGGTCGGCGACGATCGAGGTGGAGGGCGGGCCGACGCTCAGGGTCGGGCCCGGGGACATGGCGGTGCTGCGCGAGGGCGACCGCACGACCTGGACGGTGCACGAGACGCTGCGCAAGGCGTACGCGATCAGCCTGTGAGGGGCGCGCCGGGCGGTGGGGCGGTCGCCCCGCGGATCCGGAAGGGCCGGGGCCGCGGGACGGGTGCGGCCCTCGCCGCCCGGCCGGTCGAGGCGGTCCGGCAGAAAGCGGGCGGCGCGGCGGCCGACCTCGTGCCCGGCGTGGCCGACGGTGGTGAGCCACAGGGGGGTGCAGCCGGGCGACGGCCGTGTGGTCGTACCCGGTCGACCGTAAGGTCGTGCGGGAGGGAGACCGGCGACTTGGACACCCCGCTCGTTCGGCCGCGTCGCGGATCGTCGGCGGTCTCGGGCCGTGGGCCGTGCCACGCGCCGGCCGCCCCGTCCGAGGGGGTGTGGCGGGTTGACACCGCTGAGCGGCGGCGCCCAAGGTGACCCGGGCAGGGCGTGGACCGGTCCTGAGGCGGGCTGAGAGGGGCTGTCGTGGTGGAGACGCTGGGCGTCGCCGTCGTCGGGTTCGGCTGGATGGGCCGGGTGCACACCCAGGCGTACGCCCGGGTCCTTCACCACTATCCGCTGCTGCCGCTGCGGCCCGAGCTGGTGACGGTCGTCGAGGAGGTGCCCGGCTGGGCCGAGCGGGCCGCCGAGCAGTTCGGCTTCGCGGGGACGACCCGCGACTGGCGGGAGGTGGCCGCCGATCCGCGGGTCGGGGCCGTCAGCATCACCGCCCCGAACTTCCTGCACCGCGAGATCGGCGTGGCGATGGCCGAGGCGGGCAAGCACATCTGGATCGAGAAGCCGGTGGGCCTGACCGCCGGGGACGCCCGCGCGGTGGCGGACGCGGTCGCGGCGGCCGGGGTGCGCGGCACGGTCGGCTTCAACTACCGCAACGCGCCCGCCGTCGAGACGGCCCGGTCGCTGATCGCCGAAGGCGCGGTCGGCACGCCCACCCATGTCCGCATCCGTCTGTTCAGCGACTACGCGGCCCACCCCGAGGGAGCGCTGACCTGGCGCTACGAGCGGCAGCGCGGCGGCAGCGGGGTGCTCGGCGATCTCGCCTCGCACGGCGTGGACCTGGCCCGGTACCTGCTCGGCGAGATCGCCTCGGTCACCGCCGACACGGCCGTGTTCGTGCCGGAGCGGCCCCGCCCGGCGGGTGCCACGGCGGGACACGGCCGCGCGCCCGGCGGGGAGCCGGGCCGGGTGGAGAACGAGGACTACGTGAACTGTCTGCTGCGGTTCGCCTCCGGGGCGCGCGGGGTGCTGGAGGCCTGCCGGGTCTCGGTCGGCGAGCAGAACGCCTACGGCTTCGCGGTGCACGGCACGAGGGGCGCCCTGTTCTGGGACTTCCGCCGGCTGAACGAGCTGGGCGTCTGCCGCGGTGACAGCTACCAGGACCAGCCCGTGAGCACGGTGTACGTCGGCCCGGACGACGGCGAGTTCGGCGCGTTCCAGCCGGGGGCCGCCAACGCCATGGGCTACGACGACCTGAAGGTGATCGAGGCGTACCGGTTCCTGCGGTCGATCGCCGAGGGCGTGCCGCTCGGCGCGACCCTCACGGACGCCGTGCGCGGCGCCGCCGTCCTGGACGCGATGGCGCGTTCCGCCCGGAGCGGGGCCTGGGTCGCGCCGGACGCGGTGGGGTGAGGGTCAGCGGGCGCGCCGCCCCAGGAAGACCTTCACGGGGGCGAGCAGGAGCCAGCACCAGGCGGCCGCCGCCCCGAGCACCAGGGTCAGCGGAATGCTGACGAGGAAGACGACGACGGTGGCCGAGAGGTCGAGGATGTGGTGTGCGAAGCCCTCGGGCGCCTCCGGGCCGCGCAGCCAGGGGCGCCGGGCCAGGAGCGCGACCAGGGCGACGTGGGTGGCACCGAGGGCCGCGACCGCCCCGGCGTAGATGGCGACCGAGACGGGTTCGCGGCCGTAGTCGGAGATGAGCCGGGTCGGAAAGGGCACCAGTGCGGCGGCGCCCAGCCCGAGCAGGGACAGCGCGACGAGCTGGCCGTCGACCTGGCGCACCCAGCGGAAGATCGTGCGGTGGCCGTGCCAGAAGCCGCCCAGCACCAGCACGCTCAGCGCGTAGGCCCCCAGGTCGGGCAGCAGCTCGCGCAGGGCCTCGTGGTACTGCCCGGAATCCAGGTCCCGGGGCACGGCGAGGTCGAGGACGAGCAGGGTGATGGCGATCGCGAACACCCCGTCGGCGAGCGCGATCAGCCGCTCGGGGCCGCCGTCCGGCTTCGATTTCCACATGCGCACGACGGTAGGGAGCCGGGGCTCGTCCGGTGGGGATACACGCCCGAGGCGTACGCCCCGTCGTCACCGGACGGCCGGGGGCAGGTTGTACGGCGTGACCACCTGGATCGGGGACGGCAGGGCCGGTCCGGCGGGCGGCAGGGCGCCGTGCGCGCGCAGCACCAGGCGGCAGGCCTCGCTCAGGTCGTGCCGCAGGTCGTGGTGGAGGACGGCGGACAGGCGGTGCTCGCGCAGCAGCCGGGTGTTGTCGCGGTCGAGGTCGTGCGCGACGAAGACGGCGCAGTCGCGGCCCGCGTCCTCGAAGGCGCGCAGGGTGGCGGGGTTGCCGCCGCCGATCGAGTAGACCGCGCGGATCTCCGGGTGGCGGTCCAGGGCGGCGCGCACCAGGTCGTACTGGGTGGCGTCCAGGCCGTGGCCCTCGGTGATCCCCACCAGGGTGCGGCCCGGGTGCCGGGCGCGCAGGGTGGCCCGGAAGCCGGCCTCGCGCTCCTCCTCGTTGCGGAAGCGGCCGCTGCTGAGGCTGGTGAGCACATGGGCGGGCCGGTCGCCCAGCCACTGGCCCAGGAGGTACGCGGCGGTGGCGCCCGCCGCCCGGTTGTCGATGCCGACGTAGCCGATCCGGGCACTGGCGGGCAGGTCGGTGACGAGGGTGACCACGGGGATGCCCGCGCCGGCCAGCCGGCCGACGGCGGCGGTGACCTCGGGTACGTCCGGCGCCTTGAGGATGACGCCCTGGGAGCCCCGGCGGGCGATCCGGTCGAGGGTGGCGAGCTGTTCCTCGACCGGGCCGGTCTCCCGGAAGTGGAAGCGGCAGCGCAGCACGGCCGGGTGCAGTCCGGGCAGTTCGGCCTCCAGGGCGGCGCGCACGGCGGAGGTGAACCGGTTCGGCGCCTGCATCACCATGTCGACCATGAAGGTGCGGCCGGCGAGGCGGACCTGGGTGCGCTGCCGCTCCAGGTCGGTGACGGCCCGGTGCACCTCCTGCGCGGTGCTCGGGCGGACGCCGCCGCGCCCGTTGAGGACACGGTCCACGGTGGCCTCGCTCAGCCCCGCCTGACGCGCGATCTCACGGAGGGGGAAGGGGTGGCCCACGCACGCTCCTCGCGCCTCTTGAGGGTTTTTTGACGGCCTGCCGATGGTTGTCCTGGAGATTTGTCCTGACAAGAATGGCAGCACTCCGTCGCCCCGTCAGCGAAAGGACGGCAGCCGTTCCATGCGCATCGGAATCCTCGGGCTCGGCCGTATCGGCGCCTTCCACGCCGAGACCCTCTCCGGACTCGACGCGGTCGAGTCGCTCGTGCTCACCGATCCGTTCGCGGACGCCGCCAAGGCCGCCGCGGAGCGCTTCGGCGGGGAGGTCGTGGACTCGCCGGAGGCGGTGCTGTCCGCCGGGGTCGACGGGGTGGTGATCGCCGCCGCGACCGACGCCCACCCGGAGTTGATCCGCGCCGCCGTGCGGGCCGCGGTGCCCGTCTTCTGCGAGAAGCCCGTCGCCCGGACCATGGGCGAGGGAGTGGCGGTGCTGGACTTCGTCCGGGGCACGGACGTGCCGGTCCAGATCGGCTACAACCGCCGCTTCGACGCCGGGTTCGCCGCCGCGCGCGCCGCCGTGCGCAGTGGTGAGCTGGGTCCGCTGCACACCGTCCGGTCGACCACCCTTGACCCGGCGCCGCCGCCCGCCGCGTACATCGCGGCCTCCGGCGGCATCTTCCGGGACTGCTCGGTGCACGACTTCGACATCATCCGCTGGGTCACCGGCCGGGAGGTGACCGAGGTGTACGCCGTCGGCGGCAACCGGGGCGCCGGCCCGATCGCCGCCGCGGGCGACGCGGACACCACCGGCGCGCTGCTCACCCTGGACGACGGGACGATCGCGGTCGTCTCCAACTCCCGTCACAACGCCCGGGGTTACGACGTACGGATGGAGCTGCACGGCTTCACGGACTCGATCGCGGTCGGCCTGGACGACAAGCTGCCGCTGCGCTCGGTGGAGCCGGGCGCCGGCTTCCCGGCCGGGACGCCGCACGACTTCTTCATGGACCGCTTCGCCGCCGCCTACCGCGCCGAACTCGCCGCGTTCACGGAGGTGGTGGCCGGTCTGCGGCCCTCGCCGTGCACGGTCGAGGACGCGCTGGAGGCGGGCTGGGTCGCCGAGGCGTGCACCCTGTCGCGGGCCGAGCACCGGCCGGTGACGATCGCGGAGGTGCGCACCGCCTGACCCGGTGGGGGAACGACGGCCGCGGCGCGCGCCGTCGGCGGGAGGACTTGCCGTCCTCGCGCCGTCGGCGGGAGGCTTTGCCGTCCGGGCCCGGCTCGTCGTGGACCACCGCCCGGACGGCGCGAGCCACGGCACCGTGCCCGGCAGGCGGAACCCGGAGGGGGGAGGCCGGGCGCGAGCACCCGAGCAGCACTTGTGTGGGGGACAGCGAGCCCGCACCCGGCTTCCCTCGCTCCGCAATCTTCCACACCCGGCGCCCGCCCGCCCGCCGGACGCGTCCGGACGGCGGCGGGCCGGCCCGCCGGGGGTCTGTCGTCGGGCTCCCGTCCGCGTCGGGACACCCGCCCTTCGGGCGGACGACGGGAGTTCGACGACGGACCCTAGGGCGCCGAGAGCACCAGGCGGCGGGCGAAGTTGCGGTAGCCGAGACGGGTGAACGAGGCGGCCATCGGGGTGTTCGCCAGGTCGGTGTCGGCGCGCACGGTGTCCGCTCCGGCCTCCTCGGCCAGGATGCGGGTGGTCTCGGCCAGCAGGTCGTCCACATGGCCGTGGCCGCGGTGCTCGGGCAGCACGCCGAGGTAGCCGACGACATGGAAGGCGGGGTTGCGGGAGGGCAGGGCGAAGCCGACCGGGCGGCCCTGCGGGGTCTCGGCGATCCGCCACCAGGCGCGGTCGCCGGGCATCTGCGTCCGGTAGAAGGCGACGTCGGCCCGGGCCTGCGCCTCGGCGCCCACGGTCGCCGCGCCGTTGCCGGAGGTCGCGTCGAGGGTGCCGTCCAGCACCCGGCGGAACAGGTCGACGAAGACCTCGTCGTCCGGCTCGGCCCGGAAGCGCAGCCGGCCGGAGGGCCTGGGCACGCCGTTCCCGCGGGTCCACTCGAAGCGGAGCCGTTCGAGGGAGGCGGTGAGCCCGGCGCGCCGGGCGGCCTCCCGGCGCCAGCGCAGGGCGGCGACCGCGTCGGGGCGCTCGCGCCAGTCGCCGGGCAGCGCGAGGTGGTACTCGGGCGGGGTGGTCAGGCCGGTGGCGGCGAAGGCGCTGTGGGCGGCCGTCAGGACGCGGGCCGCGAGGTCCGTGCGCGTCCCGTCGGTTCCGTCGAGGTCGCGGACGTTCAGCACGTCGAGCGCGGCCGGCCGGGTGTCGTCGGGTCCGGCCCACCAGACGGCGAGGGCGACCGGATCGCCGCCGTCCTCGGCCAGCCAGCTCCGCTCGGGCCGGTACTCACCCGTGCCGAGCCGTTCGCGGAAGGTGTCGGCGTCGGCCCAGACGCCGACCTCGCCGGCCGGCAGCAGGGGCAGCACGCGGTCGGTGTCCGAGGCGGTGAGCGGGCGGATGATCACGAGGCCTCCGAGGCGGGTCGGTCCCAGGTGCGGTCGAGGAAACGGGCGATCAGCGGGGCGATCTCCGGCAGGTGGTCCTCCAGGGCGAAGTGCCCGGTGGGGAACAGGTGCAGTTCGGCCTCGGGCAGGTCGCGCAGATAGGCGCGGGCACCGTCCGGGGTGAAGAACGGGTCCCCGGTGCCCCAGGTGACGAGGGTGGGCGGGCGGTGGGCGCGCAGCCATGCCTGCCAGTCCGGGTAGGCGGCGAGGTTGTTCCGGTAGTCGAAGGCGAGGGCGAGTTGGGCTGTCTTGCGGCCGGGCTGGTCGAGGAAGTGCTGGTCGAGCAGCCAGCCCTCGGGGGCGACGAGCGTCGGATCGGCCGTGCCGCCCTCGTACTGGGCGCGGGTGGCGGCGAGGGTGAACAGGTCGAGGACGGTCCGCTCGGCGCCCGGGGTGCCGGGGGTGAGGGCGGTGAACTCGCGGGCGGCGTCGGAGAGTCCGTCGAGGTAGGCGTTGCCGTTCTGCACCACGAGGCCGGCGACGCGGCCGGGCCTGCGCTGCGCCAGGCGCAGGCCGACCGGGGCGCCGAAGTCGAAGAGGTACAGCGTGTACCGGGTCAGTCCGAGGCGTTCGGTGAAGCCTTCGACGATGTCGGTGAGCCGCTCGAAGGAGTAGGTGAAGTCGTCGGGGACGCGGGTGTGCCCGAAGCCCGGGTAGTCGGGGGCGATCAGCCGGTAGTGCCGGCCGAGGGTGTCGATGAGCCGCCGGAACTGGTGGGAGGCGGACGGGAAGCCGTGCAGGAGCAGCAGCACCGGGGCGTCGGGCCGCTCGGGCAGGGACTCGCGGTAGAAGACGTCGGCCCCGTCGACGTGCACGTGCCGGTGGGCGGTGCGGGCGGGTGGGCTGATGCGCGGGGCGATCGCCGAAGTGGTCATGCGACAGTCATACGCCGCCCGCTTCTAATGCGTCAACTGATTTATGTAGCATTAGGGTTCATGGACTCCAGCGCACCACCCACCGGCGAGCCCCTGCCCCTGGACCTCGTCAACACCCGCCCGCTGAACGGCGCGAGCCGTGCCGATCTGCTGGACACCCCGGACCGGCTGGCCGCCTGGCTGGCCCGGCAGGCGGACCGGCTGGGCGCGGAGGCCGACGGTCCCGCGCCGACCGAGGCCGACCTCGCCCCCGTCCGGGCCGTGCGGGCCCACACCGAGGCGGCGCTGCGCGCCCTGCTGGATGGGCGGCGGCCGCCGCAGTCCGCGCTGCGCGGTCTCGCCGACGCCCAGCGGGCCGCACCGGCCGTCCTCGTCCCGGACTGGGACGGGGCGACGGTCGTCGTCGCGCCGCGTCGCAGCGGTCCGCTCGGCACCCGGCTCGCCGCGCTGCTCGCGGAGGCCGCCGCCGCGCTGCTGGCCGACCCGGCGGTCACCCGGGTCAAGGAGTGCGAGGCCGACGACTGCGTCCTGCTGTTCCTGCCGGCGCACCCCCGCCGCCGCTGGTGCTCCCCCGCCCGCTGCGGCAACCGCACCCGGGTCGCCCGCCATTACCGGCGGCACAAGAGCCCTTGAGGACGCCGGGGGGCGGCGGACCGGCCGGACCGTGCCCCCGAGGACGGTCGGTCGGGCGGGCGGGCCGCCCGGGCCACCGGGCAGTGTGCGGCGGGACCGCGGCCGCGCCGGGGCTCAGGCCCCGCAGGAGCGCAGGAACCTGCGGGTGCGGATCGCGATCGGCAGGGGCCTGTCCGGCTCGCAGGGGTACATGTCCTGCTCGACGATGGCGAACAGCTCCACGCCGAGGCGCTGCGCCGCCACCAGGACGGGTTCCAGGTCCGGCACCCCGGCGGGCGGTTCGCACATCACGCCGCGCTGCACCGCGGGCCCGAACGGCACGCCGTCCGCGACCACTTCGGCCAGGACCCGCGGGTCGACCTGCTTGAGGTGGAGGTAGCCGATGCGCTCGCCGTACGTCTCGATCAGCTTGACGCTGTCGCCGCCGCAGTAGGCGTAGTGCCCGGTGTCCAGGCAGAGGTTGACCAGGCCGGAGTCGGTGGAGTCGAGGAACCGCTCGACGTGCGCCTCGGTGTCGATGTGGGTGTCGGCGTGCGGGTGGACGACGATGTCCAGGCCGTAGGACTCCTTCACCTCGTGGCCGAGCCGTTCCATGCCCTTGGTGAGGTGGGCCCACTGCTCGGCGGTCAGCTCCGGCGGTTCCAGGATCTCGGCGGTCCTGTCGTCCCGCCAGAAGGAGGGGATGACGACGAGGTGCCGCGCGCCCATGGCCCGGGTGAGCGCGGCGACCCGGCCGACGTGCTCCCAGGTGGACTCCCAGACGGCCGGGCCGCGGTGCAGGCCGGTGAAGACGGTGCCCGCGGAGACCTTCAGGTCCCGTTCGGCCAGCTCGTCGGCGAGCCGGGCCGGGTCGGTCGGCAGGTAGCCGTACGGGCCCAGCTCGATCCAGGAGTATCCGGCCTCGGCGACCTCGTCGAGGAAGCGTTCCCAGGGCACCTGGCGCGGGTCGTCGGGGAACCAGACGCCCCAGGAGTCCGGGGCGGAACCCACCCGGATGCGGTCGAGCGCGGGGGCCATGTCAGGAGCTGCCTTCCGGGGACGACGGGGACTGCGGGGACGACGGGGACGACGGGGACGGGGGGCGCGACGGGGGGCGCGGTGCGGCGGCCCGCAGGTCCTCCTCGTCGGGGAGTTCGTCGACGTCGACGCCGCGCACCTGGGCGAGCTCGTGCTTGAGGGCGGCGAGTTCGGCGCCTCCGGCCATGTGGTTGGTCAGCTCTTCGAGCCCGACCTCGCTGCGGTCGGCGGAGAGTTCCAGGGTGCCCAGGCGCAGCACGCTGAAGTGGTCGCCGACCAGGTAGGCGTGGTGGGGGTTGTGGGTGATGAAGATGACGCCGAGGCCGCGGTCGCGGGCGGCGGCGACGTACTTGAGGACGACGCCGGACTGTTTGACGCCGAGGGCGGCCGTCGGCTCGTCGAGGATCAGCACCCGGGCGCCGAAGTGGACCGCGCGGGCGATCGCGACGCACTGGCGCTGGCCGCCGGAGAGGGTGCCGATGGGCTGTTCGAGGTCGTCGAGGACGATGCCCATCTCGCGCAGTTCCTCGTCGGCGGTCCGCTTCATCCGCTCGATGTCGAGGCGGCGCAGGGGCCAGACGCCCTTGGTGAGCTCCGAGCCGAGGAAGAAGTTCCGCCACACCGGCATCAGCGGCACGGTCGCCAGGTCCTGGTAGACGGTGGCGATGCCCCGGTCCAGGGCCTCGCGCGGGGAGGAGAAGCGGACCGGCTCCCCGTCGACCAGGAACTCGCCCTCGGTGTGCTGGTGCAACCCGGAGACGATCTTGATGAGGGTGGACTTGCCGGCTCCGTTGTCCCCGAGCACGCAGGTCACCGTGGACGGGCGGACGGTGAGGTCGACGCCGTGCAGGGCGCGGATGTTGCCGTACGACTTGCCGGCGCCGCGCAGTTCCACGAGCGGTGTCTCGGTCACGGTGGTCATGGGTGGCTCACCTCCGGGTCGCGGTCCTGCGGACCCACAGATTGATCAGGGTGGCGCCGAGCAGCATCACGCCGAGGAAGGCCTTGAACCAGTCCGGGTTCCAGCCCGCGTAGACGATGCCCTGCTGCACCATGCCGAACATGAAAGCACCGAAGACCGGGCCGATCGCGGAGCCGTGGCCGCCGGTGAGCAGACAGCCGCCGATCACCGCCGCGGCGATGTAGATCAGCTCCTGGCCGACGCCCTCGCCGGACTGCACCGTGTTGAAGGAGAACAGCTGGTGCATGCCGACGAACCAGGCGCCGAGGCCGACCAGCGCGAACAGCGACACCTTGGTGAACGTCACGGGCACGCCGACGGCCCGCGCGCTCTGCTGGTTCCCGCCGACCGCGAAGATCCAGTTGCCGTAGCGGGTGCGCAGCAGCACCCAGGTGGCGAGGGCCGCGAAGACCAGCCACCACACGACGGTGATCCTCACCTGGACGCCGCCGACGCCGAACGACGAGGCGAAGACCGCCTCGGCCTGGCCGAAGCCGTCCATGTCACCGATGTCGTCGGTGGCGACGTTGCCGGTGATCAGCTTGGTGACGGCCAGGTTGACGCCCTGGAGGATCAGGAAGGTGCCGAGGGTGACCAGGAAGCTCGGCAGCCCGGTCCGCACCAGCATCCAGCCGTTGAGCAGGCCGGCCCCGAGCGAGACGGCGAGGGCGACGAGCACACCGGCCCAGACGTTCATCGTGAGCTGGTAGCTGATCATGCTCGCGGTGAGCGCGGACGTGATCACCGCGACGCCGGCCGACAGGTCGAACTCGCCGCCGATCATCAGCAGGGCCACCGGAAGCGCCATGATCCCGATCGTCGACGACTGGTAGAGGATGTTTGCCATCGAGCTGCCGTCGCGCACCGCGGGCGCGGCGAACAGGAAGAACACGAACACCGCGACGGCGCCGAGGAAGACGCCCGTCTCCGGCCGGGCCAGCAGCCGCAGCGCGAGCGGGCGCCGGGCGGTGCGCCCGTCGGTCTCCTTCGGGCCGGGCGCGGGCGGCGCGGGCACCACCGGCGCGGCCTGCCGGGACGTGCTCATCACCGGGTTCCCTTGGCGGCGAACCCGGCGACCCGGCCGACGTTCGACTTGTCGACGAACGCCGGGCCGGTCAGCACGGGCTGCTCGCCGCCGCCGCTGTAGTTGCCGTTGTTCTCGTAGAGCCACAGGGAATCGACCGCCAGGTAGCCCTGGAGGTAGGGCTGCTGGTCGACGGCGAACTCGACGCGGCCGTCGGCGATGGCGCCGGTGAGCTGCTTGTTGAGGTCGAAGGTGGCGATCCTCGCCTTGCTCCCGGCCTCCGCCACCGACTGCGCCGCCGTCAGCGCGAAGGGCGCGCCGAGGGTGACGACGTAGTCGACGGCGTCGTCCTCCTTGAGCTTCGCGGTGATGGTGGACTTCACCGAGGGCATGTCGGTGCCGTTGACGTACAGGGTCTCCGTGTCGCCGGAGAAGGTCTTCCGTACGCCGTCGCAGCGCTGGGTGAGGCCGATGTTGCCCTGTTCCTGGATGACGCAGACGGCCTTTGCGGCGCCGGACTCGTTCAGCCGCTTGCCGAGCGCCTCACCGGCCACGGTCTCGTCCTGCCCGAAGAACTCCAGGAGCCCGAGCTCGCGCCACTCGCTGACACCGGAGTTGAGGCCGACCACGGGTATACCGGCCACCTTCGCCCTGCTCACCGCGTCCTTGAGGGCGTCCGGCTTGGCGAGGGTGACGGCGATGCCGTCGACCTTCTGGTCGATCGCGTTCTGCACCAGGCCGGCCTGGTTGCCCGCGCCCGGGTCTGCCGAGTAGACCAGCTTGATGTTGTCCTTGGCGGCGGCGGCCTCCGCCCCCTTGCGGACGATGTCCCAGAAGGTGTCGCCGGGTGACTGGTGGGTGATCAGGGCGACCGTCATCCGGGGGGTGGAGGCCTTGCCCGCGGCGGCGCCCTGCGCAGACTCCTCGGCCTTCTTGCCGCCGGATCCGCTGGAGCAGCCGGCGAGGGCCAGGGCCGCGACCGCTGCCACGGCCAGGGCTGAGGTGGTGCTGCGGGAGCGGGAGCGGGACGAGCGGTCCCGAGGAGTGCGGTCCATTTCCTGCACCTCACTGTGCGACGGGGGAAGCACGGCTCTTGCCTTGCGGCTGTTTCGCGTTGGGGCTGTTGCGCCTGCGGTGCTGCGCCTGGGGCTGTTCTGCCTTGGGGCTGTTCCGTTGTGCGGCTGTGCTGCCTTGCGGCCTTGCGGCTGCGTGCGGCTTGCGGCTCTTGCGTCGAGACCGGATTCCATCCCCTGACGGGCCCGCTGTCAATGGTTTGTCAAGACATCATTTCACGATCAGGTCCGAATGTATGGACAAGCCCTCTGGTGCGCCGCGGCGTCGGCACCCGGGTCGTGCACCGCCAGGTCCGCCGCCCGCTCGAACCGAGCAGCCTCTATGAGACCTGCGGGGCGCCGGACAGGATTCGGCCGGCCGGTGGCGCGCCTGTGCGACTTCCCGCCGCCCGGCCTGCTCGACCTGGACACCGGCCGGCTGACGACGACCGGCCTGTACCGCATGCCGCGCGCCGCGGGACTCACCTCGCACAGCGCCCGCCGGGCCGTGGGCGCCCGCTGCGCGCGGCGGAGGAGGCGGCCCTGCTCGACGAGCCGGTGGGCGCGGCGCTGCTCACCATGGAGCGCACCGCCTACGACGACACCGGCCGCCCCGTCGAGTACGGCGCCCCCGTCTGCCGCGCCTCGCGCTGCACCTTCGGCTCCAGCTCCTGGTACGTCCCTGACCGGCCCCGCGGCCCGCCGCGCCGCGCCCTTCCCGGCCCGCTGATCCACCGTCAGCTCGCGTCGCCCCGCGGCCGGTTGCGCGTGCGCCTGGTCAGGCGGGCGGCCGGCCGCCGGGTGCGGAGAAGGTGCGCGGCGCCCGGGACGGCGCGGTACGGAGCGCCCGCTGCTCCATCCCGTCGAGCAGGGTCTCCAGCCCCGTCTCGAAGTCCGCCTCGGTGGCGCGCAGCGGTGACTGCTCCCGCTCGTCCCCGCCGGGCAGCAGTTGCTGCGCCACGTGCTGGATGCACACGCCCTGCACGTACGACCACACGGCGATCGCGAACGACCGCGCGAGATCGGGGTCGTCGGTGAGCCCCGCGAGGGCGTCCACCATCCAGTCGAGGCAGGTGGTGTCGGAGAAGTGCCGGGCGGAGCTGGAGGTCACCAGCGCCCAGGGGTGGGCGCAGTACACCTCCCAGTCCAGCCGCGCCGCGAGCCGCATCGCCTCCCGCCAGTCGTCCGGGGCGGGGTCGGGATACGGGTGCTCGTCGCACGCCGCCTGGGTGATCGCGGTGAGCAGGGCGTCCTTGTTCGCCACGTGCCGGTAGAGGGACATGACTCCCGAGTCCAGCTCGGTGGCGAGGCGCCGCATCGAGAGCGCGGCGACGCCCTCGGCATCGGCGACGCGCAGCGCGGCCGCCACGATGACGTCCCGCGACAGGCCCGGTGAACTCGCTTGCCGGGGCTGCTTGTCGATGGCCATGGCGCAGTCTAACCGGCGGTTTGCGTACACCGCACGCACACCCTTGCGTACACCGCACGCCGAGGGCTAGCGTACGCCGTACGCGCCGCCCGCGTACGGCGTACGCGTCGAAGGGCCGGCGGGCCGAGCAACCGACGGGCCGCACCGGTACACCCGTGCCGCGGGCCGCCGCACGCCGCCCCTTCGCCCCCTCGTCCTCCCTCCCGAAAGGTCGCCCCCGTGTCCTCCCTCGACTTAGCCGCGGAACGAGCCGGCCGACGGGCCCGGCTGGGACTGCTCATCGTCCTCGGCCCCGTCGCGCTCGTCGCGATGGACGGCTCCGTCCTCTACCTCGCGATGCCGGGCATCACCTCCGCCCTCACCCCGGGCACCGACCAGGCGCTGTGGATCCTGGACAGCTACGGCTTCGTGGTCTCGTCCCTGCTCATCGCCTTCGGCAACCTCGGCGACCGCTACGGCAGACTCCGCTTCCTGCTGGGCGGCGCCGTCGTCTTCGGCCTCGGCTCGGCGGGCGCCGCCCTCTCACCGAGTCCCGAACTGCTCATCGCCTGCCGGGTGCTGATGGGCCTGGGCGGCGCGACCCTGCTGCCCTCCGGTCTCGCGATCGTCGGCAGCCTCTTCCCCGACCCGCGGCAGCGCTCCCGGGCCATCGGCGTCTTCGCGGCCACCTTCGC